>NZ_KB895831.1:0-207929 GCF_000374985.1 Micromonospora sp. CNB394 | reverse complement strand
GCCCGGTCCATCCTCGTGATCATCTGGCACCTACTCGCTGACCCGACGGCCCGCTACCACGACCTCGGCGCCGACTTCCACGACCGCCGGATCAACACCACCCGCAGGACCAACAGCCTCGTCCGACAACTCGAATCCCTCGGCCACACCGTCACCCTGCAACCCGCCACCTGACACCCCACACCCCAACCCCACCCGCGTCGACCCACCGACGCCGGGCCACCCCCGCGCGCCCAAAACCCACCGTGGTACAGGTCATTTACCGGTCAGATCGGCGGGGCCGGGAGGGCTGGGCCGCGCTAGGGGTGAGGTAGGTGCATGCCTAGGTAGGGGGTTTGGGCTGGGCCAGGGCGGGAGGTGCCGTCGGGGCGCCAACCGTGGCGCGTGTAGAACGCGCGGGCCCGGGTGTTGCGCTCCCACACCTCCAGTACTCCCAGCGCCAGCCCCTCGTCCGCCAGGTGACGCACGAACAGCGCGTGCAGCGCACCACCCACGCCCCGGCCCCAGAGCTCCGGATCGACGTGGATCTGGTAGAGCTGCGCGGTCGTCCGCGGATCCAGCTCGGACGAGTGCGGCGGCCCCATGGCCAGCACGCCGGCCAGCAAACCGTCCACGATGGCGCACCGCACCTGCTTGTGCGCCGAGGTGATCGCCGCCGCCCAGCCCTCCCGCTGTTCCCGGGCCAGCTCCGGGGTGAGGATCTCCCCGACCGGCAGCCCGCCGGCCCGGTAGTAGGCCACCCGCGCCCGGCTGTGCACCTCGACGATCCCGGAGAGATCCCCGAGCCCCGCCTCCCGTACCTCCACGAGCCCTCCCTCCACACCGGACATCCGGCGATGTTGCGGTTGCGGCCCTCCCTTATCGGGCGAAGCTGACATCAGGAGGGCCGCAAGTGCAAGATCAACGCAGGCGGGCGGGGAACCGGGTCAGCTCTGGGCCCGGGCTCCGTTCGTGGCCGGGTCCACCGGGGCCGCGTCCAGGCCGGAGATCCAGCCGGTGCAGTCGCGCGCCACGTCCTGCGCGGTCAGCCGCAGATCGGCCAGGATCTGCGCGCGGCTGCCGTGCGGGTGCCAGTCGGCCGCCACGCCGAGGTCCTTGACCGGTACGCGGACGTCGGCGTCGCGCATCGCCTGGGCCAGCGCGGAACCGACGCCGCCGACGCGCACGCCGTCCTCGACGGTGACCACGAGCCGGTGCGTGGATGCCAGCTCGACCAGTTCGGCCGGCACCGGGCGTACCCAGCGCGGGTCGACGACTGTCACGCCGTACCCCTGCTCGGCGACCCGGGCGGCGACCTCGACGCCGAGGCCGGCGAACGAGCCGACCGCGACCAGCAGCACGTCGGTACGCGCCGACTCGGCCAGCACGTCGACCGGGCCGACCCGGCGTACGGCCGGCAGGTCGGCGGCGACGGTGCCGGTCGGGAAGCGCAGGATGGTCGGGCCGTCGTCCACGGCGACCGCCTCGCGCAGCTCCTCGCGCAGCGTGGCCGAGTCGCGGGGCGCGGCGATCCGCAGGCCGGGCACGACGCCGAAGACCGACATGTCCCAGATGCCGTAGTGGCTAGGCCCGTCCGGGCCGGTGATGCCGGCCCGGTCCAGCACGAACGTGACCGGCAGCTTGTGCATCGCCACGTCCAGCAGGACCTGGTCGAACGCGCGGTTGAGGAACGTGGCGTAGACCGCGACGACCGGGTGCAGCCCGCCCATCGCCAGGCCGGCGGCGGAGGTGGCCGCGTGCTGCTCGGCGATGCCCACGTCGTAGACCCGCTCCGGGTACTTGCGGGCCAACGTGGCGATGCCGGTGGGCTCGGCCATGGCGGCGGTGATGCCGACCACCTCGGGACGCTCGTCGGCGATCGCGACCAGCTCGTCGGCGAAGACGTTTGTCCACTTCACCGACGGGACGGCGAGCAGCTTGCCGGTCTCGGCGTCGAACGCGCCGGGGCCGTGCAGGCAGTCGGCCTCGTCGTCCTCGGCGGGGCGGTAGCCGTAGCCCTTGCGGGTGACCGCGTGCACGATCACCGGGCCGCCGAAGTTCTTCGCGGCGCGCAGCGCCGCCTCGACCGCCGGCACGTCGTGGCCGTCGACCGGGCCGACGTACTTGATGCCGAGGTCCTCGAACATGGCCTGCGGGGCGACCGCGTCCTTGATGCCCTTCTTGACCGCGTGCAGCACCTCGTACATCGGCTTGCCGACGAACGGGGTGTTGCCCAGCGCGTCCTTGACCGTGTCGAGCACCTTCTCGTAGCCGGGGTTGAGCCGTAGCGACGACAGGTGGTCGGCGAGGCCGCCGATGGTCGGCGAGTAGGACCGGCCGTTGTCGTTGACCACGATGACGAGCGGGTTGCCGGCGGTGGCGATGTTGTTGAGCGCCTCCCAGCACATGCCGCCGGTGAGCGCGCCGTCGCCGACCACGGCGACCACCGAGCGCTTCTCGCCGCGCAGCGCGTACGCCTTGGCGAGCCCGTCGGCGTACGACAGGGCGGTGGAGGCGTGCGAGTTCTCGATCAGGTCGTGCTCGCTCTCCGCCTGGCTGGGGTAGCCGGAGAGGCCACCGCGCTGGCGGAGCTTGTCGAAGCCCTCCTGCCGGCCGGTGAGGATCTTGTGCACGTACGCCTGGTGGCCGGTGTCGAAGAGGAGCCGGTCACGCGGGGAGTCGAAGACCCGGTGCATCGCCAGGGTCAGCTCGACCACACCGAGGTTGGGGCCGACGTGGCCGCCGGTGCGGGAGACCTTGGCGATCAGGAAGTCACGGATCTCGGCGGCGAGGATGTCCAGCTGCTCGGCGGTCATCCGCTTCACGTCCTGCGGGCCGCAGACGGTGCCCAGCAGCCGACCGTGGTTGACCGTGCCCTCTTCAACACTCATGACCCGAGAGTCTATCGGCCGCGGAACAGTCCGCAGCCCGGCCGTGCATCGACCCAGGTCAGGCGTCCACCACCAGCCGCCGGGGCGCGGGTGGGCGCGGCGCGGCGGCGGACGGGCCGGACGGGGTCCAGGAGCCGAGCACGGCGGCCCGGGACGCCCCGGTCACCGACGGCACCGCGCCTGGCAGCCCGTGCCAGGACAGCCAGCCCAGCAGCGCGAACGCGTACGCCTCCTTGGCCTGGGCCGGTACGCCCAGCTCGTCGGTGGTGCGCAGCCGCCAGCGTCCCTCCCCCAGCGCCGCCAGCCGGGTCCGGAGTGTGGGATTACGCACTCCCCCGCCGGCGGCCACCACCTCGGTGACCCGGTGCCGGTTGCAGGCGTCGGCCACGGTGCGGGCGGTCAGCTCGGTGAGCGTGGCCAGCACGTCGTCGGCTGCCACCGGCTCGCCGAGCGCGGTCAGCGCGGCGTCCAGGTAGCCGCCGTGGAACAGCTCCTTGCCGGTCGACTTGGGCGGCGGCGCGGCGTAGTACGGCTCGGCGAGCAGCCGGGCCAGCAGCGCCCCGTGCACCCGGCCGGCCGCGGCGCGGGCGCCGTCGACGTCGCAGGGCCGGTCCAGGAAGCGCCGGGCGGCGGCGTCCAGCAGCGCGTTCGCCGGGCCCACGTCGTACCCGAGGACGGGCGTGCCGGGCGCGACCACTGTGAGGTTCGCGATCCCGCCGAGGTTCAACGCGGCGCGGGGTGCAGCCCCGGCGGCCGGGTCGAGCAGCAGCGCGTCGAACGCCGGGACCAGCGGCGCGCCCTGGCCGCCGGCCGCCACGTCCGCCGAGCGCAGGTCGTGCAGCACCGGTACGCCCACCCGGGCGGCCACCCGGGCCGGCGCGCCGAGCTGGAGCGTGCCCCGCACCCGGCCGTCCTCGACCCAGTGGAAGACCGTCTGACCGGGCGACACGACCGCGTCGGCAGTGCCCCCGGCCAGCTCGACACCGGCCGCCGCCGCTTCCGCGAACACCTCGCCGAGCCGGTTATCCAGCCGGCAGACCGCCTCGATCGTGGTGGCCGCCGGGGGCAGCAGCGCGGCGATCTCGGCCCGCAGGTCGTCCGGGTACGCCAGTTCCCGGTGCCCGAGCGGTCGCAGCCGCAGCGTGCCGCCGTCGGCGGTGAACTCGGCCGCCACCACGTCCACGCCGTCGTACGACGTGCCCGACATCAGCCCGACGATGCGCAAGGAAGGGCCCCTTCTTAACGGATCCGGTAGTGAAAGGGCCCCTTGTTAACGCGGTCAACGCGCGGAGCCGCGGACAAGATCAACGCTGCGGGGGCAGGACCAGGCCCACCAGCTCCACGTGCTGGGTCATCGGGAACAGGTCGAAGCCGCGCAGCGCGGCCAGCCGCCACCCCGCCTCGGCGAACGTGCGCACGTCCCGGGCGAAGGCGGCCGGGTCGCAGGCCACGTAGGCGACCGCGCGCGGCCGGGCGGCCACCACACCGCGCACCACCGGCGCGCCCGCGCCGGAGCGCGGCGGGTCGAGTACCACCAGGTCGACCGGTCCGGTGATCCGGCGCCGGGACAGCGCGGCCTCCACCCGCGCGGCGACCACCTCGACGGCGGGCAGGCCGGCCAGGTTCTCCCGGGCCGCCGCCACGCCGTCCGGCGCCGACTCGACGAGCGTCACCCGGGCGCCGTCGACCCGTTCGGCGAGCGCGGCGGCGAACAGCCCGGCCCCGCCGTACAGGTCCCAGGAGGTCTCGCCGGGCCGCGGGTCGAGCAGGTCGAGGACCGCGCCGGTCAGGGCGTCCGCCGCGGCCGGGTGGACCTGCCAGAACCCGGAGGCGGGCACCGTGAAGGATCGCCCGGCCGCCGTCTCCCGGACCCGCTCCGGCCCGCTCACCGCCGCCGGAACCCCGTGCGCGTACGCGACCACGGCGACGTCCCCGCCGGTGCTGGCGACCGTCTCCACCGCGTCGGCGTCCGGCCAGCGGGCGCCGGTGGGCGCAAGCACCGGCAGCTCCTGGATCGCCGGGTGCGCGATCAGGCACCTGTCGATCGGCACCACCTCGTGCGAACGGTGCTTGAGCAATCCGGCCCGGCCGGCGGCGTCGACCGCGTAGCGGACCCTGGAACGCCAGCCCAGCGGCCCGCCGGGCAGCGCCTCGACGCGTACGCCGAGCGCCTCCACCTGCTCCGCGGTGAGGCCGCCCAGCCGGGTGAGCTGCTCGCGCACCACTGCCAGCTTCCAGTCGAGCTGGGCGGCCGGGGCGACGTGCTGGAGGTCGCAGCCGCCGCACCGGCCCGGCCGGGCGTACGGGCACGGCGCGGTGACCCGGTCCGGCGAGGCGTCGAGGATCTGCACCGCGTCGGCGCGGGCGAAGCCCCGGTGCAGCTCGGTCACCTCGGCCACCACCCGCTCGCCGGGCAGCGCGTGCCGGACGAAGACCACCTGCCCGCCGACCCGGGCCACGCAGTGCCCGCCCGGCGCGACCGCGTCGACGGTCAGCTCGACCCGTTCGGCCTCCTCCAGCCCGGGACGCCCGGCCGGCGACGCGGGCCCGAGCCGCTCCGCCGCGCTCACGGCCGCTCCTCCCGCTCGCCGGCGGGCGTGGACGCCACCGGCGGCGGCAGCGTGCTCTGCGGCGCCACCCGCGGGCCGCGCGCCGGGCCCCGGCTCAGCGTGGCGTCCAGCCGGTCCAGGTTCTTGCTCGCGGTCGAGGCGAGCTGCCAGGGCACGCTTGTCACCATCACGCCCGGCTCGAACAGCAGCCGCCCCTTGAGCCGCAGCGCGCTCTGGTTGTGCAGCAGGTTCTCCCACCAGCGCCCCACCACGTACTCCGGAATGAAGACGGTGACCACGTCGCGCGGCGACTCCCGGCGCACCGACGCGACGAAGTCGAGGATCGGGCGGGTGATCTCCCGGTACGGGGAGTCGATCACGGTCAGCGGCACCGGCAGCTCGCGGCGCTCCCAGTCGGCCTGGAGGTCGCGGGTGTCCTGCTCGTCCACGTTCACGGTGACCGCGGTGAGCGTGTCCGGGCGGGTGGCGCGGGCGTACGCGACGGCCCGCAGCGTCGGCTTGTGCAGCTTGCTCACCAGCACGATGGCGTGGTTGCGGGCGGGCAGCACGCCCCGCTGCTCGGTCGGCTCCAGTTCCTCGGCGACCCGGTCGTAGTGGCGGCGGATGCCGAGCATCACCACGTACATCACGGCCATCGCGACGATCGCGATCCAGGCGCCGAGCAGGAATTTCGTCGCCAGCACGATGATCAGCACGACGCCGGTCATGGCCATGCCGAAGGTGTTGATCGACCGGGAGCGGATCATCCGGCGGCGCGCCTCCGGATCGCGCTCGTTGCGCAGGTGCCGGTTCCAGTGCCGGATCATGCCGGCCTGAGAGAGCGTGAACGAGACGAACACCCCGACGATGTAGAGCTGGATGAGCTTGGTCACCTCGGCCTGGAAGCCGACGATCAGCACCACCGCGAAGACGGCAAGGAAGAGGATGCCGTTGGAGAACGCCAGCCGGTCGCCGCGGGTGTGCAGCTGGCGGGGCAGGTAGCGGTCCTGGGCGAGGATCGAGCCGAGCACCGGGAAGCCGTTGAAGGCGGTGTTGGCGGCCAGGAACAGGATCAGCGCGGTCATCCCGGCGACCACGTAGAGCAGCACCGAGCCGCTGCCGAACACGGTCTCGCCGAGCTGGGTGGTGACGGTCTTCTGCACGTACCCGTCCGGGCCGGCGACGATCTGCGCGCTCGGGTCCTCGACGAACTGGAGACCGGTGAGGCGGGCCAGCCAGATGATGCCGACGAGCATGGCCACCGCGATGCCGCCGAGCAGCAGCAGCGTGGTCGCGGCGTTCTTCGACTTCGGGCTCTTGAACGCCGGTACGCCGTTGGAGATCGCCTCGACGCCGGTGAGCGCGGCGCAGCCGGAGGAGAACGTGCGCAGCAGCAGGAACACCAGCGCGAATCCGGTGACGCTGTGCTCGGCCTGGATCTCCAGGCCGGCGCTCGGCGCGCGCAGGTCGTCACCGAGCACGAAGATGCGGATCAGCCCGGTCAGCAGCATGCCGCCGATCACGATCACGAAGCCGTACGTGGGGATGGCGAAGGCGTTGCCCGACTCGCGCAGGCCGCGCAGGTTGATCGCGGTGAGCAGCACGACCGCGGTGACCGCGATGAGCACCTTGTGGGTGGCCACGAACGGCACCACCGAGCCGAGGTTCGCCACGCCGGAGGAGACCGAGACGGCGACGGTGAGCACGTAGTCCACGAGCAGCGCGCTCGCCACCGCGAGGCCGGCCTTGGGACCGAGGTTGACCGTCGCCACCTCGTAGTCCCCGCCGCCGGAGGGATAGGCGTGCACGTTCTGCCGGTAGCTCGCCACCACCGTCAGCATGACCACGACGACCGCGAGCGCGACCCACGGCGAGAAGAAGTACGCCGAGGCGCCGGCGATGGACAGCGTCAGGAGGATCTCGTCCGGCGCGTACGCCACGCTGGAGAGCGCGTCGGAGGCGAAGACCGGCAGCGCGATGCGCTTCGGCAGCAGCGTGTGCTGCAGGCGGTCGGACCGGAACGGTCGACCGAGGAGGAGTCGCTTCAGCAGCGAGGTGGGTCGGGCCACAACCGCCAAGCGTACGACCACGGCGTCCGCGGCGTGGGGGTGGTCGATCTCCCCCGGGTGCGGGCACGCGGTACGGTTCGGTCCCCCGTCCCGCAGCGGGACGTGGCAGGCTCGCAGACGACGGGTCGGCGGGCGGCGCCGTGGGAGGAGCGGACACCGTGCATGTGGTGATCATGGGCTGTGGCCGGGTCGGGTCGACCCTGGCACACAGCCTGGAGTCGCGGGGACACTCGGTGGCGGTGATCGACCAGGACGCGGACGCGTTCCGCCGTCTCGGGCCCGACTTCGCCGGCATCACCGTCACGGGCGCGGGCTTCGACGGCGAGGTGCTGCGTCAGGCGGGCATCGAGCGGGCCGACGCGTTCGCGGCGGTGTCCAGCGGCGACAACTCCAACATCATCTCGGCCCGGCTGGCCCGGGAGACGTTCGGCGTGTCCCGGGTCGCGGCCCGCATCTACGACCAGCGCCGCGCCCAGGTCTACGAGCGGCTCGGCATCCCCACCGTGGCGACCGTCCGATGGACCGCCGACCGGATGCTGCGTCACCTGGTCCCCGAGGGCAACGTGGAGATCTTCCGCGACCCGACGAGCACCATCTCGATCATCGAGGTGCCGGTGCACAAGGACTGGATCGGCCGGCCGCTCAAGCAGCTGGAGCAGGCCGTCGGCGCGCGGGTGGCCTACCTGAACCGGTTCGGGATCGGCACGCTGCCCACCGTCTCCACCGTGGTGCAGGAGGGCGACCAGATCTTCATGCTGGTAACCGACGACGTCAACGGCCCGGTCACGTCGGGGGCGGCGGCGCCGCCGGAAGGGGGGCACTGAGCCATGCGGATCGCCATCGCCGGCGCCGGCAACGTGGGCCGCTCGATCGCCCAGGAGCTGATCGACAACGGCCACCAGGTGATGCTGATCGAGCGGCAGCCGAAGATGCTGCGGCCCGACCGGGTGCCGGCCGCCGACTGGGTGCTCGCCGACGCGTGCGAGCTGGCCAGCCTGGAGGAGGCGAACGTGGCCGGGTGCGACGTGGTGGTGGCCGCCACCGGCGACGACAAGGTCAACCTGGTGGTGTCGCTGCTGGCCAAGACCGAGTTCGCGGTGCCCCGCGTGGTGGCCCGGGTCAACCGGGCGGAGAACGAGTGGTTGTTCACCGAGCAGTGGGGCGTGGACGTCGCGGTCAGCAAGCCGCGGGTGATGGCGGCGCTGGTCGAGGAGGCGGTCACCGTCGGCGACCTGGTCCGGCTGATGACGTTCCGCCAGGGTGAGGCGAACCTGGTCGAGATCACGCTGCCGCCGACCGCGCCGTACGTGGGGCAGCCGATCCACGCGGTGCCGATCCCCCGGGACGCGGCGCTGGTGGCGGTCGTGCGCGGCAAGCGGGTGCTGGTGCCGACCCCGGACGACCCGATCGAGGCCGGCGACGAGCTGGTGTTCGTCTGCACCGCGGCGGTGGAGGACGACGTGCGCGCGGTGATTCTCGGCCCGGCCAGCGCGGACCGCCACCGGGACCGCTCCTGAGGCGTCAGGCGCCGGGCAGCGGGGTGGGTGCGGGCTCCCGGGTGACCCGGCGCACCACCCAGACCGTGATCAGCAGCAGCAGCGCGTACGGCGGGTAGCCCAGGGCGAGCCGGGCCACGCCGAGCGCGGTGTCCTGGTGGGCCAGGTAGAGCGCGGCCTGCACGCCGACCTTGGCCAGCCACACCACGCCCCAGAGCACGGTGAGCTGGGTGAAGGTGCGCACCAGCTTCGGGTCGTCGCGCCACTCGGAGCGGCCCTTGGCCACCAGCACCGACCAGATCCAGCCGACCAGCGGCTGCCGGATCGCGGCCGACAGCAGCAGCGCCAGGCCGTACCCGATGCCGTAGAGGATGCCCGGCAGGTAGAAGTCGCGCTCGTCGCCGGTGCGCAGCGCCAGCAGCGCGCCGATGCCGACGCCGAACAGACCGTTTACGGCGTGCCGCACCGGCTTGCGCTGGGCCAGCCGCAGCCCGGCGATCAGCAGCGCCACCGCCACCGAGGCGTACACGGCGGGGCGCAGCTCGCCGATCACGTTGGCGATCACGAAGACCACCACCGGGATGCTCGACTCGACCAGCCCGCGCCATCCGCCGAGCTGGTCGGCCATCTGCTCGGCGAGGCTCGGCAGCCGCTCCTCGTCCTGGGGGCCGAGGCCCGACGGGGTGTGCTGCTGTCCGGTCGTCACTTCGGCGACTCCAGCTCGTAGTACGGGTTGTAGATCACCTTGCGGTCGTCGCGCACCGCCACCCGGCCGCGCGCGGTCAGGTGCCGGCCCGGCTCGATCCCGGCGATGTGCCGGCGGCCCAGCCAGACCAGGGTCACCACGTCGTTGCCGTCGTACAGGTCGGCTTCGAGCGTCGGCAGGTTCGTGCGGGGCGTGTAGACGACGGTACGCAGCCGACCGGCCACCGACACCACCTGGCCCCTGTTGCACTGGTGGGCGGGGGTGCCGCCGGACTCGGCGCTCTCCCGGCGCAGCTCCTGCGCCTCGATCTCGGCCTCGCTCGCGGTGAGCCGGTGCAGGAGCCGCCGCAGCGACCCCCGGCTCTCGTCGGTCGTCATGACCTCCGCGTCACCTCTCCACAGCGGGGCCCCGCGGGCGGCGGAACCGTCCCGCCAGCGTACGCCGCCGTGGCCCGCCGGGGGGAGCGACGTGTCGCCGCCCCCGGACACACCGCGGCCCGGCGCCGATCGGCGCCGGGCCCGGGAACGCGTGGATCAGACCTCCTGCGCGTCGGCGGCCTGCTGCTCGGCGACCTCGCGGGGCAGCCGCAGCGGCAGCGGCTCGCGCACCGGCTTGGCCTCCTGGCCACGGTCGACGACCAGGCCGTCCAGGCAGGCCGCGAGCGGCCCGGTGGCGGCCGGGTCGGTGGCGGCCGCGCCCTGGAAGACGCCGCGCACCATCCAGCGCGGGCCGTCGATGCCGACGAACCGCAGGTCGGTCGGCCCGTCCGGGGTACGCACCCGGGCGCGCAGCTCGGGCCCGTGCTCCCCTTCGACCTCCTGGGCGGTCGCGCCGTCGCTGACGAGCGACTGGCGGATCTCCTCGCGCACCTCGTCCCAGATGCCCTCGGAACGGGGCGCGGCGAAGACGCCGAGCTGGAGCGCGTTCTGCCCGTGCACCAGCACGACCTGCTGGATCACGCCCTGCGGGTCGGCCTGGACCCGCACCTCGACGTCCGGCACCGCCGGGATCTGCAGGCTGCCCAGGTCGAGCCGAGGCGCGTCGGGCGCCTCGCTGACGTCGTACGGGCCGCGTGCCGGCGCCGACGAGGTCACCTCGGCGTCGAGGACCCCATTGTCACGCGCCTCGTCGGCCCGCTTCCGGGAGAAGATCACTGCGCCCACCCTCCGCTGTTCACACTCACCCTGCCACCTCTTCGCTCTGCCCGCCGGACGGCGCCGGGACCAGTCCGGCGTGCCCGCCGGTGGACCCGTGCCCGCCCGTGCCACGCCGGGACTCGGGCAGCTCGGCCACCGGCCGGAACTCGGCCCTGGCGACCCGCTGGACCACGAGCTGCGCGATGCGGTCACCCCGGCTGATCGTGGCCGGCGTGTCCCGATCGTGGTTGATCAGGTTGACCAGGATCTCACCCCGGTAGCCGGCGTCGACCGTACCGGGCGCGTTGAGCACCGTCACGCCGAGTCTGGCCGCGAGTCCGGATCGGGGGTGCACCAGCCCGACGTAACCGTCCGGCAGCGCCACCGCCACGCCGGTGGGCACCAGGGCCCGGCCGCCGGGGGGCAGCTCGACGTCCGCGGCGGCCACCAGGTCCGCCCCGGCGTCGCCGGGATGGGCGTACGCCGGCAGTGGCAGCTCCGGGTCGAGCAGCCGCACGGGCACGGGTACGACGTCTGTCACGGTCATCCTCTTCCGTCCGGTCCTGCGGGGTGCCCCTGCCATCCTGCCGGTTGCCGGGCCGTCGACGCGCCGTACCCTCGTCTGTGTGCGTCAGTCGTCATCTGCGGCCGCCCCGACGGCCACCGCCGCGCCGTACGCGGAGCGCCTCGGGCTGCCCTGGTGGGCCTGGCCGGCCGGGCTGGCCACTGCCGCTCTGCTCGCGGTCGAGCTCTGGATGGGCGCGACCGGGGTACGGGCCTGGCTGCCGTTCGTGCTGCTGATCCCGGCCGCGGTGGCCGCCCTGTGGTGGCTGGGCCGGATCCGGGTCGAGGTGCGTGACGGCGAACTGCGGGTGGACGACGCCCACCTGCCGGTGCGGTACGTCGCGGACGTGGTGCCGCTGGACGCGTCCGGCCGGCGCGAGGTGCTCGGCGTCGGCTCCGACCCGCTCGCCTTCGTGGTGCAGCGGCCGTGGATCGGTGGCGCGGTGCAGGTGGTGCTCGACGACCCGGCCGACCCGACCCCGTTCTGGGTGGTCAGCACGCGGCACCCGGTCGAGCTGGCGACCGCCCTGCTGGCCGCCCGCGACGCGGCCTGACGGTCCACCCCGGCCCGCCTCCGCCACGTCCCGGCACGGGCCCGGTCAGGACGGCACCTCGGGCAGGGCACGCGCGGTACGCCGCAGGTCCTTGCGCAGTTGCTCGCCGAGCGCGCGGGTGGCCCGGCGGTTGAGGTAGCCCGCCACTGCGGCGCCGGTCAGGAACGGCCCGAGCGTGGTGAGGTTTCGCCCGAATCGGCGCATCAGGCTGTCCCGCAGTTCCCGGCGCGCGGCGGTGCCGAGCACCGCGCTCACCCCGACGCCCGGCATCATCGGGTTGATCCCCCGCTGGGTGGCCCAGGACTGCACGAGCGCCACGGCACGGCCGGTGCCCCCGGCCGGCAGCGGCACCCGGTGGACCTCGTGCAGCTCGCCGATCAGCTTCAGCTCGATCGCCACCACGGCCACCGTCTCGGCGGCCAGCAGGACGGGTGCGGAGAGCAGGGTGGGCGTCACCGCCCACTCGACGGCGGCGACCCCGCCGCCCGCGGCGCCGACCCCGGCGGTGGCGCGGGACGCGTTGCGGACCAGCCGGTCGGCGAGCGCCTCGTCGTCCAGGCCGGGGAAGTGCCGCCGCAGCGTGGCGAGGTCGCGGATCGGCACGTGCGGCGCGACCTCGGCGACCGTGTCGGTCATCCAGCGCGCCGCCGCGCGGGGCTTGAACAGGTCGGTGATGCCGCGGGCGCGGGCCTGCCCGACCAGCCGGGTGAGCAGTTGCCGCCGGCGGGCCGGCGCGATGTCGTCGACGGTCAGGGCGGCGACCGTGGCACCCAGCTCGTCGGTGTCCGGGCCGGTCGGATCGGGTGCCGTGTCCGCGCCGGCCGGTCCCGTGTCCGGTCCCGCCGCTGTCACGTCCGGGTCGGCCGGTGCCGGCCTCACCTGCGGAGCCGGGGTCCGATCGGCACCGGTTCCCTCGCTGCGCTCGCTCACCCGTCCGCCCTCCCGCTCCGCGCGGCGTGGCAGCCGCCCGTGACGAGTCAAGCAGCTCCCGGCCGCGCGCGCACGGCGGCGGCTCGAACAGCGGCGGCCCCGTCGAGGAGGCCGCCGCTGGTGTCCCCGTCCGGGGTCAGACGCACTCGCGGCAGATCAGGTCGCCGTTGCGCTCGACCGCCAGCTGGCTGCGGTGGTGGACCAGGAAGCAGCGGGCGCACCGGAACTCGTCCTGCTGCATCGGGAGGACCTTTACCGTGAGCTCCTCGTCGGCCAGATCGGCGCCGGGCAGCTCGAAGCTCTCGGCCACCTCGGCCTCGTCGACGTCCACGGCGCCCGACTGTGAGTCGACCCGCCGGGCCTTGAGCTCTTCCAGGCTGTCCTCGCCGAGGTCGACCTCGTCGCGACGCGGGGCGTCGTAGTCGGTGGCCATCGGTTTCACTCTCCAATATCGATATTGTCGCTGCCGGTTGTAACGCCGGACGACGCCGTTTCGGTTCCCCTGACCGGCCACCATCTCTGTCGGGCACCCGACCCGACGAGCGGTGGGCCGGGCTCGCCGGTGCGAAGTGCCCCCGGTGAGCGCGGAACGTTACCCCCCCTGTGGGCGAGGCATGTATACCGCCCTCGCGGGAGAGATGTACGCCTCTGCGCCCGAAGTTGTTCCCAATGTGACTCAGGCGACACGAAGATAGGGGTAGTCCTACCGGTTCACCGCGTGGCGCGCCGGTATGTCGGACTGTTTCCACGCCTGAGCCGGACAAGCGTTAACCTCAGCGGCGTACTGGACGGCCGACCGGTCGCGGCCCGACCGCGTCGCCCGCCACCACCCAATCACTGTCCGGGGAGCGCCCAGGATGAGTTTTGCGCGAGTGCGGGCACTCGTTGTCGTCGGACTGCTGGCGGTCGTCGCCCTGGTCGTCGTGGTCGTCGCCGTGCTGAAGGACAGTCAGGGCACAGCCGGTACGGCGGACGCCTGCCCGGACGGCTGGCCGCTGGTCGACCTGCGGCTGCGGGAGCAGAAGGACGTCAAGATCAACGTCTACAACGCCACCGACGAGACCGGCCGGGCCGGCAGCGTCGCGGACGACTTCCGCAACCGCAAGTTCCAGGTCAAGAACGTCGGCAACGAGAAGAAGGCGTTCGACGGCGTGGCCGAGCTGCGGTTCGGCCCCAAGGCCGTGGGCTCGGCACACCTGCTGCGCGCGTACTTCCTGAACGAGGCCAACCAGAAGTTCGACGCGAACCGCAAGGACGACGTGGTCGACGTGGTCCTGGGCGAGCAGTACCAGCAGCTCGCCACCACCACCGAGGTCAACCAGTCGCTCGGCGACCTGGGCGCGCCGCAGGCCCCGACCGGCACCTGCCCGATGCCGATCGAGAAGTAGGCGGCGGGCGCGACGACGAGACGGGGCGGTCGCCCTCCGCGGAGGCCGCCCCGTCGCACGCCCAGGTGCCGGTCACGGCCCGCCGGAGGCGTCCAGGTCGACCAGCCGGTCGTGCAGCGGCCCCTGCAGCGCCGGCGGCGCGGCGAGCACCAGGTCCGGGCCGGGCGGGCGGCCGGACAGGCCGGTCACCAGCAGTCCGGCCTCCCGGGCGACCAGCCCGCCGGCGGCCAGGTCCCAGTCGGCCAGACCCTTCTCGTAGTACGCGTCCACCCGTCCCTCGGCGGCCAGGCAGAGGTCGAGCGCGGCGGCACCCATCCGACGGATGTCCCGGATGTGCGGGATCAGCTCGGTCACCACCCGTGCCTGGTGGGCCCGGCGGCCGGCGTCGTAGCCGAACCCGGTGGCGACGAGCGCCTGCCCCAGTTCGGTGGCGGTCGAGCCGTGCAGCCGCTGCCCGTCGCGCCAGGCGCCGCCGCCGAGCGTCGCGGTCCACTCCTCGCCGGTGACGATGTTGCGGACCACGCCGGCGACCACCTCGCCGGCCACCTCGGCGGCCAGCGAGACGGCGCAGTACGGCAGCCCGTACAGGTAGTTCACGGTTCCGTCGATCGGGTCGAGGATCCAGCGCACGCCGTCGGGGTCGGCGGGGCCGGTCTCGCCCGCGCCGTACTCCTCGCCCAGCACCGCGTCACCGGGCCGCCGCTGCCGCAGCGCGGCGACCACCTGCCGCTCCACCGCCCGGTCGGCGGCCGTGACCACGTCCGTCACCGTGCTCTTGGTCGCGGCCACCGAGACGCCCTCGACCCGCATCCGGTACGCGGTGACGGCGGCCTCCCGGGCCACGTCGACAGCGATCGTGAGCAACTCCCGCGCCGTGGGCGTCGAGGTGATCATGTCTCTCCCCTTCCGGCACGATCGGGACCGGCCGTCTCGTGCGCGGGTATCATCCTTACAAAGTCCACATCTGCGCCGAATCTGCGGTCCGGGACCGCAGGTCCGCCGTGCGGCGCGGGATGATCGCGGCAGACGGCGTTACAATTCACCCTGCCCACGCGCCACGGACCGCCAGCGACCGGACGGCCCGGGACACGGGGGTCCTCAACGACTCGCCCGGCGCGGCCGTCCCACGCTGCGCCGGACGACCCGGCCGTGCTCGCTCTTTCGCCTCCGGAAGGTCTTCGTGACAGATCCCCGCCAGACCGGCGCCGACGTTCGCTCGCTCACCGACACCCTGATCGCCCACGCGCAGAGCGCCGGCGGCCAGCTCACGTCGGCCCAGCTCGCGCGCACCGTCGAGTCCGCTGAGGTGACCCCGGCCCAGGCCAAGAAGATCCTCCGCGCGCTCTCCGAGGCGGGCGTGACGGTGGTGGTGGACGGCTCGGCGAGCACCCGCCGCCGCGTCGCCGCCGCCCGGTCCGCCACCCCCGCCTCCCGCGCGACCACGGCCAAGACGACCAAGAAGGCCGCCGCGCCCGCCCCGAAGCAGGCGCCCGCCGCCGAGGAGTCGCCCGCCCCGGCCCCCCGGAAGGCGACCGCGCGCAAGGCCACCACCGCCGACGTGGCCAAGGCCGCGGCCCCGGCGAAGGCGACCAAGGCGACCCGCGCCACCAAGGCCACGGTGGCGGCCAAGACCGCCGCGGCCAAGCCGGCCAAGGCCGGCGGCAAGACCGAGGGCCCCGACGGGGAGATCGACCCGGAGGAACTGGCCGCCGAGATCGAGGACGTGGTGGTCGAGGAGCCGGCCGAGCTGACCAAGGCCGCCGAGGCCGACGCGGCCAGCTCCGCCACCGACAACGACTTCGAGTGGGACGACGAGGAGTCCGAGGCGCTCAAGCAGGCGCGCCGGGACGCCGAGCTGACCGCCTCCGCCGACTCCGTGCGGGCGTACCTGAAGCAGATCGGCAAGGTGCCGCTGCTCAACGCCGAGCAGGAGGTCGAGCTGGCCAAGCGGATCGAGGCCGGCCTCTACGCCGCCGAGCGGCTGCGCGCCGCCGACGAGGGCGAGGAGAAGCTGGTCCGCGACCTCCAGCGCGACCTGATGTGGATCTCCCGGGACGGCGAGCGGGCCAAGAACCACCTGCTGGAGGCCAACCTGCGGCTCGTGGTCTCGCTGGCCAAGCGGTACACCGGCCGCGGCATGGCCTTCCTCGACCTCATCCAGGAGGGCAACCTCGGCCTCATCCGCGCGGTCGAGAAGTTCGACTACACAAAGGGCTACAAGTTCTCCACGTACGCCACCTGGTGGATCCGCCAGGCCATCACCCGCGCCATGGCGGACCAGGCCCGCACCATCCGCATCCCCGTGCACATGGTCGAGGTGATCAACAAGCTCGGCCGGATCCAGCGCGAGCTGCTCCAGGACCTGGGCCGCGAGCCCACCCCGGAGGAGTTGGCCAAGGAGATGGACATCACACCGGAGAAGGTGCTGGAAATCCAGCAGTACGCCCGGGAGCCCATCTCGCTCGACCAGACCATCGGTGACGAGGGCGACAGCCAACTCGGCGACTTCATCGAGGACTCCGAGGCGGTCGTCGCTGTCGACGCGGTGTCGTTCTCACTGCTCCAGGACCAGCTCCAGCAGGTCCTCCAGACGCTGTCCGAGCGTGAGGCGGGCGTGGTGCGCCTGCGTTTCGGCCTCACCGACGGCCAGCCGCGCACTCTGGACGAGATCGGCCAGGTGTACGGCGTGACCCGGGAACGCATCCGGCAGATCGAATCCAAGACCATGTCCAAGTTGCGGCACCCCTCGCGTTCCCAGGTGCTCCGCGACTACCTGGACTGACCGCGCACGTCAACAAATCGTGCCGGTTTGATCACCAGCCGTAGAACACTGAACGGTGATCGGTCGGTTGCCTGTTTGTGATCGTTGACGTGGCACCCTTGGTGCACGGCACACTGTCTCCCACGCCAGGTGTGACCTCGGTCCCCCGCGGGCACACAGGGAAGGCAGGGCCCGAGATGGGTGTTGCACGATAGGTGAGCAACCGAAGAGAGTGTTCATCGGTGACGACCAGAGGAGGAAGGCGATGACCCCGACCCTCACGCCGCCGCCCGAGACGGTGAGCCCCCCGGCCGCCGATGAACGGTGCGACCGCTGCAATGCTGCCGGCAAGCTCCGCATCACTCTGGCGGGTGGGAGCGAGCTGGTGTTCTGTGGGCACCACGCGAACAAGTACGCGGAGGATCTCGTGAAGATCACCGTGCGCTACGCGTCGGACCCGGAGTTCAGCTGGCGAGGCGCCGATCTGATGGCGAACTGAGGTCCGACAAGAAGTCCACAACCCGACATGACCGGCCGGCGGCACCCGCAAGGGGAGCCGCCGGCCGGTTTTTCGTGCGGTGCGGTCTTGAGGCGGTGCGGTGTTAAGAAGGGGCCCCTGCTCTACCGGAGGCGTTAACAGGGGGCCCTTCCTTACAAGGTCTGCACGGTGGCGATGCGCTCCTCGAGCTGCTCGATCGTGGCCTGCGCGCTGGGCGGGCCACCGCAGATCCGGCGCAGCTCGGCGTGGATCTTCCCGTGCGGCTGGCCGGTGTGGTGGTGGCGGGCGGCCACCAGGGCGTTCAGCTGCCGCCGTAGCGCCACCCGGCGCTGTGCGGCACTCATCGGTGGGGGTGCCACCGCCGGGGCCGCAGCGGCCGGCTCAGCGGTCCGCTGGGCGGCCCGGCGCTTCTGCGCGGCGAGCTGCTCGGCCTGCCGTTTGGTCAGCAGCAGCGAGACCTGGTCGGCGGTGAGCAGACCGGGCAGGCCGAGGTACTCCTCCTCCTCCGGGGTGCCGGCCTGGGCGGCGGTGCCGAACGACGCCCCGTCGAAGATGACCTGGTCCAGCTCGGCGGTCGCGGAGAGCGCGGCGAAACGCTTCTCCAGCTCACCGCTGGCGCCGTCGTCGCGCTGGGCGCGCTCCAGCAGGTCGTCGTCGAAGCCCTCGCGGTCCTTCGGCTTGCCGAGCACGTGGTCCCGCTCGGCCTCCATCTCGCTGGCGAGCCCGAGCAGGTGCGGCACGCTGGGCAGGAACACCGACGCGGTCTCGCCGGAACGGCGGGCCCGGACGAACCGGCCGATCGCCTGCGCGAAGTACAGCGGGGTGCTGGCGCTCGTCGCGTACACGCCGACCGCCAGCCGGGGGATGTCGACACCCTCGGACACCATCCGCACCGCGACCAGCCACCGTTGCTGCGAGGCGGCGAACGTCGCGATCCGCGCGGACGCGCCCTGGTCGTCGGAGAGCACCACGGCGGCCTTCTCACCGGTCACCTGCTCCAGCAGCTTCGCGTACGAGCGGGCCACCTGCTGATCGCTGGCGATGACCAGGCCGCCCGCATCAGCCATGCCGTTGGCGCGCAGCACCGTCAACCGGGCGTCGGCGGCACGCAGCACCTGCGGCATCCAGTCGCCGGCCGGGTCCAGCGCGGTCCGCCACGCCTGGGCGACCAGGTCCTGGGTCATCGGCTCGCCGAGGCGGGCGGCCAGTTCCTCCCCGGCGTTGGTGCGCCACCGGGTCTCCCCCGAATACGCCAGGAACAGCACCGGCCGCACCACGCCCTCGCGCAGCGCGTCGGAGTAGCCGTAGACCGAGTCGGCGCGGGAGCGCAGCAGCCCGTCGCCGCCGCGCTCGTAGGTGACGAACGGGATCGGGTTGTCGTCGGAGCGGAACGGCGTACCGGTGAGCATCAGCCGGCGTACCGCGGGATCGAACGCCGCCTTGACGCCGTCGCCCCAGGTACGGGAGTCGCCGGCGTGGTGGATCTCGTCGAGGACGACCAGCGTGCGGCGGGTCATGGTGCGCCGCCGGTGCACCTGCGGCGCCATGCCGACCTGGGCGTACGTGACCACCGCGCCGTGGAAGTCGGCGGCGGAGTGCAGGTCGGCGTTGCGGAACGCGGCGTCGAGCTGGATGCCGACCCGGGCGGCGGCCTGCGCCCACTGGGTCTTCAGGTGCTCGGTCGGCGCGACCACGGTGACCGCCTCGACGGTGCCGTCGGCGAGCAACTCGGCGGCGATGCGCAGCGCGAACGTGGTCTTACCGGCGCCCGGCGTGGCGACCGCTGTGAAGTCCTCGGTCCGGCGGCGCAGGTACTCCACGAGCGCCTTGCGTTGCCAGGCGCGCAGGGGCGGGAACGTGTCGAGCGCCGGCATCCGCGGTGGCACGCGTAGCTCCTCTCCGCCGCGGACGGCGGCGGGCCCGCCCGGGGCCACGGGAGCCGCCGCCCATGAAAACGCCCTCGCGCATCCGGTGCCGCGAAGGCCGGTTCAGCATAACCAGCGCGGGCCGGACACCCCACTCGACGCCACGCCCGTCACATCCGCCCACCCCGGCGCACGGCGCGAGCCGCCGGACGATCACGAGGTAGGCGGCGTCCCGGCGTGGGACGGGCGCGAGACGCGGGTCAGGGCAGTGGTCCCCGGGTGCCGGTACGCGGCGGTCGCAGCGTCGCCACCGGGGCGGACCAGCGGCGGCGCAGGGCGACCAGGCGCAGCCCGAACACGAACAGCGCGGCGCCGGTGAGCGGCACGGCGGTGGCCTGTCCGCACGCCGACAGCAGCGCCACCGCGACCGAGCCGGCGAGCGCCGCGAGCGCGTAGATCTCCCGGCGCAGCACCACCGGGATCTCGCCGGTCAACAGGTCCCGGCCCAGCCCGCCGCCGATCGCGGTGAGCATGCCGATCATGCAGGCGCCGACCGCCGGCACGGCGGCGTCGAGGGCCTTGAGCGTGCCGGTGACGGTGAACAGGCCGAGACCCGCCGCGTCCAGCACCAGCACCGTGGTGCGCAGCCGGGCGAGTTGGGGATGCAGCCAGAACACGGCCGCGGCGGTGACCGCCGCGGTGGCGGCGTAGCGCCAGTCGGCGAACGCCAGCGGGGGCACCTCGTCGATGACCAGGTCGCGGAAGATGCCGCCGCCGAGGGCGGCGACCACGCCGACGAAGACCACCCCGAACAGGTCGAGCCGTTTCGCCACCGCCGCTGAGGCGCCGGAGGCGGCGAAGACCGCCACGCCGGTCAGGTCGGCGAGCAGAAGGGCGGTGGAGGTGGTCACCGCCGCAGGTTACGTCCAGGGGCGGCGGAGCCGCCCGGGATCACTCGGCGTACGAGTCGTAGATCTCCTTGCACTTCGGGCAGACCGGGGAGCCCGGCTTGGCCGCCTTGGTGACCGGGAACGTCTCGCCGCAGAGCGCGACCACGTAGGTGCCCATGACGGCACTCTCGGCGATCTTCTCCTTGCGGACGTAGTGGAACATCTCCGGACCAGTGTCCGCGTCCTTCAGCTCGGGACGCTCGAGGATCTCTGTGCTCACGACTCCACCTCCCGCGTCCCAGTTTTGCAGGTCGATCCGCCCCGGTCCACCTGGGCCCCGGCCGGAAGCGGCCCGTACGGTAACCGACGTGACCAACTTTCACATCAGTCTCGGTAGTGAGGTGGCCGACGCCCTGCGGGACGGCCGCCCGGTCGTGGCGTTGGAGAGCACGATCGTCTCGCACGGGCTGCCCCGGCCGGACAACCTGCGCGTGGCACGCGAGATCGAGCGGGCGGTACGGGACGCGGGCGCGGTGCCGGCCACCATCGGCATGGTCGCCGGCGAGCTGCGGGTGGGGCTGGACGACACCCAGCTCACCCGGCTCGCCACCGTCGACGGCGTGAGCAAGCTCTCGGTCCGCGACCTGGCCCCGGCGGCGGCGACGGGCGCGGACGGCGCCACCACAGTCGCGGCCACGAGCGCGGTCGCGGCGGCGGCCGGGATCGGCGTGTTCGCCACCGGCGGGCTCGGCGGCGTGCACCGGGAGGCGGCGCAGACGTTCGACGAGTCGGCCGATCTGGTCACGCTGGCCCGGACGCCGATCGCCGTGGTCTGCGCCGGGGTGAAGTCGATCCTCGACGTGGGCGCCACGCTGGAGCGGCTGGAGACGCTCGGGGTGGGCGTGGTCGGCTACCGCACCCGCCGCTTCCCCGGCTTCTACCGCACCGACGCGGGCTTCGACCTGGACTGGTCGGTCGAGTCGCCGGAGCAGGTGGCGGACGTGCTGGCCGCCCGCGCGGCGCACGGCGTGCACCACGGCGGGCTGGTGGTGGCCAACCCGCTGCCCGCCGACGAGCAGCTCGATCCGGCGCTGCACGACCGCACGCTCGCCGAGGGACTGGCCGCGCTGGCCCGCCAGGGGGTCACCGGCAAGGCGGTCACGCCGTTCCTGCTGTCGCACTTCCACTCCGCGACCGAGGGCGCCAGCCTGGCCGTCAACGTCCGGATCATCCTGCGCAACGCCGACCTCGCGGCCCGGATCGCGGTCGCCGTGGCGGCGGCCCGACGCACTCGCACCCCATGACCGAACGCACCGAGCGCAGCGAGGGCCGTGCGGACATGCCCAGCCAGCACTCCATGAGCGGGAGGCCGCGCATCGTCGTCGTCGGCGACGTGATCACCGACGTGCTCGCGGTGCTGTCCGGGCCGCTCGCGACCGGCTCGGACACCGCGGCCGGGATCCGGTTCAGCGGCGGCGGGCAGGCGGCGAACACCGCGGCCTGGCTCGCCGGGCAGGGCGCGGCGGTGACGCTCGTCGCCGCCGTCGGCGACGACGAGACCGGCCGGGAACGGGTGGCCGAGCTGACCGGGATCGGTGTCGACTGCGTAGTGGAGCGGCACGAGGGTTACCCGACCGGCACCGTCATCGTGCTCGCCCACGACGGGGAGCGCACGATGATCAGCCAGCGGGGCGCGAACCTGCGGCTGACCGCCGGGCACGTGGACGCGGCGCTGGCCGCCGCGCCCGACGCCGGGCATCTGCACCTGTCCGCGTACACCCTGTTGGACGTCGGGTCGCGCGGCGCCGGCCTGCGCGCGCTGGCCACCGCCCACGAGCGCGGGCTGACCGTCAGCGTCGACGCGGCGTCCGCGGCGCCGCTGCGGCGCGTCGGCGGGGCGTTCCTGACCTGGGTACGCGACGTCGACCTGCTGCTGGTCAACACGGACGAGGCGACGGTGCTGGCCGGCGGGCTGGACCCGGCGGCGCAGGCGCGGGCGCTGACCGCGGTGGCGCACCGGGTGGTGGTCAAGCGCGGCGCGGCGGGCGCGGTGTGGGTGGAGCGCGGCGGAGTGGTGGAGTTCGCGCCCGCGCCCGGGGTGGACGTGGTGGACGTGACGGGCGCCGGGGACGCGTTCGCGGCCGGGCTGCTCACCGCGTGGCTGGCCGGTGCCGGCCCGCGTGCCGCGCTGGGGCGGGCCGGTGACCTGGGCGCGCTGGCGGTGACGACCGTGGGCGCCCGCCCGGCACCCTGACGCGGGCGGCCGGTCCGGGCGGTGTTCCGCCCGGACCGGTCAGGGCTCGGCGTCGATGATCTTGTGCGGGTTCTCCTGCGCGGTCAGCGCGGTGGGGGCGGGCTCCTCGCGGCGCCGGTGGTGGAAACGGTTCGCCAGGCGGTGCTCCTCCTTCGGCGGCCGGTCGTTCGCCAGCAGCACCGCCAGCCAGGGCACGAGCACCATGCCGAGCGCGCACAGCGGCAGCCAGAGCCAGAGCAGCGGGGCCTTCGCGCCGACCAGGATCGCGCCCGCGACCAGACACGCGACCCGAATGGCCATCATCAGCACGTACCGCTTCTGCCGGCTGTTGAGCTGGTCGTCCTGGCTGCGCGGGGCGTCGGTGATCAGTATCGGCTGGTACGCCTGACGCTTCACCACGGACCTCCTACGAGGGGATAGGGCCCATCCTGTCACTCCGGACGGCTGATCGGCGAGAATCGTGACAGGCGGCTGCGTGTTACGCGCGTGGTACGCTTCGTCTCGTGGCCAACCGGTTCAGCTTCACCGACGAGGCGCTGGCGAACCTGCGGGTCTACGACGTCACACCCGGGGAAGTCTGGGAGGCCCTGCACAGCAACCGCCGGGTCATCCGCCACCTCGGGGACGACGTCACACCGACGAGGAGGCGGTCACGATGCACCGCGACGAGGCGACCAAGCGGTTCCACGCCGGGGGCGACGCGTTCGCCGACCTGATCGACGACACGTCACCGGCGCAGCTACCCACCCCCGACACCGACGTGCCGATGGTCAGCCGGTCGGTCCGGCTCCCACTGGAGACCTACGAGCGGGTCCGCGCCGCCGCCGACGCGCGCGGCATCGGCGTGACCACGCTGATGCGGCAGTGGATCGAGGCCGGTCTGGCCGACCTGGACGACTCCGCCACCGTCTCGCTGGCCGACGTACGCCGCGCGCTGGCGTCGCTGTCCCGCCCGACCGCCACCTGACGGCTCACGCCTCCGGGCCGGCCTCGCCGAGCATCTCCCGGCCGATCGGCGAGGCGGAGGGCTCCGGCGGCCGGTGCCAGGCCCGGCGGGCGTCCGCGAATGCGACGAGCGCCAGCACGAGGGCCACCGCACCGAGCGCGTACATCGCCGGCACGGCCGCCAGCGCGGGCAGGAGCAGCACCAGGACCAGCATCCCGGCCAGCCGGGGGCGGGACACCCGGCCGAAGATCTCGTACTCGAACCGGGAGCGGGCGGCGAGGAACAGCGCCGGGCCGCCCACCACGAAGACCAGCCAGCTCGGCCGGGCCGTGTCGTACGGGTGGGCGATGACCAGCTCGTAACCGACAGCGGCGCTGAGCACGCCGAGCACCATGAACAGGTGGGTCTGCGCGGCCGACTCGGCCAGCCGCCCCGGCGTGCCGGCCATCCGCAGGGCCTCGGCCAGCAGATGACCGGCCCGGTAGAAGTAGATGCGCCAGAGCAACGCGGTGATCACGAACGAGATCGCGAACGCCGCCGCCGCGTCGACGGAGAACTCCTTCCCGCTGTACGTCATGCCGATCACCAGGATCGACTCCCCGAGCGCGATGAGGAAGATCTGCTGGTAGCGCTCGGCGAGGTGCTCCCCGGCGACCAGCCACTGCCGGATACGCGACGCCCCGATCCCCGGCAGCGGCCAGCCGCGAAACGTGCCGAGGTAGTCCACGGTCAGCGCGACGACCCACAGCGGCAGGCGCACGTCGGCCATCAGGGCACCGGCGATCCACAGCGGCGCGCCGGCCGCCGCCCAGGCGGCCAGCCGCAGCGGCACCAGGCGCCGCGGGTGCCCGCGCAACGCCGCCGCGATGACCAGCGGCCGGCCGACCATCACCACCACGTACGCGAGCGCGAACGGCAGCGCCCGTTCCTCCAGCGCACGGGGCAGCGTCACCCCCAGCACCAGGCTGCCGAACATGGTGCCGACCACCACGGTCTGGATGGCGACGCGCTCCGGCTCGTACCGGCTGGTGACCCAGGTGGTGATCGTCCAGACGTGCCAGAGCACCAGGAACAGCAGCAGGGTCTTGCCCACCTCGGCGGCCACCGCACCGGGCGAGCCGTCGAGTCCGCCTATCAGCCGCTGCGAGACCCGGGTCAGTGCGAACACGAAGACCAGGTCGAAGAAGAGCTCCAGGAACGTGGCCCGCCCGGGACTGGACCCGGTACGCAGCAGCGCCCCGCCCCGCTGCTCGGTCATCGTCGGCCCCCGTCCCCCGTCCTGGCGACAAACGACAGGGACGGTGGGCCGGTTGCGGCGGCGGGCGGCGGATCAGCCCTTCGCGGCCTTCGCCTCCGCCTTCATCCGCTGCTTGAACTCGCGCACCCGGCGCAGCGACTCCGGATCGGTCACGTCCGCGACCGACCGGTGGGCGTCGGCGTCGCCGTAGTCGCCGGCCGCCTCGCGCCAGCCGTCCGGGGTGATCCCGAACCGCTTGCCGAGCAACGCGACGAAGATCTGCGCCTTCTGCCGGCCGAACCCGGGCAGCTCACCCACCCGGCGCAGCAGCTCCCGGCCGTCGGTCACGTCGGACCAGAGCCGGGCCGGGTCGCCGTCGTAGCGCTCGACGAGGGCCCGGCACACCTCCTGCACGCGGGCCGCCATCGCCTTGGGGAACCGATGCAGCGCGGGCGGCCGGGCGAAGACCTCCACGAGCGCCTCCGGGTCGTACCCGGCCAGTTCCGCGGCGTCGGGCTCGTGGCCGAGCCGCTGCGCCAGCACGTACGGGGAGGAGAACGCCTTCTCCATCGGCACCTGCTGGTCCAGCACCATGCCGAGGAGCAGGGCCAGCGGGCTGCGTGCCAGCAGTTCGTTGGCCTGCGGGTCGATGGGCAGTGACAGCGTCATGGGGACATAGTGCCGCGCCGCGCCGCCGACCGGGCGGCGACTCCCCGGCGACGTGACGCGGCCCGGCGGACCCCTGCGAGGTCCACCGGGCCGCGGCCCACCGGGTGGTCAGGTCACCCGTGTCGTCAGTTGACGACGAAGAGCAGCCGGTTCGGTGAGCCCGAGCCGGGGTTGGTCACCTTGCCGGTGGTGGCGTTGCTGGTCAGGTAGCTGGCCACCTGAGCCGGGGTGTAGGAGGTGTTCGCGGACAGGACGAGCGCCGCCGCGCCGGCCACGTGCGGGGACGCCATCGAGGTGCCGCTGATCGTGTTTGTCGAGGTGTCGCTGGTGCGCCACGCGGAGGTGATCGACGAACCCGGGGCGAAGATGTCCACGCAGGAGCCGTAGTTGGAGAAGGACGACCGCGCGTCGCTGCTGGTGGTCGAGCCGACGGTGATCGCCGCGCCGACCCGGGCGGGCGAGGAGTTGCACGCGTTGGCGCTGGAGTTGCCGGCCGCGAGCGCGTACGTGATGCCGGAGTTGATCGAGTTGACCACCGCGTTGTCAAGCGTGCTGCTGGCGCCGCCGCCGAGGCTCATGTTGGCGACGGCCGGCTTCACCGCGTTCGAGGTGACCCAGTTGACGCCGCTGATCACACCGGCGGTGGTGCCGCTGCCGGAGCAGTTGAGCACCTTGACGGCCACCAGGCGCACGCCCTTCGCCACGCCGTACTTGGTGCCGCCGACCGTGCCGGCGACGTGGGTGCCGTGGCCGTTGCAGTCGGTGTTGTTGGTGTCGACCGTGTTGGTGCCCCAGGTGGCCCGGCCGCCGAAGTCGGTGTGCGTGGTGCGGATGCCGGTGTCGATGATGTAGGCGCGCACGTTGCTGGCGGTGTTCGGATAGGTGAAGGTGCCGTTGAGCGGCAGGTTGCGCTGGTCGATCCGGTCCAGGCCCCAGGTGGCGCCGGTCTGGGTGCCCTGGGTGGTCATCACGCGGTCCTGCTCGACGTACGCGACGGCCGGGTCGGCGGCGAGCCGGCGAGCCTGGGCGGGGGTCATCTTCGCGCTGTAGCCGGTGAGAGCGGAGCTCCACACCGTGCCGACGTTTCCGCCGTAGCGCTTGGCCAGGCCGGCGGCCCGGTCCGGTACGGCGGTGCGGGCGGCGAGGCTGTTCGCGGTGCCGACCGCGTCGCCCTTGAGCACGACCACGTAGCTGCCGCTGACGGCGTCCGCGGCGCCGGCGTACCGGATCTCCCCGGTGGGCGCGGCGAGAGCGGGCGTGGAGGCGGCGGCGGCGAAGGCCGCGGCGGCGGCCGTGACGGCGAGCGCACGCAGCGCGCGCCGCCGGGGAAGGGACACGTCGGGCATCGTCTGGCTCCCTACCGGGGCGGCCCGGCTTGTGGCCGGATCGCCCTCATCGACTGATGTTGGCAGGAATGCTAACCAGAGATCGATAAACATGAAAGAGATAGTTACCGATAGATGCGGTCGGCGTTATGGATTCGGCGGGTGCCGCGCCACGCCGGGCGGCGCCCGGGGCAGGATGGGCACGTGGACCGTCACGACATGCTGCTCTCCCCCGCCGGGATCGACGCGCTGCGCACCGCGCTGACGCTCGCCCGCTTCACCGCCAACGGGATCGCCGACCGCCTGGGCCCGCAGGGCACCGGCGCGGTGGCCCGCAACGACTACCGGGCCGCGCTGCGCGCCACCCAGGACCGGGACCGGCTGGCCACGCTGATCCGGGTCTTCATCTGCGACCAGACCGAGCCGGAGGCGGCGGTCGCCGCCGCGCTGGCCCCGCTCGCCGTGGACGAGGCGCTCGCCGGGGGCATCGTGGAGCGGCACGGCGACGGCCTGCGCGCCGGGGTCGACCTGGAGCCGTACGGGGACGACTGGTGGGTGCTCGCCGACGTGCCAGCCGCCGCACGGCCCGGGCGCCCGCTGCACGCCGAGCACGTGCTGGGCATCGGCGGCGCCACCCAGACGCTGATCTCTGCCGCCGTACGCCCGGCCGTGGACACCGCACTCGACCTCGGTACCGGCTCCGGCGTCCAGGCGCTGCACCTGGGCACCCACGCCCGCCGGGTCACCGCCACCGACGTCTCCGAGCGGGCGCTGCGGTTCGCCGCGACCACCGCCGCGCTCAACGGGCAGGACTGGGAGCTGCTGCGCGGGGACATGGTCGCCCCGGTGGCCGGGCGTCGCTTCGACCTGGTGGTCAGCAACCCGCCGTTCGTGGTCGGCCCGGGCACCACCACGCACGTCTACCGGGACTCCGGGCGGGTCGGCGACGCGATCGGCGCGGAGCTGGCCGCCGCCGCGCCGGGCCTGCTCACCGAGGGCGGCACCATGCAGTACCTGGCGAACTGGGTGCACGTCACCGGCGAGGACTGGGCCGAGCGGGTCACCGGCTGGTTCAGCGGAACCGGCCTGGACGCCTGGGTCATCCAGCGCGAGGTGGCCGACCCGATGGCGTACGTGAACCTCTGGCTCACCGACGTCGGCGAGAGCGCCGACCCGCAGCGGATGGCCGCCTGGCTGGACTGGTTCGACGCGCACAAGGTCGAGGCGGTCGGCTTCGGCATCGTCTCGCTGCGCCGCTCCGGGCACGACCAACCGGTCGTCCGGGTGGAGGACCTGCGCCAGCGCGTCGAGCCGCCGCTGGGCGACCGGATCGGCGAGTGGTTCGCCCGGCAGGACTGGCTGCGCGCCCGGGACACCGAGGCGCTGCTCGCCGCCCGCTACCGCGCCGCCGAAGGGCTCCAGCTGCGGCAGGAGGCCACCATGGGCGACGACGGCTGGGCGGTGGACCGACAGGTCCTGGCCACGCCCCGCGGCCTGCGCTGGTCGGAGGAGATCGACCCGCTGGTACTCGCCCTGGTCGGCGGCGCCGACGGCCGCCTGCCGCTGCGCGACCAGCTCGCCCTGCTCGCCGCCGCGCACGACGTGGCGCCGGACGAGCTGGCCGAGGCGGCCGGACCGATCGTGGCGCACCTGGTCGAGCGCGGCATCGTCGAGCCGGTGACCGACTGATGCGAGCGGTGGTGCAGACGGTCGGCCGGGCCCGGGTGACAGTCGACGACGAGGTGACCGGGGAGATCGCCGACGGGCTGCTGGTGCTGCTCGGTGTCACCCACACCGACACCCCGCAGGTGGCCGCCACGATGGCCCGCAAGCTGCACGAACTGCGCATCCTCGACGACGAGCGCAGTGCCGCGGACGTCGGGGCGCCACTGCTCGTGGTCAGCCAGTTCACGCTCTACGGCGACGCCCGCAAGGGCCGGCGGCCGAGCTGGACCGCCGCCGCGCCCGCCGAGGTGGCCGAACCCCTGGTGGACGCCGTCGTCGAACAGTTGCGTGGCCGGGGCGCGAAGGTGGAGACCGGCCGCTTCCGCGCCCACATGCTCGTGGAGAGCGTCAACGTCGGTCCCCGCACCCTCGTGCTCGACCTCTAGAAGAACAGCCCGCGACGGGACAGCGACTGACGCAGCCAGCCGTCGAGCTGCGCGGCCCAGTCGGTACGGTCCGCCGTCGCGTGGTCCACCGTGAACCGGCCGAACGCGTCCCGGCCCTCGGTGAACAGGCCGCCCCGCTTGTCCAGCTCCAGCACCACGTGCACCTGGCGCGGATCGGTCACGAAGGTGACCTCCAGCTGGTTCATCGCGCCCGCGTACTGCGGCGCCGGGTAGAACTCGATCTCCTGGTAGAAGGGCAACTGCTGGTGCAGGCCGTAGATGTGTCCACGCTCGACGTCGGCGCGGGCGAAGCGGAAACCCAGCCGTAGCAGCGCCTCCAGCAACCGCTCGTGGGCGGGCAGCGGGTGCACCGACACGGCGTCCATGTCGCCCTTGTCCACCGCCCGCGCCACCTCCAGCTCGGTACGCAGACCCATCGTCATGCCGTGCAGGTGCTGGCCGTACAGGTCGGTCAGCGGCGTCTCCCAGGGCACCTGGTAGCGGAACGGCACGTCGTGCCGCTGCCCCGGCTCCAGCCGGAACGGGCCGGTCATCTGGGCCCGGCCGAACTCCTGGTTGACGTCGTACTCCGAATCGGAACTCTCCACCTCGACCCGCGTGACCAGGCCGAGTGCGACGTAGCTCACGTCCACCGGGTGGTCGCCGCCGACCACCTGGATCCGGCCCTCCAGAACGCCGCCCGGGCGGCAGTTCGGGTTGGCCAGCACCGTCTCCACCGACGGTCCGCCCACACCCATCGCCTGCATGAGCCGCTTGAAGACCACCACGTTCTCCGATCGTCAGTGCCGCACCGGCCCCGACGGCCGGTCGCTGGCACGGTAACCGCGCCGGGCAAGCGGATGCCGGATTCCCGCGAGGATTCCTGTCGGGTCTCCGATCGCCTCACTCCCGTCTCACGCCCCGACCGCCAAGCTGTTTGTCATCGGCCACCACCGCGTGGGCGGCACGGGACCGGTAGGCACGTCGGACACGGGGAGAACAGAGATGACCCAGCAGATGATCGAGCACAAGGACATGGACGTCACCCTCACGGACCTCGACGCCACCGACGAGCGCGGCGTCTCCACCGACCTGGTCCGGGCGTACCTGAACGGCATCGGCCGCACCAAGCTGCTCACCGCGGCGCAGGAGGTCGAGCTGAGCAAGCGGATCGAGGCCGGCCTCTTCGCCGAGGAGAAGCTGGCCACCTGCACCCCCGTCTCCGCCGAGCTGAACGCGGACCTGACGCTGATCGTGGCCGAGGGCCGCGCGGCCAAGGACCACCTGCTGGAGGCGAACCTGCGGCTGGTGGTGAGCATCGCCAAGCGGTACACCGGCCGCGGCATGGCCTTCCTCGACCTCATCCAGGAGGGCAACCTCGGCCTCATCCGCGCGGTCGAGAAGTTCGACTACACCAAGGGCTACAAGTTCTCCACGTACGCCACCTGGTGGATCCGCCAGGCCATCACCCGCGCCATGGCCGACCAGGCCCGCACCATCCGCATCCCCGTGCACATGGTCGAGCAGGTCAACCGGATGGTCCGGGTACGCCGCGAGCTGTCGGTGACGCTGGGCCGCGAGCCGAATGTGAGCGAGGTGGCGGTGGCGCTGGAGATCCCCGAGTTCCAGGTGATCGAGCTGATCTCCTACGACCGGGAGCCGGTCAGCCTGGACCAGGCGGTCGGCGAGGACGGCGAGAGCGCCCTCGGCGACTTCGTCGCCGCTGTCGACCCGCGCGCCGAGCCGGGCGACGCCGCCGCGAACGGCGAGCTGCGCAACGAGGTACGCATCGTGCTGGCCACCCTGTCGCAGCGGGAGCAGGCGGTGATCCGGTTGCGTTTCGGCCTGGACGACGGCCGCCAGCGCACGCTGGACGAGGTCGGCCGCGAGTTCGGCCTGTCCCGGGAACGGATCCGGCAGATCGAGAAGGTCACGCTGCTCAAGCTGCGCGACCCGGAGCGGGCGAACCGGCTGGAGGCGTACGCCTGCTGATCCACACCCGGTCCGACAGGCCCCGGCGGTTCGCCGGGGCCTGTCGTGCTTGACCCGGGCGCTCCCGTCATATACAACCGACTGGTTACACAACCGGGAGGTTATAGAATTGTCCGCGGATCTGCTCGACGCCACCTTCGCCGCGCTCGCCGACCCCACCCGGCGTGCCATCCTCAACCGACTGGCCGCCGGGGAGGCGACCGTCACCGAGCTGGCCGAGCCGTTCGCGATGAGCCAGCCGGCCGTCTCCAAGCACCTCAAGGTGCTGGAACGCGCCGGCCTGGTCACCCGGGGCCGGGACGCCCAGCGCCGTCCCTGCCGGCTCGACGCCCGGCCGCTGCGGGAGGCCGTCGCGTGGCTGGCGGACTACCGCGACTACTGGGCGGAGAGCTACGCACGGCTGGACGAGGTCCTCGCCGAGCTGACCGCCGGGAGCCGCGATGAGCGGCCTGACCGCCGGGAGCCGCGATGAGCGGCCTGACCGCCGGGAGCCGCGATGAGCGGCCTGACCGCCGGGAGGCCCGATGAGCGGCCTGACCGCCGAAGAGCAGCGATGAGCGGCCTGACCGCCGGGGAGCAGCGATGACCGATCTGACCGTCACGCTGCACGGCGACCGGGAGGTCCGGCTCAGCCCCGGCTTCGCTGCCCCGCGCCATCTGGTGTTCGCCGCCTTCACCCGCCCCGAACTGCTGGTGCGCTGGTGGGGCGCGCGCGGCTGGCACCTGGTCGAATGCGAGGTCGACCTGCGGGTGGGCGGGCGCTGGCGGTTCGTCTCCGAGGGCCGGACGGTGACCTGATGGCCCAGGGCGGCACCTACCGCGAGATCGACCCGCCCGCGCGGCTGGTCTGCACCGAGATGTTCGACGACCAGTCCTACCCCGGCGAGACGCTGGTGCGTCACGACTTCACCGGCTCGGCGGGCCGGACCACTGTCGTCACCCACCTGCGGTACGCCACCGCGCAGGGCCGCGACACCGTCCTGCGCTATCCGATGACCCGCGGCCTGAGCGAGGCGTTCGACCGGCTCACGGCCGTGCTGCACAACGATTCGACGACAGGAGCGACAACGTGAACTGGACGCTGGAAGTGGTGGTCGTACCGGTCTCCGACGTGGACCGGGCCAAGGAGTTCTACGCCGGACGGCTCGGCTTCGCCGTCGACCACGACACGGATCCGGGCGGCGCGGGGCGGATCGTCCAGCTCACTCCCCCGGGATCCGGGTGCTCGATCGTCCTCGGCCGGGGCGTCGTACCGGAGATGCCGCCGGGCTCGCTCAAGGGCCTGCAACTGGTGGTGGCCGACCTGGAGAAGGCGCGCGCCGAACTGGTCGAGCGGGGCGCCGAGGTGAGCGAGATCCAGGTGGTGGGCCAGAACCCGCGCCCGGTGCCGCACCCGCTGGACAACGTCGGCTTCGTCTTCTTCCGCGACCCGGACGGCAACGAGTGGGCGGTGCAGCAGATCTCCGCCCGCGGCTGAGGAGCGTTAAGAAGGGGCCCTTCCTCTACCGGAGGCGTTAACAAGGGGCCCTTCCTTACAACCGCCGGGGGCCCGTGTCGGGGCGCGGGGACTCCGTGCCGGTGCGGACCGTGGCGTGCAGCACCGAGATGCCGTCCGGCCGGGCCAGCACCGGGTTGAGCGTGAGCGACCGCACCCGGGGCTGCTCGTCGGCGAGGCGGCCGACCCGCATCAGCAGGTCGACCAGGGCCGCCCGGTCCACCGGCGCGGCGCCCCGGTGCCCGCGCAGCAGCGGTGCCGCCCGGGGCTCGTCGACCAGTTCGGCGGCGTCCCGGTCGGTGAGCGGGACCGCGCGCCAGGCCCGGTCACCCAGCAGCTCGGTCGCCACGCCACCCAGCCCGAAACCGACCACCGGCCCGAACGCCGGATCCTCCACCAGCTCCACCACACACGCCACGCCCGGCGCGACCATCGGCTGGACCAGCACCTCCGCGCCGAACACCGGGGCCATCTCGGCGTACGCGCGGCGCAGCGCGGCGGTGTCGGCCAGGTCGAGGCGTACCGCGCCGAGGTCGAGGCGGTGCCGCAGTCCGGGTGCGGCGGCCTTGAGCGCCACCGGCCGGCCGAGCCGGTCGGCGGCCGCCAGCACCTCGTCGGCGCTGCCGGCCGGGACCGACTCCACCACGTCGATCCCGTACGCGCGCAGCAACGCCGCCGCGTCGGCCCCGTCCGGCCGCAGCGCGGCGTGCCCCGCCGCCCGGTCCACGTCGGCCAGTTCCGGCAGCACACCGGCGGGCCGGCGCAGCCAGTCCGCGTACCCGGTGACCCGGCCCAGCGCGCGTACCGCCTCTTCCACGCTCGGGTACGCCGGCACCCCGGCCGGCACCAGCCCGGCCAGGAACGTCGCCACCACCGGCTTGCCGGTGACCCGCGCGTCGGGCAGCGCCGCCGCGAAGTCGGCCACCGGGTCGGCGAGCTGGCCCGGCAACGGCGGCGCGAACACCGCCACCACGGCGTCCACCTGCTCGCCGGCCACCGCGTCGCCGAGCGCGGCGGCGTACGCGGCGGCCCCCGCGCTCGGCCCGACGTTCTGCGGGTAGCCGTCGGCGACGGTCAGTCCCTGGGCGGCGCAGGCGGTCGCGGCCAGCCCGGTCAGCGCCGACGAGTTGCCCACCACCGCCACCCGCCGCCCGGCCGGCAGGGGCTGGTGGGCCAGCAGGACGCCCACGTCGAGCAGCTCGGACACGGTGTCCACCCGGATCACCCCGGACTGGGCGAACAGCGCGCTCACCGCCGCCGCGTCCAGCGCGGGCGCGTCCCCCACCCCGCGCGGCCGGGCCAGCGAGGCGAGCGCCACCACCGGCTTGCGGCGGCCGATGCGCCGGGCCAGCCGGGCGAACTTGCGCGGGTTGCCGAACGTCTCCAGGTAGAGCGTGATGACGTCGGTGGCCGGATCGTCCTGCCAGTACTGGAGCAGGTCGTTGCCGGACACGTCGGCCCGGTTGCCGGCCGAGACGAAGCTGGACAGCCCGAGCCCGCGCCGGGACGCCTCGGCCAGCAGCGCCACCCCGAACGCCCCGGACTGACTGAACACGCCGACCCGGCCCGCCGCGGGCAGCGCCGGGGCGAGCGTGGCGTTGAGGCGTACCGCCGGGTCGGTGTTGGCGATACCGAGGCAGTTCGGGCCGATCACCCGCATGCCGGCCAGGTGCGCGGCGCGGACCAGCGCGCGCTGCGCGGCAGCGCCGGCCGGGCCGGACTCGGCGAACCCGGCCGAGATCACCACCAGGCCGTGCGCGCCCGCGCGGGCCGCGTCGCGGACCACGTCGGTCACCGCGTCCGGCGGGACCGCCACCACGGCCAGGTCGACGTCCTGGCCGGCGTCGGCCGCCGACGGGTACGCGGGCAGCCCCGCCACAGTCGTCGCGCTCGGGTGCACCGGCACGATCGACCCGGCGAAGCCGCCGTCGCGCAGGTGCCCGAGCAGCGCCGCGCCGACGCCCTGGCCGGTGGTGCTGGCGCCGTAGACGGCGATGCCCCGGGGCGCGAGCAGCCGGGCGATCGACCGGGCCTCGGTGCGGTGCTCCCGGCCGCGCTGCACCTCCAGGGTCGCCTCGGTGGGCGCGATCGGGAAGCTCAGGTGCACCACGCCGTCGGCGTACTGGCGCTGCACCTGGTAGCCGAAGTCGGCGAAGACCCGCAGCATCGCCCCGTTGGCCGGGAGCACCTCGGCGACGAAGTGCACGATGCCGTTGCGCCCGGCCGCGTCGGCCAGGTGCTCCAGCAGCACCGAGCCGATGCCGCGGCCCTGGTAGGCGTCCTCGACCACGAACGCCACCTCCGCCTCTGGCGAGGCGGGACCGAGCCGTTCGTAGCGGCCGACGGCGACGATCCGCTCGCCGGCCAGCACCACGAACGCCTCCCGGTCGCGGTGGTCGACGTTGACGAAGCGCTTCAGGTCGCGTTCCGGGATCCGCGGGTACGGCGAGAAGTACCGCAGGTATCGGGTGCGTTCCGAGAAGCGGCCGTGCATGGCCACGATCTCGGCCGCGTCCTCCGGCCGGATCGGTCGCAGCTGGACGGTCGTGCCGTCGCTGAGCAGCACGTCCAGCGGTTGCTCGACGGTGGTCACCGGTCGGTCCTCCCCTGCCGCCGGCTCAGTCGCGCGGGTCGTGCGGATCGAGCCCGAGCAGCGGGAAGACGGCCTTGCGGGTGGCCGCGACGGCCCGGTCCACCGCGTTCGGCTCGCCGCTGGGCTGCCACGGCTGGTACGACGGGTCCACGTCGTCGGTCATCCGCAACGGCACCTCGTGCCCGGGTCGCAGCCGCGCGGCCAGGTCCCGCCAGCCGGGCGGGGTCAGCGTGGCCGGGTCGACCGGCTCGCCGGCGGCGATCGCGAGCAGGTGCGTCCAGGCCCGGGGCACCACCTCGACGAGCGCGTACCCGCCGCCGCCGGTGGCGACCCAGCGGCCGTCGCACAGGTCGTCGGCGAGCGCCCGCAGCGCGCGGTAGGTGGCCCGCTGCCCGTCCACGGAGAGGTGCAGGTCGGCCAGCGGATCCTTGCGGTGCCCGTCCGCTCCGCACTGGGTGACCAGCACCTGCGGCCGGAACGCGCGCAGCACCGACGGCACGATCGCGTGGAACGCCCGCTGCCAGCCCGCGTCACCCACTCCCGGCGGCAGCGGCACGTTGACAGCGGTGCCCTCCGCGCCCGGACCGCCGGTCTCGTCCGGGAACCCGGTGCCGGGGAACAACGCGAGCGGCGTCTCGTGCAGGCTGACGGTGAGCACCCGCGGGTCGCGGTAGAAGATCTCCTGCACGCCGTCGCCGTGGTGCACGTCCACGTCCACGTACGCGATCCGTTGCGCGCCGAGGTCGAGCAGCCGGGCGATGGCCACCGCCGGGTCGTTGTAGACACAGAACCCGGCGGCCCGGGCGCGCATGGCGTGGTGCAGCCCACCGGCCACGCTCACCGCGCGCCGTGCCTCGCCGCGCCACACCGCCTCGGCGGCGGCCGTCGTGGCGCCGGCGATCAGCGCGCTCGCCTCGTGCATCCCGTCGAAGACGGGATTGTCCGAGGTGCCCAGACCGAAGCCGGCGAACAGCGGGTCGCGCGGCGCGGACCGGACGGCGTCCAGGTAGGCCGGATCGTGTACGCGGGTGAGCAGCGCGTCGTCCGCCGGCTCGGGCTTGACCAGCCGCACGCCGGGCCGGTCCAGGACACCAAGTTCACGGGCGAGCGCCATGGTCAGCTCGACCCGGACCGGGTCGAGGGGATGGTCGCCCATGTCGTAGGCGAGGAGAGCCTCGTCCCACACCACCACCGTGTCGTCGGCCATGCGGCCATCGTCGCACGTGGTCCGGGGCGCGCCCACGGGTCGTACGCTCACCGGCCGGACGTGCCACCGGTCGCGACCGGACGGTCCGGGTCGGCCACCCACTCGCTCCACGAGCCGACGTACAACGCGGCGTCCGGACGACCGGCCAGGTGCAGCGCGAGCACCGCCTGCGCGGCAGTCACCCCGGAGCCGCAGTACGCGCCGACCGGGGCGTCCGCGTCCACTCCGGCGGCGGCGAACCGCTCCCGGAGCGCCTCGGCGGCGGGGAACCGCCCCTGCGTGACGTACTCCGGGGCGGGCAGGTTGACAGCGCCCGGCACGTGCCCGGCGACCGGGTCGACCGGCTCGTGCTCGCCCCGGTAGCGCGGCGCGGCCCGGACGTCGATCAGCACGCCGGGCTCGGCGACGGCGAGCCCGGCGGCCTGCGCGGCGTCCAGCACCGGCAGGGCGCCGGGCGTCACCGTCACGTCGCCCGGAACGGGAGCGGGCACGCTCGTGTCGACCGGCAGGCCGGCGGCCGTCCAGGCCGGGAAGCCGCCGTGCAGCACCCGCACCTGCCGGTGCCCGGCCCAGCGCAGCGTCCACCAGGCGCGGGCGGCGGACATGCCGTCGCCGCCGTCGTACACCACCACCGGATGACCGGCGCGGACGCCCGCGGCCCGCAACGCGGCCTGCAACGCCGCCGGGTCCGGAAGCGGGTGCCGGCCGGCGGCGCCGGGCGGCCCGCACAGCTCGGTGTCCAGGTCGACGAAGACGGCGCCGGGCAGGTGGCCTGCGGTGTAGTCGTCGCGGCCGGGCGGGCCGGTCAGCCGCCAGCGGACGTCGAGCAGGGTCGGCGGGTCGGCGTGATCGAGGTCGGCGGCGAGCCGGTCGGGCTCGACCAGCAGGTCTGCGGTGGCGGACATGCGGTCCAGTCAACACCATTCGACGCGCCACCTCCGGCTTGGCCTGCGTCGATGGTCGGTGGTAGCGGGTACCATCGGAGCCCAGGAGGCCGCAGACGTGAAGCACGACCTTGTTGACACCACTGAGATGTACCTGCGCACCATTCTCGAACTCGAGGAGGAGGGCGTGCCGCCGCTTCGTGCCCGCATCGCCGAGCGGCTGAAGCAGAGCGGTCCGACCGTGAGCCAGACCGTCGCCCGCATGGAGCGCGACGGCCTGCTCACCGTCGAGGGCGACCGGCATCTGACCCTCACGCCGCAGGGCCGCAACACCGCCGTGTCGGTGATGCGCAAGCACCGGCTGGCCGAGCTGCTGCTGGTGAACGTGATCGGGATGCCCTACGAGGAGGCCCACGAGGAGGCCTGCCGGTGGGAGCACGTGATGAGCGACGCGGTGGAGAAGCGGGTCTTCGACCTGCTCAACCGCCCGACCCGCTCGCCGTACGGCAACCCGATCCCGGGCCTGGCGGAGCTGGGCGACCCGGGGCAGACGCCTGCCGACGCCGTCGAGGGCGAGCGCAACCTGGCCTTCCCCGGCCTGTCCGGCCCGGTCGTGGTGCGGCGGATCTGCGAGAGCGTGCAGACCGACTCGGACGTGCTCCGGCAGTTGCACGCCGCCGGCGTCGACCCGGGCGCGACGGTGACTGTGGCGCAGGAACGCGACGCCGTCTCCATCGACCGCTCCGGTGACCGGGTACGCCTGCCCCGTGAGGTGGCGTCCCGGGTGTTCGTCGCGGCCCGCTGATCGTCCGGCAGCTCTGGCCTGCGGTCAGAGCTGCCGGTACGACCTTCGGTCAGAGCTGCCCTGTGTCGATCACCTTCGCCAGCGTGACCAGCTTGCCGGCCGTCTTGTCCACCTCCGCCGTCGCGATGCCGGGCGGGGCGGTCCAGCGCAGGGTGGCGAGCTGTCCCTCGGTGTCCAGCCAGCCGACCTCGGCGGCCGGGCCGGACTTCGCGGTCTTGGGCAGCGTGTGCCGGTAGGCGGCCTTGCCCAGCTTGCTGATCTTCGCCGCGCCGCTCGGCTGCACGTCCAGGGTGAACGTCGCCGCGTCGATCGACGTCTCGGTCACCGACAGCGTCAGCTCCGGCAGCACCGCCCCGGCCGACCGGACCAGGCAGGTGTGGGTGTCGCCCCGCTCGGTGGCCGCCGCCACGTCGAACGTGCCGCCGGTGTGCTCGGCGATCACCGCGAAGTCGAGCAGCCGGCACGCCCCGCCCGAGGACGCCGCCGCGACCGGCACCGGCGAGGGCGGGGGCGGCGGCCCGGCCTCGGTCGGCCCCTCGTCGGCGCAGCCGGCGGCGAGCAGGACGGCCGGAACGACCAGCCAGATACGGGCACGCACGGGAGACCTCCGCGGTCGGCGGCGGGTCCGGCCCGCCAGAGTTCCGTCGGACACCGTACGGTGCGCCCCAGCGGGGACGGAAGCCCCCTAATCGGCCACGTACGGACAGTGCCGGCAGCCTCGCCCGCAGCACGTGCCGCGCCGGGCCAGAAACCCGGCGCTGAGCACGAACAACCCGGTCTCCGGGTCCAGGTAACCGGCATCCCCGGCGGCCAGGGCGGCGGCGTGCGCGGCGAGGATCCGCTCCCGCCCGGGGTGATCCGGCGACAGCCGGGACGGGTGCGGTTCGGTAAGGGGCCGGTCCGCCGGCTCGTCACGCACCGCTGAAGTGTAAGGAGGGGGCCCTGCTTAACGTTTTCGGCATAGGAAGGGTCCCCTTTTAACATCCCCCACCCGACGTCGCGCACGTCGAGCGGGATGCCGGCGAGCTACGGCGGCGGTTGAGGTCGGCGCCGGTGATGATCACCGGATGGTCCGCTCGGCGAGCAGGAACGCCTGGGACTGCCGCTCCGTGGCGACCGGCGCGCGGACCAGCGTCGCCGAGACCGTGAACCCGGCCGTCGCGAGTTGTGCGGCCAGTCGTTCCGGCGGCAGCCAGTGCACGTCGTACGCGACGTCGTGGCCGTACGCCCGCTCCAGCCGTACGCACCGGTCACCGGCCTTGACCGCGAGGAGCAGGTAACCGCCCGGGGCGAGCGCCTGGTGGAAGCCGGCGAACACCCCGGGCAGCAGCTCCGGCGGCAGGTGGATGACCGAGTACCAGGAGACCAGCCCGGCCAGCGATCCGTCCGGCACGGCCAGCTCGGTCAGCGAGCCGACCTCGAAACGCAGGTCCGGGTACGTCCGCCGGGCCACCGCCACCATGCCCGGCGAGAGGTCGACCCCGCCGATGTCGAGGCCCAGCCGGTGCAGGTGGGCGGTGACACGCCCGGTGCCGCAACCCACCTCCAGCACGGGTCGGCCCGGCCCGACCGTCTCGGCGTACGCGGCCAGCAGAGCCCGGTCCAGCGGCGGCTCCACCACGTCGGGCAGCAGCCGCGCGTAGTCCTCCGCGACGGTGTCGTAGGCAGCACGCGTCTCGACCAGCCAGGCAGGTTCGGTCACGCCCACCGACCCTAGTCCAACGCCCGCCCGGCCCGCCCGACCTTGTTGACCATGAAGTTGACGGCCGTCCCGTCGGCGTGTCGCGCCGTCAACTTCATGATCAACGGGGATTGGGCTGGCCGGGCGGACCGGGCGGGTCAGGGGAACCAGGTCAGGGACTGGCCGTGGCCTGTCGTCCAGGCCACAGGACGGCAGTCGAGGGCCAGGACGTTGTGGAAGCCGTCGGCGGGTGGCTCGGGCAGGTCGGCGTGGGGCAGGACCGACGGGTCCTCGTTGGCTATCCAGTGTCCGGGCAGGGTCCGGACCAGCGCGGTGAACGCCTCACGGCGGGCCGGCGGCACCTGGTAGAGCACCGAACTGTGGAACACCACGAGCGTCGCCCCGGCCGGAGCACGCGCCGCCAGCGCCGGCAGGTCGTCGACCAGGTCTCCGCGTACCAGCAGGGGCGGATCGGCCGCCGCGACCGCCGCCGCGGCGCGCAACCGCTCCCGGCGGTGCCGGTGCTCCGGCCAGATCAGCGCCTCCAGCCAGGCCACGTCGGCCGGGTCGGTGACGTCGAGCGGGTTCACGTCCAGCCCGGCCCGCCACACCACCTCCGGGCGCCGCGCCGGCGGATCCACGCCCGTCAGGACGCAGTCGAGCACCGGCTCGCCGTCGCCGAGCCGGTGCTCGCCGTAGCGGTAGGCGTACCGGTCGGGGTAGAGGCACAGCCCGGCGGACACGCCGACCTCCAGCAACGCCAGCGGCTGCGGCAACGCGGCGAGCACCGGCAGCAGCACCGCGCAGCGCCCCGCCTCGTTCGTCTGGGTCGCCCGCACCCGCATCTGCGCCGCGACGTCCGGCCAGTGCGCGATCACGTACGCGCGGAACGCCGCCGGGTCGTCCACCGGCCCACCGCGCAGCCGCACCACCCCGAACAGCAGGTTCGGCTGACGCTTGGCCGGCGGCAGCGTGTCGAGCAGGGCGAGCAGCTCCGGGTCACCGGCGACCGTCCGCGACAACCGCTCGTACGCCGGGGACACGCCGCGCGTCTCACGCTCCGCGAAGACCCGGTAGATGTCGGCAGTACTCATCCCGTGAGCATTCCAGTCCGCGTACCCGATGGTCTGTGACCGCCCGCACCCGGACGCGCAGGCGTACGACGGTCAGCGCGACAGCATCCGGCGGACCCGGCTGCCCACCGCCTGCTTGACCTGCTCGCGCAACGGCTTTGCGCGGCGTGTCTTGAGCTTCTGCTGCAGCGTCCGGTTCTCGTCCCGCAGCCACTGCATGCGCGCCAGCAGTTCCTCCGTGGTGTGGGCGGAGGCCGGCCGGACCGCCGGCGGGTAGACGGTGCGGCGGACCTGCTCGTCGAAGCGGGTGGCGCTGTCCCCGTCGGCGAACGACAGGCCGAGGTCGTGCTTGGCGAGGAACGCGGTGATCCGCGCGAAGCGCTCCTTGTGGCCCTCGTTCAGGGCCGTGTAGTCGGCTTCCTCGTAGAGTCGCGCGGCGTCCACGTCGGCCGGCACGTCGCGCATCAGCCGGTGCGGGATGTCGAAGTAGCGGGCCAGTTCCAGGGTGCGCGAGTCGTGGGCGAGGAGATAACCGGGCGTGCCCGAGATCAGCGCCGTGATGGTGCCGTGGATCCGGGTGCCGAAGGCGAAGTCGAACCCGGAGAGGTACTCGATCCAGGGCCACGGGTCCACGAACATCCGCACCTTGTCCTCGGCGAAGAGCGGGTGTGAGGTGTGGATCGGCAGGTCGTCGGTCTTGCCCCGCAACTTCGGTTCGTCGCCGTAGAGCAGGGTGCCGAGGGTGTACAGGCCCTGGGCCAGGTAGCGCAGATTCGGGTAGCGCTGGTGGTGGTGGCGGACGAGCGGGGCCAACGCGCGGACGTACGGCGAGATGACGAACGCGAGCCGGTCCTCGGGGCCCAGGGTCGCCTTCGCCTTCTCGACCCGGAAGCTGTCGCCGTGCAGGAACATCGACGGGCAGCCGATCTGCTCGACGGCCGAGAACCCCAGCGTACGCAGGTAGCTCTCGCTGATCTCGCCGCGTACGCCGATGCTGTGCGACCGGTCCAGCACCGCCCGGCAGAACGCCTTCACCGGCTCGTCGATCGGGCGCAGGAACTCCCGGTCGCCGTCCACGTCGGTCTGCACACCGACCCCGAGCACCACCACCGGGATCTTGAGCCGCTCGATCAGCCGGGTCATCGAGATCAGCCGGTTCGTGTAGTCGTGGCGGAACGCGTTCGCCAGCGGGATCACGAAGACGTCGTACTTCTCGTTGATCTCGTCGGCATCGCGCGGGTCCGCCCGGAACCGCGACGGGGTGATCTCCGCCGCCGAGGTGGACAGCAGCTTGTGCGCGGCGTGGCTGAAGACCAGGTTGCCACTGTTCTTGCCGATCCAGTCCCGCTCGTAGGTCTCCTCGGCGGTGACGACGTCGAACGGGCCCTTGCGGGCGCGCAACAGGATCCGCTGGTGCATCCGGGTGTCCACCCTTCGTCCCGGACGCCACGGCGCCCGGCGAGGCCGAAGCGGCGCGATCGGCCGGGCACGGCCCCGTTCCGTGCAGGAGCAGAAATCCTATGCCATCTCCAGGCCGGTCCGGATCCCACCTGCCGGCCGTCACGTCCCTGCCGCAGCGACCGCCCGACCCCTACCGGACCGGGCGGTCGCTGGTCTCCCGACTGTCAGCTGCAACCGCTGGTGGAGCCGCAGCCCTCGCAGACGTAGCAGCTACCGGCGGGCCGCATCTTCGTGCCGCAGGTGAAGCAGAGCGGCGCGTCGGCGGCCTTACCGATCACGGCCTCCAGCAGCTCGGTGCTGGAACCCACGGCCGGGGCCGGCTTCACGGCCGCGGCGTCGGCCATCTCCTGCGCCGGCTGCGCGACCGGGCCGGTCTTCGGCTCGGTCGCCTCGACCGGGGCGGAGGCGGCCATCGCGGTGAGGTCCGCACCGCTCGCCTCCGCCTCCGCCTCGGCCGCGAGCTGGGCGGCCCGCTCCCTGGCGGTGAAGATGCCCAGCTCGGCGCGGCGGTCGTACGGCAGGAAGTCCAGCGCCAGGCGACGGAAGATGTAGTCCATCACCGAGGCGGCCATCCGCACGTCCGGGTCGTCGGTCATACCGGCCGGCTCGAAACGCATGTTGGTGAACTTGCTGACGTACGTCTCCAGCGGCACGCCGTACTGGAGACCGATGGAGATGGCCACCGAGAAGGCGTCCATCACGCCGGCCAGGGTCGAGCCCTGCTTCGACATCTTGAGGAAGACCTCGCCGAGGCCGTCGTCCGGGTACGACGAGGCGGTGAGGTAGCCCTCCGCGCCGCCGACCGAGAACGAGATGGTCTCCGACGGGCGCTTCTTCGGTAGCCGCTTGCGTACCGGGCGGTACTCGACGACCTTCTCCACGACCTTCTCCGGCGCGGCCTGCGCGACGGCGGTCGTGTCCGTCTTGGCGTCGTTCTTCTTCGCCGCCGACAGCGGCTGGCCGACCTTGCAGTTGTCCCGGTAGATCGCCAGGGCCTTGAGGCCGAGCTTCCAGCCCTCGAAGTAGATCTTCTCGACGTCGGCGACGGTCGCCTGCTCCGGCATGTTCACCGTCTTGGAGATGGCGCCGGAGATGAACGGCTGGACGGCCGCCATCATCCGCACGTGGCCCATCGGCGCGATCGAGCGCTCGCCCATGGCGCAGTCGAAGACCGGGTAGTGCTCCGGCTTGAGGCCCGGGGCGTCCACCACGTGCCCGTGGTCGGCGATGTGCTCGACGATCGCCTCGACCTGCTCCTCGGGGTAGCCGAGGCTGCGCAGGGCGCGCGGCACGGTCTGGTTGACGATCTGCATCGAGCCGCCGCCGACCAGCTTCTTGAACTTCACCAGCGCCAGGTCCGGCTCGACACCCGTGGTGTCGCAGTCCATCATCAGGCCGATGGTGCCGGTCGGGGCGAGCACGCTGGCCTGCGAGTTGCGCCAGCCGAACTTGTCACCGAGCTTGTTGCCCGACGTCCACTGCTTGGTGGCCTCGCGCTGCACGGCGGTGGCCACGGTGCCGGTCGCCTTGATCGCGTCGTTGGCGGCGGCGTGCTTGCGCATGACCCGCTTGTGCGGCTCGGCGTTGCGGGCGTAGCCGTCGTACGGGCCGACGATGCCGGCCAGCTCGGCGGAACGGCGGTAGGCGGTGCCGGTCATCAGCGAGGTGATCGCGGCGGACACCTCCCGGCCCTGCTCCGAGTCGTACGGCAGGCCGGAGGCCATCAGCAGCGCGCCCAGGTTGGCGTACCCGATGCCGAGCTGCCGGTAGGCGCGGGTGGTCTCACCGATCTTCTCGGTCGGGAAGTCGGCGAAGCAGATCGAGATGTCCATCGCGGTGATGACGAACTCGACCGACTTGACGAACTTCTCCACCTCGAAGCCGCCGTCGGCGCGGAGGAACTTCATCAGGTTCAGCGAGGCCAGGTTGCACGAGGAGTTGTCCAGGTGCAGGTACTCCGAGCAGGGGTTCGACGCGGTGATCCGCCCGGTCTCCGGGCAGGTGTGCCAGTCGTTGATGGTGTCGTCGTACTGCAAACCCGGGTCGGCGCACTCCCAGGCCGCCTGGGAGATGGTGTGGAACAGCTTCTTGGCGTCGATCGTCTCGATGGTCTGCCCGTCGAGCCGGCCGCGCAGGTCGAAGCCGCCGCCGTTCTCCACCGCGGTCATGAACTCGTCGGAGACGCGGACCGAGTTGTTGGCGTTCTGGTACTGCACGCTGACGATGTCGGCGCCGCCCAGGTCCATGTCGAACCCGGCGTCGCGCAGTGCGCGGATCTTGTCCTCCTCGCGCGCCTTGGTCGCCACGAACTCCTCGATGTCCGGGTGGTCCACGTCGAGGATGACCATCTTGGCCGCGCGCCGGGTGGCGCCACCGGACTTGATGGTGCCGGCGGAGGCGTCCGCACCGCGCATGAAGCTGACCGGGCCGGAGGCGGTGCCGCCGGAGGAGAGCAGCTCCTTCGAGGAACGGATGCGGGACAGGTTGACCCCGGCGCCGGAGCCGCCCTGGAAGATCCGCCCCTCCTCCTTGTACCAGTCGAGGATGGAGTCCATCGAGTCGTCGACGGAGAGGATGAAGCACGCCGAGACCTGCTGCGGCGACGGCGTGCCGACGTTGAACCACACCGGCGAGTTGAAGCTGAACACCTGGTGCAGCAGCATCCAGGTCAGCTCGTGTGCGAACACCTCGGCGTCGGCCGGGGTGGCGAAGTAGCCGTACTCCTCACCGGCGGTGCGGTAGGTGTCGACCACCCGGTCGACGAGCTGCCTGAGCGACCACTCCCGCTCCGGGGTCCCCACCGCGCCCCGGAAGTACTTGGTGGTCACGATGTTCGCCGCGTTCACCGACCAGGACGCGGGGAACTCCACCCCGCGCTGCTCGAAGTTGATCGAGCCGTCCCGCCAGTTCGTCATGACGACGTCGCGGCGCTCCCAGGCGACCTCGTCGTAGGGATGCACCCCCTCGGTCGTCCAGACGCGCTCGATCTTCAGCCCCGCCCCGGCCTTGTTCCGTGACCTGCTGGTCGTCACGCCCTCGCCCCCCTCGTCGGCAACGGTCACCCACCGCGCCTCGTGTACCTGTCAGAAACCGGAAAATGTCAGCTGATCGCGCCGGCGGCGTCCGCCGCACCGGCACCGGCGCCCTCCCGGGCGCGCGCGGCGGCCCGCAGCGTCTCGATCTCGCGCTCGAAGTCGGCGAGCGAGTCGAAGGACCGGTAGACGCTGGCGAACCGCATGTAGGCCACCTCGTCGAGGTCACGCAACGGGCCGAGGATGGCCAGGCCCACCTCGTGGCTGGGGATCTCGGCCGCCCCCTTGGCCCGCACGGTCTCCTCGACCTTCTGTGCCAGCAGCGCGATCGAGTCGTCGTCGACCGGCCTCCCCTGACACGCCTTGCGCACCCCGCCGATGATCTTCGTACGGCTGAACGGCTCGGTCACCCCGCTGCGCTTGACCACCGCGAGCACCGCCTCCTCGACGGTGGTGAACCGCTTGCCGCACTCCGGGCACGACCGCCGCCGCCGGATGAGCTGGCCGTCGTCGGCCTCCCGCGAGTCGACCACCCGGGAGTCGGCGTGCCGGCAGTACGGACACCGCATTCGCCCGACCTCCTGTCGTCGATCGCGGGCACACCTACCGGCTCCCGGGCACGCGTCGACACGGCGGGGCCATCGTCCGATGACCGTCGCCGGGTGCGCGGTGCGGGAGTGCGTTCGGTAGTTGAACCCAACCTGTAGGCAACTTACGCCCGTGTGACTACTACATCTAGGGGTCGACCGTATGCCGAACCCCAAGCGAGGTCAAGTTGACCGGCGCGTCCGGCGCGTCATCAGGATCACGTCCGGCGCGACGCCACCGAGGAGCCCAACGGGCGGCCTCCCGCACTGGTCACGGGCGGCCGGGATAGAACATCCGTTCGATCGGCGTACCCTTCTATCAGAACACCCGTTCGGAAATCCAGGAATTCGGCACGACACGCCGACAGCAGGTCGTACAGATGTTTGAAAATGGCCGATCTCACCTATACGGTCAGACCACACGCACCACGAGCCGACGAGGCACCCCAGCGCCGACCAGGGAGGGACGGACGTGACCGAGGACCGGGCCAGCCGGCAGAAGAACCCGCAGCCGAACGACGGGGCGGGTCCGCCGGCGACCCGTCGCCCCCGCACCGCCCGCAGCCGCACCGCTCCCGCGGCGGTGCGTCCGGTCACCCCGGTGGTGAGCAGCTTCCCCGACCCGACGACCGTCGACCTGACCGCCCGGCAGCGGCGGATCCTGGAGTTCATCCGCACCTGGGTCGAGCGCCACGGCTACCCGCCGAGCGTGCGCGAGATCGGCGAGGCGGTCGGGCTGGTGTCCCCGTCCAGCGTCGCCTACCAGCTCAAGGAGCTGGAGAAGAAGGGCTTCCTGCGCCGCGACCCGAACCGTCCGCGCGCCGTCGACGTCCGCGCGCCGGGCGAGGCGGACGACGAGGCGGCCCGCGCCCAGCGGCCCGCCCCGGCGTACGTGCCGATGCTGGGCCGCATCGCCGCCGGTGGGCCGATCCTGGCCGAGCAGGCGGTGGAGGACATCTTCCCCCTCCCCCGCGAGCTGGTCGGCGAGGGCGAGGTCTTCATGCTCCAGGTCAAGGGTGACTCGATGCTCGACGCGGCGATCTGCGACGGCGACTGGGTGGTCGTCCGGCAGCAGCCGAACGCCGAGGTCGGCGACATCGTGGCCGCCATGCTCGACGGCGAGGCGACGGTGAAGACCTACCGGCGGCGCGACGGGCACGTCTGGCTGATGCCGCAGAACCCGGCCTTCGACCCGATCCCCGGCGACGACGCCACGATCATGGGCCGCGTGGTGGCGGTGCTGCGGCGCATCTGAGGCGACAGCAGCGAAAAGGGGTGACCGTGGCCGGTCACCCCTTTTCCGTGTCGTCTCAGTAGCGGTCGCCCCGGTACTCCCGGCCGCCGCCGGACACCGGGCCGTACCGGCCCTGGTCGTCGTAACCGTCGCGGCGCCCGCCACGCGGGTCCTGTCCGCGGCGCGGCGGCTCGGCCCGGCCGCCGTCCCCCCGCGGCCCACCACCGTTCGGCTGCCCGCGGTATCCGGCCCCACCCGGGCCGCCGCGGCCCGGACTGCCCTGGCCGCCGCCACCCGGGCCGCCACGGCCGGGGCCGCCCTGGCCGCCGCCCGGTCCGCCCTGGCCCCCGCCGCCGTAGACGCCGCCACCGCGCCCGCCACCGGCCGGGGCACCACCGCCGCCGTAGACGCCGCCACCCTGCGGACGAGCCCCGCCCGGGGGACGGCCACCGCCCTGGGCGCCGCCGCCGTACACGCCGCCGCCTGACCGGCCACCGCCGTAGACACCGCCGGACGCCGGGCGGTCGCCCTTGGCCGCGCTGCCGTAGACGCCGCCCTGACCACCGCCGTAGACACCGCCGCGCGGGGCGTCCGGCCGTTCGCCCGACGGGAAGCCGTTGTTCACCGGGAAGTCGCCGCTGCGCTCGGGTTCGCCGGCCGGTGCCCGGGGCGCCGGCTTGCGCCGCGCCCGCAGGATGCCGAACACGCCGGCGCCCATCAGCAGCGCGCCGATCACCCCGACCGCCGCGATCAGGTACGTGATCTCGTCGAGCGAGAGCCCTTCGAGCCAGGACTTCTCGGCGGCCGCCTTGGTGTCGGCCTTGCCGCCGTTGGGCAGCGCCTCCGCGCCGGTGGTCGACGGGGTGTAGCTGAGGATGTCGATCGGGTCCGACTCGTCGAGCGTGCCGCCGTCGGAGACGGTGACGAACGTCTTGCCGTCCGGCGTGTAGGAGATCGCCTCGCCGAACGGGTCGGCCAGCGGGGTGACCCGGGGCTTGCCGGTGGTGATCGCCTTGACGATGTCGCCGCCGGCCACGTCGAACTCGAACGCGTCGGCGTACGTGCGCAGCACGACCCTGCCGCCGTCGGGCGAGCGGGCCGCGCCCGTGACGAGCGCCCGCCCGGGCGAGCCGAGCTTGTTGTCGGTGCTGGTCTTCGGGAGCGTGAACTCGCCGACCTTCTTCATCGGGATCGGCTCGGTGTCGCCGCTCGCCTTCAGCTTCACCGTCGGGGTGTAGATCTCCGACTTGCCGGAGAGCTCCTTGGTGATCACCAGCGGCATGTTGTCGTCGTCGACGAGCAGGGCCTCCGCGTCGTGCGGCTCCTTGCCCGGGTAGCTGAGCCGGTGCAGCACCGGCTGCTTCGAGCCGCTCAGCGGCATCGTCCAGACCGCCACCCGCTCCCGGCGGGTCTTTTTCTCCACGTTGTCGCCGGTGTCGGCGATCCAGAGGTTCTTACGGTCCGGGCTGAGCGCCAGGTCCTCGGTGTCGAGCGGCCCGTCACCGGAGTAACGGACCTCCTTGTCGACCTTGCACTTGGTGTCCAGGTAGAAGACCCGCTTGCGGCTGGGGTCGTCCGACCCGTCGTTGATCACGACGTACCCGTTGCTGGTGGCGACGAGCCCGGACAGCTCGCGAAGGCGGTCGTCGGTGACCGTGCACTTCTTCTTGGGAGCCGCGGCCAGCACGGGGGCCGCGGGGGCCGGCCCGGCCGGCGCCACGACCGCGCCGACCAGGCCGAGCGCGAGCGTGACCGAGGAGACAACGTGCCGCATGACGCTCAGTGTCGCACGGCGCGGGTTTCCGCCGGGTGACGCCGGACGGCTCACCGCCCGGCGCTCACCCGCTCGTCGCTGGTCAGCCGGTCACCCGCCCGGTACGGCGCGAGCTCCGCGGCCAGCCCCTCGCTGACCCGCACGTGCAGCAGCGTGCCCTCGGGCAGGTGCGCGGTGCTCAGCACCTCACCCTGCCGGTGCACCCGGGCGACCAGGTCACCCCGGTCGTACGGGAGCACCGCGCGCACCTCGACGGCCGGCCGGGGCAGCCGCCGCTCGACGGCCGCACGCATCTCGTCGATCCCGCGCCCGCTGTGCGCGGAGACGAAGACCGCGTCCGGCCAGAGCCGCTTGAGCCGCAGCATCGTCTCCTCGTCGGTGGCGTCGGTCTTGTTCACCACCAGTAGTTCCGGCAGCCGGTCGGCGCCCACCTCGGCGAGCACCTCGCGTACCGCCCGGACCTGCTCCTCCGGATCCGGGTGCGTGCCGTCGACCACGTGTACGACCAGGTCGGAGTCGGCGACCTCCTCCAGCGTCGAGCGGAACGCCTCGACGATCTGGTGCGGCAGGTGCCGGACGAACCCGACCGTGTCGGACAGCGTGTAGAGCCGCCCGTCGGACGTGGTGGCCCGGCGGGTGGTCGGGTCCAGCGTGGCGAACAGCGCGTTCTCCACCAGCACTCCCGCACCGGTCAGGCGGTTGAGCAGGCTGGACTTGCCGGCGTTGGTGTAGCCGGCGATGGCCACTGCGGGCACCGCGTTCCGGGTGCGCCGGGCGCGCTTCGTCTGGCGTACCGTCGCCATGCTCTTGATCTCGCGGCGCAGCCGCGCGATGCGGTGGCGGATGCGCCGCCGGTCGGTCTCCAGCTTGGTCTCACCGGGACCACGCAGGCCCACGCCGCCGCCGGCGCCACCGCCGCGGCCGCTACCACCGGTCTGCCGGGACAACGTCTCGCCCCAGCCGCGCAGGCGCGGCAGCAGGTATTCGAGCTGGGCCAGCTCGACCTGCGCCTTGCCCTCCTTGCTCTTGGCGTGCTGGGCGAAGATGTCGAGGATCAGGGCGGTCCGGTCGACCACCTTGACCTTGGTGCGCTGCTCCAGGTTGCGCAGCTGCGACGGCGACAGCTCACCGTCGCAGATGATCGTGTCGGCGCCGGTGGACAGCACCACCGCGCCCAGGTCGTCGACCTTGCCGCGGCCGATGTACGTGGCCGGGTCGGGCCGGTGGCGACGCTGGATCAGCCCTTCGAGCACCTGCGAGCCGGCCGTCTCGGCCAGCGCCGCCAGCTCGGTGAGGCTGTTGTCGGCGTCGGCCTGGGTGCCCTCGGTCCAGACCCCCACCAGGACGACCCGCTCCAGCCGGAGCTGGCGGTATTCGACCTCGGTGATGTCGGTGAGTTCGGTGGAGAGGCCGGGGACCCGCCGTAGCGCCTGCCGCTCCGACAGCTCGTACTCGCCGGTGGTGGCGTCGAACTCGTCGTCGGTGTAGGGGTGGAAGGTCTCCTGGTCGCGCAAACTGCGTCTCCTGTCCGTTATGTGCAACGCCGGGAATTTTCGGCGCGTGACAGCAATCCTGACATGTGACAACGCCGGACGCACGTGTGTTATGCCCGCGACGCTACCCACCGGTAGCGGGGGCGGATGCCGGGCGACCAGGGCGGGCGAGTAGAAATGCCAGTCGAGCCGCTCAGCGCCGACGGAGGAGTTTCTCGTGGCCAACACACGACTGCCGAGTGCCGGATTCTCCATCACCATCCGGATCGCGGTACCCGCCGACGCCACCTCCATCGGCCGGCTCACCACCGCCGCTGGCGAGGCCGGGGCCATCGTCACCGCGCTGGACGTGGTCGACTCCGACCCCGCGCACGTGATCGTCGACCTCACCTGCGACACCGCCGACGCCGGCCACGCCGACCAGGTCGTCGACGCGCTCACCGCGCTCGACGGGGTGGACGTCCGCAAGGTCTCCGACCGCACCTTCCTGCTGCACCTCGGCGGCAAGATCGAGGTCACCCCGAAGGTCGCGCTGCGCACCCGGGACGAGCTGTCCCGCGCGTACACCCCGGGCGTGGCCCGGGTCTGCATGGCGATCGCGGAGAACCCGGCCGACGCCCGCCGGCTCACCATCAAGCGCAACACCGTCGCCGTGGTCAGCGACGGCACCGCGGTGCTCGGCCTGGGCAACCTCGGGCCGGCCGCGTCGCTGCCGGTGATGGAGGGCAAGGCGGCGCTGTTCAAGCGCTTCGGCGGGGTGGACGCCTGGCCGGTGGTGCTGGACACGCAGGACACCGACGAGATCGTGGCGATCGTCAAGGCGATCGCGCCCGCGTACGGCGGGATCAACCTGGAGGACATCGCCGCGCCGCGCTGCTTCGAGATCGAGGCCCGGCTCCGCGAGGCGCTGGACATCCCGGTCTTCCACGACGACCAGCACGGCACCGCGATCTGCGTGCTGGCCGCGCTGACGAACGCGCTGCGCGTCGTGGGCAAGCAGCTCGCGGACGTCCGGGTCGTGGTCTCCGGCGCCGGCGCGGCCGGCACCGCGATCATGAAGCTGCTGCTGCGCCAGGGCGTGGGCGACATCATCGCGTACGACCGCCAGGGCGCCCTGCACCGCGGACTGCCGGACCTCAACCCGGCCTGGCGGTGGCTGGCCGACAACACCAACAAGGAGAACTACTCCGGTGACCTGGCCGGGGCGGTACGCGGCGCGGACGTGTTCATCGGCGTGAGCGCGCCGAATCTGCTCACCGGCGAGGACGTCGCCCAGATGGCGAAGGACGCGATCGTCTTCGCGCTCGCCAACCCCGATCCGGAGGTGGACCCGCGAGAGGCGCGCAAGCACGCCGCAGTGGTCGCCACCGGCCGCTCGGACCAGCCGAACCAGATCAACAATGTGCTGGCCTTCCCCGGCGTGTTCCGCGGCATGCTCGACGCGCACGCCGAGGAGTTCACCGACGAGATGGCGCTCGCCGCCGCGCAAGCCATCGCGGACGTGGTCGGTGCGGACAAGATCAACCCGACGGTGATCGTGCCGAGCGTCTTCGACTCCCGGGTCGCCCCGGCCGTGGCCGCCGCGGTGCGGGCCGCCGCCCAGAACCCGGCCGCGACGCCGGCCCCGGCGGCCGACCCGGGCCCGGCCGACCTGCCCGAGATCGCCGCCAACGCCAGCGCCACCCCCTGACGCGTTCCCACCCGGCCTTGCGCGGCGCCTTCGCGCAGGCCAGCGCCCTCTCGCGGGGGCAGCACCTCGCAAGGCGGCATCTCCTCCCACGGGCCCGCCCGCGCCCGGCTCAGCGCACCACCCCACACCCGCAACCCGGCGCAGTCAGGCGTCCCCGGCACGTCCACACGAGATCTTGGAAGGAATGCCGGCCAGCCGGACCGCAGCGCGCACTCAGCCCCGTGCCGACCAAGGAGTTCGCGTCACCGGAGCACCGGGATTCCGCCACAAACTCCTTGATCAACTGGCAGAAGCAACGCGGGCGGGCTATTGGTGCAGGGTGGAGGGGGTCAGGGTGCCGGTCGCCACCAGGACCGCGGGACCGGACAGCCAGCAGGTGTCGGCCGTCACCGTCACGGTGAGGCGTCCGCCGGGTACGTCCACGGTCATCGTGCCGGTGTCCAGGCCGGCGTCGCGCAACGCCACCGCCGCCACCGCGCACGCGCCGGTGCCGCAGGATAGCGTCTCGGCCGAGCCGCGCTCGTAGACCCGCATCAGCACGTGCCCGTCGGTGCCGGCGACCGGCTCGCCCGGCGAGGTGAACTCGACGTTCACCCCGGACGGGAACGTCGAGGCGTCGACCCCGGGCGCGCGGGTGAGGTCCAGCCCGGTCAGCTCCAGCGCGGCGGGCAGCGGGCACACCAGGTGCGGGTTGCCGACGTCCACGGCGGTGCCGGGCAGCGTCAGCCCGCCGAGCGTGGCGGTCGCGGTGTCGTACAGCCGGGGGCGGCGCATCTCGACCGCCACACCAGCGCCCTCGACGCGGGCCCGGACCAGGCCGGCGCGGGTCGCGATCGGCAACGTCCCGCCCGACGGGGCGGCCAGCGACCGGTCCAGCAGGTAGCGGACGAACACACGGGCCCCGTTGCCGCACATCTCGGCGAACGAGCCGTCGGAGTTCCAGTAGTCCATGAACCACTCGGCCTCGCCCGCCAGCGCGACACCCTCGGGGTGCTTGGCGGCCCGTACGACGCGCAGCACGCCGTCGCCGCCGAGCCCGCGCCGCCTGTCGCAGAGCGCGGCGACCAGGCCCGGCGTCAGGTCGAGGGCGCCGTCCGGGTCGGGCAGGATGACGAAGTCGTTGCCGGTGCCGTGACCCTTTGTGAACTCCACGCCTCCATCATCCCCGATGCTCGGCGACCACCCGCAGGGCAGTGCCGAGGAACCCGGGCGACGCCGAGTCCAGCCAGTGGATGCGCGGGTCACGCCGGAACCAGGAGCGCTGCCGCCTGACGAACCGGCGGGTCGCGCGGACCGTATCCTCGTGCGCCTCCGTCTCGGTCAGCTCCCCGGCCAGGAACCGCAGCACCTGTTGGTAGCCGAGCGCCCGGCTCGCCGTCCGCCCCTCGGGCAGCCCTTCGGCGACCAGCGCCCGCACCTCGTCGACCAGCCCGGCGGCCCACATCCGGTCCACCCGCAACGCGATCCGCTCGTCCAGCGAAGCGGTGTCCAGGTCGACGCCGAGCTGCACCGACGGGTAGTACGGAGTGGGCGACGGCAGCGACGCGGTGAACGGAGCGCCGGTCAGCTCGATCACCTCCAGCGCCCGCACGATCCGGCGGCCGTTCGTGGGCAGGATGCTCGCCGCCGCGTCCGGGTCGGCCTCGGTCAGCCGGGCGTGCAGCGGCTCGGGGCCGACCGTCGCGAGTTCCGCCTCCAGCCGCTCCCGCAGCGCCGGGTCGGTGCCGGGAAACTCGAACCGCTCCAGCACCGCCCGCACGTACAGCCCGGAGCCGCCGACCAGCAGCGGCACCCGTCCCCGGGCCAGGATGTCGTCGACCGCCGCACGGGCCAGCGTCTGATACTCCGCGACACTGGCCGGCTCGGTCACCGGCCAGATGTCCAGCAGGTGGTGCGGCACGCCCTCGCGCTCGGCCGGCGACAGCTTCGCGGTGCCGACGTCCATGCCCCGATACAGCTGCATCGAGTCGGCGTTCACGACCTCGCCGTCGAGCGCGTGCGCCAGCGCGATGCTCAGCGCCGACTTCCCGGCCGCGGTCGGCCCGACCACCGCCACGACTGTCACGACCGCTCCCAGTTCGCCACGAGGTAGGCAACGCCGTAGGGGGCGCGGTGGTAGCTCAGCTCGCCGCACCAGTCGCCGCCCGCCGCCCGGGCCGCGCCGGCCAGCACCTGCCAGGGCGCCCGCCCGGCGACCCGCAGCTCCGCCGACAGCCCCGGGTCCAGCCCGAGCAGGGCGTCGGCGTCCGCGCCGGCCAGGGCCGCGGCGACCCCCTCGTCGTACGCCGCGGCGCGCGGGTCGTCGTACCCCGGCGCCTTGACGCCCCGGCAGGCGGACCCGTCACCGAGCACGAGCAGCGCGACGGGCGGATCGTCGTCGGCGATCAGGCTCGCGCCGAACGCCGCACACTCCGCCGGCGTGGCGTCGTGCGCCACCGACCGGGCCAGCCGGGGCAGCGTCGTGCCGGAGCGGTTCAGCAGCCAGGCGCCGATGGTCAGGCTCAGCGGCAGGCGCTCCGCGCCGGAGCAGGAGGTCTGCCACAGCCGCACCGGCCGGTCCAGCCCGAAGCCGCGCAGGGAGCCCGAGTCGGCGGCGGCGAACCGAACGGTCTCCGGTCCGCCGCCGACGAGCAGGACCGCCTCGGGACCGGCGGCGAGCAGCCGGGCGACCGCGGCGTCGGCGGCGGCGCGCAGGTCGTCCAGCTCGGGCGCGGCGGCGCCGGCCAGCTCGGGCACGATAAGCGGCGGGTGGGGGCAGACGGCGGCGGCAACCAGGGGCACGCCCCAAACCTATCGGGATCTCCCGGTGCGTCCCCGCGCCGATCCGGTCATCGGGGGCGTACAACACCGTATGGTCACGGTCGGCGACAGGCGCTCGACACGGACCGGGGTGGACCTGTGACAATGCCGGGAGAAAGTTTGCTGCGCCGTGGCGGCGGACGAGGGGGCTGTCCCCTCGACGCCGGGAGAACGAGGATGGGCACATGAGCGACTGGACTGCCTTCGGACGGGTCGACGAGGACGGCACCGTCTACGTCAAGACCGCCGAGGGCGAGCGGGTGGTCGGATCCTGGCAGGCAGGGGCACCGGAGGAAGGGCTCGCCCACTTCGCCCGGCGCTACGCCGACCTGGTGACCGAGGTCGACCTAACCGAGGCCCGGCTCAACTCGGGCGCGGCTGACGCCGGTCACTCCCTGACCACGATCCGCCGGATCCGTGGGTCGCTGGCCGAGGCGCACGTGGTCGGTGACATCGACGCCCTGGCCGCCCGCCTGGACAAGCTGGCCACCGTCGCCGAGGAGAAGGCCGGCGAGGCCAAGGCGGCCCGCGAGGCTGCCCGGGGCGAGGCACTGGCCCGCAAGACCGCTCTGGTCGAGGAGGCCGAGAAGCTCGCCGCCGAGTCGACCGGCTGGAAGACCGCCGGTGACCGGCTCAAGGAGATCCTCGACGAGTGGAAAACCATCCGCGGCGTCGACAAGAAGGCCGACGGTGAGCTGTGGAAGCGGTTCGCCGCCGCGCGCGACGGCTTCACCCGCCGCCGGGGTGCCCACTTCGCCTCCCTCGACCAGCAGCGCAAGCAGGCGCAGACGGTCAAGGAGGAGCTGGTCGCCGAGGCGGAGAAGCTCAAGGACTCCACCGACTGGGGCGTCACCGCCGGGCAGCTCAAGGACCTGATGACCCAGTGGAAGGCCGCGCCGCGCGCCGCCAAGGAGGCCGAGCAGAAGCTCTGGGAACGGTTCCGCGCCGCGCAGGACGAGTTCTTCACCCGCCGCAGCGAGGTCTTCTCGGCGCGCGACAACGAGCAGCGCGCCAACCTGGAGCGCAAGCAGGCGCTGCTGGCCGAGGCCGAGGCGCTAGACGTCGACGGCGACCCGAAGGGCGCCCAGGCGAAGCTGCGGGAGATCCAGGCGCAGTGGCACGAGGCCGGCCGGGTGCCCCGCGAGGCCGCCGCCGGGCTGGAGCGCCGCCTGCGGGCCGTGGACGACAAGGTCCGCGAGGTGATGGACTCGGCGTGGCGGCGTACCTCCAAGGAGGACAACCCGCTGCTGGCGCAGATGCGCGCCCAGGTCGCCGAGGCCGAGGACCGGCTGGCCCGGGCCCAGGCCGCCGGTGACGCCCGCCGGATCAAGGATGCCGAGCAGGCACTCGCCTCGAAGCGGCAGTTCCTCCAGCTCGCCGAGCAGGCCGGCTGACGCGGAAGGAAGGGCACCTTCTTAACGCCTCCGGTAGAGGAAGGGCCCCCTTTTAACACTCGGTGTTAAAAGGGGGCCCTTCCTTGCGTGCGGTCACTGGGCGGTGCAGCCGCCTACGGGGGCGGGTGCCGCGGCCGGCGCGCCGATCGTCGGCAGGCCCAGCAGCACCCCCGGGGTACGCGGAACCTGTCCCGCCTCGGCCGCGTCCCCGGCCCGGGTGCGCCGGTGCGCCAGCGGCGCGCCGTCGGCGTTGAGGTGGTGCGGGGCGGCGTACGTGACGACTGTGTGCACGATGTCGCCGGGACGGATACGCCCGGCCAGCTCACCGGTGGCGAAGTGCACGAGCCGGCCGTCGCGGGCGCGTCCGGACATCCGGCCGGTGCGCTCGTCCTTGCGGCCCTCGCCGACCGCCACCAGCACCTCGACGGTCTCCCCGACCAGCTTCTTGTTCTCCGCCCAGGTGATCTCCTCCACGCAGGCGATCAGCCGCTCGTAACGCTCCTGCACGACCTGCTTGGGCAACTGCCCGTCCATCGTGGCGGCCGGCGTGCCGGGGCGCTTGGAGTACTGGAACGTGAACGCCGAGGAGAACCGCGCCTCCCGCACCAGGTCGAGCGTGCGGGCGAAGTCGGCCTCGGTCTCGCCCGGGAAGCCGACGATGATGTCGGTGGTGATCGCCGCGTCCGGCATCGCCGCCCGGACCTTGGAGATGATCCCCAGGTAACGCTCCGACCGGTACGACCGGCGCATCGCCCGCAGCACGTCGTCCGAGCCGGACTGCAACGGCATGTGCAGCGAGTGGCAGACGTTCGGCGTCTCGGCCATCGCGGCGATCACGTCGTCGGTGAAGTCCTTCGGGTGCGGGCTGGTGAACCGCACCCGCTCCAGCCCGTCGATGTCCCCGCAGGCGCGCAGCAGCTTGCCGAAGGCGTACCGGTCGCCGAACTCGACGCCGTAGGAGTTGACGTTCTGCCCGAGCAGCGTCACCTCCAGCACGCCGGAGTCGGCCAGCGCGCGGACCTCGGAGAGGATGTCGCCGGGGCGGCGGTCCTTCTCCTTGCCGCGCAGGGAGGGCACGATGCAGAACGTGCACGTGTTGTTGCAGCCGACGGAGATCGAGACCCACCCGGCGTACGTCGACTCGCGCCGGGTCGGCAGCGTGGAGGGGAAGACCTCCAGCGACTCCAGGATCTCGACCTCGGCCGCGGCGTTGTGCCGGGCCCGGTCCAGCAGCGCCGGCAACGCGCCGATGTTGTGCGTGCCGAAGACGACGTCCACCCAGGGCGCCTTGCGGACGATGTCGCCGCGGTCCTTCTGGGCCAGGCAGCCGCCGACCGCGATCTGCATCCCGGGATGCTTCGCCTTCACGGGGCGCAGATGACCCAGGTTGCCGTAGAGGCGGTTGTCGGCGTTCTCCCGGACCGCGCAGGTGTTGAACACCACCACGTCGGGCTGCTCGTCGGCCTCGGCGGCGCGCACGTACCCGGCGTCCTCGAGGAGGCCGGAGATGCGCTCGGAGTCGTGCACGTTCATCTGGCAGCCGTACGTACGCACCTGGTAGGTGCGCGGGCTGCCCGCGGCTGCGGTAGTCATGACCCGGACAGCGTATCCGGGTGGAGCCGATCGGATCGAACGAGGAGGAGCTGTGTGCCGGAGCATCAAGACCCTGCGTGAGCCGTACGTCCCGGTGGTGACCGAGGAGGACATCCGCGCCGCCGCGTTGCAGTACGTCCGGAAGATCTCCGGATTCCGTACCCCCGCCGCCCACAACGCGGCAGCGTTCGACGCCGCGGTGGACGCGGTGGCCGCCGCCACCGCGACGCTGCTGGACCAGCTCGTGGTGCGGGGACAGCAGCAGGCGGCCCGGGGGTGAGTCCGGGCCCGCCACCGCTCGCCGCCGGAGGGGACACGGCGGCGAGCACCGCCTCACGGGTGCCGGCCGGCGTCCGCGCTCAGGCGGCGGCGAGCGCCGGTGCGACAGTGTCGGGGGCCCAGCGGGAGCGGTGGCACTGCGACCAGCCCCGGCAGCGTGCGTCGGCGACCGTGCACAGCCGGTGGTGGCTGAGCACCTCGCCGTCGTCGGTGTCGGCGACGTCGAAGTGCACCGGCCGGATCGTGCCGTCCGGCGCGACCAGCAGGTGCCGGCCGGCGTCGAGCGTGTCGTCGCGCGTCAGGCAGTTGCGGCCCAGCAGCCGGGCCAGCGCCGCGATCGCGGGCAGCTCGGTCAGGCTCTCGGGCACGCCGTAACAGTCGACCACGGTGCCGTACAGCCCGGGCGCCTCCCACACGTCGCAGACCACCGCGTACGCGGGGAGCCGCATCGGGTCGGCGACGGCCATGGGCATCACCACCCGGCCGAGCGCCTCGGCCAGTGCCGGGTAGACCTCCACCGGCTCGCCGCCGTCGATTCTCCAGTTCCACAGCTCGGTCATGCCGCCTCCTCGCTGCGCTCGTTCCACCGGCCTCCGGATCGGGCCTTCATGACGATGGTGGGCTGCGTTTGCCCCCAACCGGGCGCAAGTTACCGGTCTGTGACCATTCCGGGCAAAATTCCCTCGGGCGACGTTGCCCAGAGTAGCTGGAAGATGACAGTTTATCGGGTACGGTGCCGCGGTGGCGGCCAGGCCACGCCGCGAACCGTCACTCAACGAACCCGGATCAGATGCTCCGAAGCCGGCAGCAACTCGCCGATCACCGTGCCGCCCGGCACCTCACCGGCGACCAGCAGGCCACCGGAGGTCTGCGCGTCGGCCAGCAGCAGCCGCTCCCCCTCGTCGGCGCCGCCGAAGTCGGTCCACGGCGTGACCCAGTCCAGGTTGCGCCGGGTGCCGCCACTGACGTACCCGTCGCGCAGCGCCTCCCGCGCACCCGGCAGGTACGGCACCGCCGCCGCGTCGATCGCCACCGTCAGGCGGCTCGCGCGGGCCAGCTTCGAGGCGTGCCCGAGCAGGCCGAAGCCGGTCACGTCGGTGCCGCAGCGGATGCCCGCGGCCACCGCCGCGCGGGCCGCGTCCCGGTTGAGCCGGGCCATCGAGTCGACCGCCTCGGGGAAACGCTGCCCGGTCTGCTTGTGCCGGGTGTTGAGCACGCCCACCCCGAGCGGCTTGGTCAGCGACAGCGGCCGCCCGGCCCGCCCCGCGTCGAGCGTGATCAGCTCTTCCGGCCGGACCACGCCGGTGACCGCCAGGCCGTACTTCGGGCCGTCGTCGTCCACGCTGTGCCCGCCGGCCAGGTGGCAGTTCGCCTCCCGGGCCACGTCCAGGCCACCGCGCAGCACCTCGCGGGCCATCTCCGGTGGCAGGATGCCGCGCGGCCAGCAGAGCAGGTTCAGCGCGACGAGCGGGGTGCCGCCCATCGCGTACACGTCGGAGAGCGCGTTGGCGGCGGCGATGCGCCCCCAGTCGTAGGCGTCGTCGACCACCGGGGTGAAGAAGTCGGCGGTGCTCACCAGGCCCGTACGCTCGTCCAGCCGGACCACCGCGGCGTCGTCGCCGTTCTCCAGCCCGACCAGCAGATCGGCGGAGCCGCCGGTCGCGCCGAGCCCGGCGACCATCGCCTCCAGCTCGCCGGGCGGGATCTTGCAGGCGCAACCGCCACCGCGGGCGTAGTCGGTCAGCCGGATCGCGTCGGTCATCCCCTCATGGTCTCCGGCCGGTGGCGACGCCGCCACTCGGCCACCCGGCGGGTGACGAAATTCGGACGGGCCGGCACGGCGGCGACCGGTGTTACCGCTCCGTGACCATCTGGGTTGCGTTCTGCCACATCACCCCGCCTACAGTTGCCCAACCGAGGGTCGACCGACTCCCGGATTCCGCCATGGACGACAGGGACGGTGGACGACGTGACGACGGGCGACCCGCTGATCGTGCTCGACGGGGTGAACAAGTGGTTCGGGCCGCTGCACGTGCTCGACGACGTGTCCCTGTCCGTCGGCCGGGGTGAGGTGGTCGTGGTGATCGGCCCGTCCGGCTCCGGCAAGTCGACGCTCTGCCGCACCATCAACCGGCTGGAGCCCATCGACAACGGCACCATCACGTTCGACGGGCAGCCGCTGCCGGCGGAGGGCAAGCCCCTGGCCAGGCTGCGCAGCGAGGTCGGCATGGTGTTCCAGTCGTTCAACCTCTTCGCGCACAAGACCATCCTGGAGAACGTCACGCTGGGGCCGGTAAAGGTCCGCAAGGAGAAGCCGGCCGCGGCCCGTGAGCGCGGCCTGGCCCTGCTGGACCGGGTCGGCATCGCCAACCAGGCGGACAAGTACCCGGCGCAGCTCTCCGGCGGTCAGCAGCAGCGGGCGGCGATCGCCCGTGCGCTGGCCATGCAGCCCAAGGCGATGCTGTTCGACGAGCCGACCAGCGCGCTGGACCCGGAGATGGTCGGCGAGGTGCTGGACGTGATGACCTCGCTGGCCGGCGAGGGCATGACCATGGTCGTGGTGACCCACGAGATGGGCTTCGCCCGGCACGCGGCCAACCGGGTGGTATTCATGGCCGACGGGCAGCTGGTCGAGGACGCGCCGCCGGCCGAGTTCTTCGCGAACCCGCGCAGCGAGCGGGCCAAGGACTTCCTCTCCAAGATCCTCACCCACTGAGCGTCCCGTAGTGGAGTCGTCCCCGGCGGCTCCGTCGAAGAAGGAGATTGAGTATGCGTTACAAGCGCGTGGCGGCGGTCGCCGCAGCGGCGACTCTGGCGCTCGGCCTGTCCGCCTGCGGTGGCGACAGCGACGACGCGGGCACCGGCGCCGGCAACAAGGACTTCGCCGCCGGCAGCACCATGGAGCGGCTGAACACGGCCCAGAAGATCAAGGTCGGCACCAAGTTCGACCAGCCGGGCTTCGGCCAGAAGGGCCTGTCGGGCAAGCCCGAGGGCTTCGACGTCGAGATCGCGAAGCTGATCGTGAAGGAACTCGGCATCCCCGAGGACAAGATCGAGTACGTCGAGACGCCGTCGAAGGTCCGCGAGGACGTCATCGTGAACGGCACCGTCGACCTGGTCGCGGCCACCTACACGATCAACGACAAGCGCAAGGAGCGCATCGCCTTCGCCGGGCCGTACTACGAGGCCGGCCAGAACATCATGGTCCGCAAGGACGAGGCCGCCATCACCGGCCCCGACTCGTTCTCCGACGGCACCAAGAAGGTCTGCTCGGTCACCGGCTCCACCCCGGCCGAGGAGATCAAGAAGTACGTCAAGGACGTCGCCACCCAGCTGGTGCTCTTCGACACCTACGACAAGTGCCGCGACGCCCTGAAGGGCAAGCAGGTCGACGCAGTCACCACCGACAACGTCATCCTGCTCGGCTACATCGCCAAGGACGAGGCGTCCTTCAAGATGGCCGGCGACAACTTCACCAAGGAGCCGTACGGCATCGGTGTCAAGAAGGAGGACACGGACTTCCGTGACTTCATCAACGACACCCTCGACAAGGCCTTCGAGGACGGTAGCTGGAAGAAGGCGTGGGACGAGACCGCCGGCAAGTTCGGCGCCACCCTGGGCGACCCGCCCGCCGTCAACCGTTACTGATCCGCTAGATCCGGAGGGTGGGGAGGAAACCGACCCGTGAATGTGCTCATCGACAAGTTCGACGTCTTCGCGGGCGGGTTCTGGCTCACCCTCCAGATCTGCTTTCTCGCCGCGATCGGCGCCCTGATCCTGGGCGCCGTCGTGGCGGTGCTGCGGATCTCGCCGGTGCCACCGCTGCGCGCGGTCGGCACCACGTACGTGACCATCTTCCGTAACCTGCCGCTGACCGTGGTGCTCTTCTTCGCCGCGTTCGGCCTGCCGGCGCTGGGCTCCAACGCCGACTTCCTGCGCATCCCGGGCCTGGAGTCGATCTTCAGCCGGCTCGGCACCGACCTGCCCTACTTCCGCTTCGGCCTGATCGCCCTGGTCCTCTACACCGCAGCGTTCGTCTGCGAGGCCCTGCGGTCCGGCGTGAACGCGGTGCCGGCCGGGCAGGCCGAGGCGGCCCGTTCGCTGGGCCTCACCTTCGGCCAGAACCTGCGGCACGTCGTGCTCCCGCAGTCCTGGAAGGCCTCGGTGGTGCCGCTCGGCTCGGTCATCATCGCGATGATCAAGAACTCCGCGCTCGTCGGCTTCTTCGGCGTGGTCGGTGACCTCTCGCAGACCGCGGACCAGCTCACCTCCGCCGGAGGCTACCCCTTCATCCCGGTGGCGATCGGCATCTCGGTCGGATACCTGATCATGACGGTCCCGCTCGGCGCCCTGCTGGACCGGATCGAGAAGCGACAGGCGGTGGCCCGATGAGCCAGCAGAGCAGCGTCCTCTACGACATCCCCGGGCCGCGCCAGCGGCGCGTCACGCTCATCAGCAGCCTGGTCGCCGTCGTGGTGGTGCTGGCCGGCGCCTACCTGTTCATCTATCGGCCGCTGGCCGACAAGGGCCAGTTCTCGATGGAGCTGTGGGGGCCGCTCGTCGACCCTTCAAACGAGAACTTCCCGCTCGTCTGGGACCGGATCGGACTCGGCCTCAAGAACACCCTCGTGGCCGCCGCGCTGGCCATCGTCTCGTCGCTCGTCGTCGGCACCCTCCTCGCCGTCCTACGGATCCAGCTCAAGAGCCTGGCCCGGCGGCGGTTCACCGGAACGGCCGCGCCCCTGGCGTACCTGCTGCGCGGGCTGAGCTGGGTACTGGCCGTCGTGACCCGGGTCTGCGTCGAGGTGTTCCGCGGGCTGCCGGTCGTCATCACCATCTTCTTCGTGGCCCGCGGCTTCCCCGAGTTCGGTGCCTCGTTCGACAACCTCTGGTACCTCGTCATCGGCCTGACCGTCTACAACTCGGTGGTCATCGCCGAGATCCTGCGCTCGGGGATGGAGGGCCTGCCCGGCGGGCAGGCCGAGGCGGCCGCCGCGATCGGGCTCTCCCCGTTCCAGACCACCGGGCTGATTCTGCTGCCGCAGGCCTTCCGGATCATGCTCCCGGCGCTCATCAGCCAGCTCGTGGTGGTACTCAAGGACACCTCGCTGGGCTTCATCATCAGCTACGAGGAGACGCTCAACATCGGCAAGCAGATCATCGGCGTCCTGGGCAACCCGATCCAGGTGTACGTGGTGATCGCCGTACTGTTCATCGCCATCAACTACTCGCTGTCGAAGCTGGCCCAGTACGTCCAGCACCGGCTCTCCCAGGGCCGCAAGAGCGCCGGCACCACGACGCCGACCCCACCGCCGGCCGCGCTCACCGCGCAGGCCGAGGGTGCCGGCGGCCCCTGACCCGCCACACGTGAAAGGGCTGGCCGTCTCCGGCCAGCCCTTTCGTGTTCCCCGATCTAGCGGGCGATCTCGGTGACCCGCGACTCGCGCACCACCGTCACCCGGATCTGCCCCGGGTAGGTCAGCTCCTCCTCGATCTGCTTGGCCACGTCCCGGGCCAGCACCGCCGCGCCGATGTCGTCCACGTCGTCCGGCTTGACCATCACCCGGATCTCGCGGCCCGCCTGCATGGCGAAGACCTTCTCCACGCCCAGCTTGCCGGCCGCGATCTCCTCGATCCGCTCCAGCCGCTTGACGTACACCTCGAGGCTCTCCCGCCGCGCGCCCGGCCGCCCGCCCGAGCAGGCGTCCGACGCCTGGGTGAGCACCGCCTCGATGGTCTGCGGCGGCACCTCGTTGTGGTGCGCCTCGATGGCGTGCACCACCTCCTCGCTCTCGCCGTACTTGCGGGCCACGTCCGCGCCGATGATCGCGTGGCTGCCCTCCACCTCGTGGGTCAGTGCCTTGCCGATGTCGTGCAGGAACGCGCACCGCTTGATCGTCGGCACGTCCAGCCGCAGCTCGGCGGCCATCACCCCAGCGATGTGCGCGGTCTCCACCAGGTGCTTGAGGACGTTCTGCCCGTACGACGTGCGGTAGCGCAACCGGCCCAGCAGCGTGACCAGTTCCGGGTGGATCTCCGTGATGCCGACCTCGACCAGCGCGTCCTCGGCGGCCCGGAAGCACAGCTCCTCCACCTCCTGCCGGGCCGCGTCGTAGACCTCCTCGATCCGGTGCGGGTGGATCCGGCCGTCGAGCACCAGCTTCTCCAGCGTGACCCGACCGACCTCCCGGCGTACCGGGTCGAAGCAGGACAGCAGCACCGCCTCGGGCGTGTCGTCGATGATCAGATTGACGCCGGTGACCGACTCGAAGGCACGGATGTTGCGTCCCTCCCGGCCGATGATCCGCCCCTTCATCTCGTCCCCGGGCAGGTGCAGCACGCTGACCACGCTCTCCGCGGTCTGCTCGCTGGCCACCCGCTGGATCGCGTCCACCACGATGTTGCGGGCACGCTGCTCCGCGCTACCGCGCGCGTCCGCCTCGATCTCCCGGACCAGCAGCGCGGCCTCCCGCTTCGCCTGCCCCTCGATCGACTCGACCAGCTCGGCGCGGGCCGCGTCGGCGGTCAGCCCGGCCACCCGCTCCAGCTCCCGGCGACGCTGCTCCTCCACCTCGGTCAGCGTCCGCTCGCGCTCGACCAGGGCGGCCTCCCGGGTGGCGAGCGCCGCGGTGGCGGCGGTGAGCTGCCGCTCCCGCTCGGCCAGCCGCTCCACCTCCTCGGTGTGCAGCCGCTCCCGCTCATCCATCCGGGCGGCCCGGCGTTCCACCTCGGCGGCCTGCTCCCGGGTGGTGGCGGCCAGCACCGCCACCTCCCGCTCACCGCTGCGCCGCGCCGTCGCGCGCAACTGCTCGGCGTCCGCCTCGGCCTGCTTGTGCGCGCGCTCCAGCACCGTGTCCGCCTCGGCGCGGGCGTCGTCGAGCACCCGCCGGGCCTCGGCACGGGCCGCCTTCGCCTCGGCCTTGGCGGCGGCCGCCTCGGCCCGCGCCGCCGCCGCGGCGGACTTCGCCACGTCGATGGTGCTGTTCACCTCGTCGGCTGCCGTCCGCAACGCCGCGAGGGACTGCTCCTGCCGGTCCTTCTCCGCGATGAACGCCGGGTCCTCCGGCGCGGGCGCCAGGCTGAGCCGCTTGAGGGCTCGCACGCCGAGCAGCACGGCACCGACCACCACCACGACCAGCAGCAGCACGACCAGGAGGAGGACGACGTCGAAGGCGCTCATCGAGCCGCTCCGCAGCGATTTGCGGACACGCTCGCCCGCCGTGCTCCGCCGGCGTCACCGCTCCGTCGGGGCTCGGTGGCCGGGCTGTCACCCGCCGGGGAGGGATCGGGGCCGTGTGGCAGACCGCCGGTGAACCTGTGCCGCCCTGCCATGGCCGCCTCCCCCTGAACGTCGGCGCCGCAGGACACGCGCGAAGGACACGCGCCTGCGGCTCTGGACGCCCGACCGGAGCGGCTGACTCTGGGCAGCTTTCCGTCGGCGGTGTCCCGTACGGGGCACCGCTGGCGGCCGGTTGCAGTTGTCGGAGGCTCCGGAGGCTCCGGAGCACCCGTCAAGGGCCGGTGTGGCTGGCCAAAGTGATGCTGTTCTGTTACGAGATCTATGTTGTGCGCTTAGCCTGCGCTGGTCGGGCAAAGTGAGCCTGTATGGCGAGGCTAGGTCGCGAGGGGCCGTTCGGTCAAGGAGTCATGATCAAACCACCCGGACGGAGAGAAGTTACGGCGTCACTCAGTGGTGATCATATGCCGGACAGGCCAGGACAAACGCCGCCCCGCAGCACCGCTCCCGACCTGCTCAGACCCTCTTCCACTCCCGCCGACTCCCCGACTCCCGCCGCCCCCTGGTGATCAAGGAGTTGGCGTCCCCCACGGGCCTCCCGGCCACACAAACTCCTTGATCACCGCTGCGGGCCATCCGACATACCCGGCGATCATGAGGTTGGCGGGCGTGATCATGAGGTTGGCCTGGACAAACGGACGGGAAACGCCGCCAAGTTCATGATCGGCGCACCGGCGCACCGGCGCACGGCGGCTGGGTGGGGGCGGTGCCGGGGGCGGGGTGTCAATGGGGAGTGGGGTGGGTGCGGGCCGCGGTCACCAGGGTGGCGTTGTCGGGGGCCTGGGCGCCGTCGGGCAGCAGCAGCGTGTCCTCCAGGCCGATCCGGGTGTGCAGACCACGCCGGACCGCCTCGGCGTACACCGGCCAGGTGGCCGGGCCCTCGCCGTGCAACAGCACCGGCGGGTGCCCGCCGGGCAGCGCGGCGAGGATCGCCGCCGCGTCGGCGAGCGCCGTCTCGACCCGCTCGGCCATGCACTCGACCAGGATCCGCCCGGTGGGCGCGGACCAGCGGCGCCAGGCGCCGACCGACGCCGGCGTCCACAGACCGGCCTCGACCATCACGCCGCGCTCGTGCAGCGCGGCGGCGACCTCGGCCGCTCCGGGTTCGTGGGCGTTCACCGAGGCGAAGTCGGGCAGCACCGTCCAGGCTCGGACGGCGGCGACCCGCGCGGCCGGGTCGGGGACGATCCAGGCGCCGGTGCTCACGCCGACCGGCAGGCCGGGACGGGCGTCGCGGATGGCGCTGACCGCGGCGGCGACCACCGCCGGGTCGAGCGACTCGGCGCCGCTGTCGTCGCGCGGGTGCACGTGCACCGCTGCCACCCCGGTGCTCGCGCAGCGCACCGCGTCGGCGGCCAGTTCAACCGGGGTGAGCGGCACCGCGGGGTGCTCGCCCCGCCGCCTGGTGCCGTTGAGACACGCCTTCAGCACGGGTGTGCGCCTCTCCTCGCGACGGCGGCCTTGACGGGTGCGCCCGGTCGATCAGTCGGTCAGTCGGGCCGGGCGGGAGTCGAGGTCGTGCTCGGCGTCGGCCATCGCGTCGGCGTCGATGTGCTCGGCGAACTCGGCCGCCTCGGCGCTCTGCGCGGCCAGCGCGTCCTTCACCGCCCGGAACGCCACCCCGGCCGGGTAGCCCTTACGCGCCAGCATGCCGACCAGGCGCCGGAACACCGCGTCCGGCTCGCCCCTGGTGCTGCGCAGCTTGCGCTCCACCAGGGCGCGGGCGGTCTGCGCCTCGGTCTCCTCGTCCAGCCCGTCCAGGGCGGCGCCGGCCACCTCGCCGTCGACGCCGCGCTGGCGCAGCTCATTGGCGAGCGCCCGGCGGGCCAGCCCGCGGCCGTTGTGCCGGCTGCTCACCCAGGCGCGGGCGAAGGCGGCGTCGTCGACGATGCCGACCTCGTCGTACCGGTCGAGGACCTGCTCGGCGACCTCCTCGGAGATGCCGCGCCGCGCCAGCGCGCCGGCCAACTCGGCCCGGGTGCGCGGGCGCACCGCGAGCTGCCGCAGGCAGATCTCCCGGGCCAGTTCGGCCTCGTCGCGCGGCGAAGCTGGAGCCTCCCCTGCATCGGGCTCCGCCGCGCGATCACCGCGTCCCCGGCGAGGCCGGGGCGTACCTGTGGCGTCGCCCGTACGGGGTGGGCCGGCATCCCAGCCCCGGCCCGTACGGGCGCGTCGTCCTGCCACGGGTCAGCGGATCAGAAGTCGACCGGCGGCAGTTCCGGGCCACCGGCGGCGTCGCCCGTACCACCGGTGCCGACGCCCAGCTTCTCCAGGATCTTCTTCTCGATCTCGGCCGCCACGTCCGGGTTCTCGCGGAGGAACTCGCGGGCCTTCTCCTTACCCTGGCCGAGCTGGTCACCGTCGTAGGTGTACCAGGCGCCGGACTTGCGGATGATCGCCTGCTCCACGCCGACGTCGATCAGCGAACCCTCGCGGGAGATGCCCTTGCCGTACATGATGTCGAACTCGGCCTGCTTGAACGGCGCGGCGACCTTGTTCTTCACGACCTTGACCCGGGTGCGGTTACCGACCACGTCGGTGCCGTCCTTGAGGCTCTCGATGCGGCGCACGTCGAGCCGGACCGAGGCGTAGAACTTCAGCGCCCGGCCACCGGTGGTGGTCTCCGGGCTGTTGTGCACCATGACGCCGTCGACGAAGTAGTTGTGGTTGCCCTCCACCTCGATGTCGAACCGGTTCATCGACCGGGTACGGGGCTTGATCCGTACGTCGATGATCCGCGCCGGCACCGGGGTGAGCTCCTCCGGCACGAACTGCGGCACTACCACGCACTGCCCGCGGAATCGGGGCAGTAGCTTCGACTCCATGGTCGCCGGAACGTAGGGCGCGATCAACGCTTGGAACATCGCCGACGCGTCGGTGGTGAAGATGATCGACGCGGTCTGCCGGGCGCCTCGCGCGACCAGCTTCACGTCCAGGCCGTACGCGTCGCGCAGGTGGTCGACCAGACGGGTCCTGGTCCCCTCCGCCATCGCCTCGACGCAGATCTCGATCCGCCCCGAACCACCGGCCGTTCGCTCCTGCAGCCCCTTGGAACGCAGCGTGAAGCAACCGTCGTCCATGAACCACACAGCGAGCGCCAGCGGGGTCAACGCTTTGAGGTAGTCCCAGCTAAGGTGTTTCTTGCCGTCACCGAGATATACCGCGCGACGCAGTTCGTCCAGCTCGGGCAGCGGCGTGAAGTCGACGAAACTCGCGCCACGGGCGTCGGTGCGGCGAGACTGGCTGATGTTGCCCAGCAGGGAGGCCTTCCAGTCGAGGTAGCCGACCTGCTGGGCACCGTGCCCCATCCGGAAGCGGACACCGGAGCGGTCCCGCTGGTTGGGCGACAGCGCCCCGTCGCCCATCAGCGATCCGAGCACGACCTGCCACTGCTGTTCGCTGAGACGACGCGGCTCAGCCAGCATGACCCGGTCACCGGCGATCAACTCGCCCGCCTCCCGCCAGCCGCCGGGCGTCCGGATCATGTGATTGGCGGTCGAGGCGAACTGGGCACGGCCGTTGCCACCGGACCTGGCGACGGTGAACTGGAGGAACTGCTCCGCAGGCCCGTTGTTGAACCAGTTGGTGATCCGCCTGGGCTCCGTCCGGTCGGTGTCCGGGTTGTAGGAGAGAACCTCGACATCCATCCGCTGGTTGACGATCTTGCCGATCTTCTCCTGCGAGCCGTCGGCCAGGGTGACCCTGGTCGAGTACGACATGCAGCCGAACATCACGCCGATCTTCTCGCGGAGCTGGTTGATGAAGATCGCGGTGGTGCCGGTGTTGTTGAGCACGCCGGTGATCTTCCGCAGCGCCTGGCTCATCAGCCGGGCCTGGAGACCGACGTGGCTGTCGCCCATCTCGCCCTCGATCTCGGCGCGCGGCACCAGGGCCGCCACCGAGTCGATCACGATGATGTCGATCGCGCCGGAGCGGACCAGCATGTCGGCGATCTCCAGCGCCTGCTCGCCGGTGTCCGGCTGGGAGACCAGCAGGGCGTCGGTGTCGACGCCGAGGGCCCGCGCGTACTCCGGGTCGAGCGCGTGCTCGGCGTCGATGAACGCGGCGATGCCGCCGGCGCGCTGGGCGTTTGCCACCGCGTGCAGCGCGACGGTGGTCTTACCGCTGGACTCCGGACCGTAGATCTCGACCACCCGGCCGCGGGGCAGACCGCCCACGCCGAGCGCCACATCGAGCGCGATGGAGCCGGTCGGGATGACAGCCGTCTGCACGACGGGCCGCTCCCCCAGGCGCATCACCGAACCCTTGCCGAACTGCTTGTCGATCTGAGCGAGAGCAAGGTCGAGCGCCTTCTCCCGGTCAGGCCCTGCTGCCATCGTTGCCACCCCTGCCTTCGCCGGCGTCTTTCCTGAGCTTCGCGTCACGCGGGACACGCTAGGCGCTGGGTCCGACAGAAAACCAGCCGACGGGCCGTGAGCTGTGGACGAGCACCCCGCTGTGGACAATAGCCGAACAGGTGTACGACTGGGCAAGCGACACGCGGGATCGACGAAAAGGCTGCTCAGCGTAGTCGGGCGGGCACCCGGTCCGGGTACGCGGCGACCACGGCACGCCAGACCACGTGCGTTTCCTCACCGGCGGCGAGGGCCTGCTCGACGGTCCGCCCGCCGAGCTGGGACAGCACCTGGTCGCTGGCGATGCTGGCCGCGTACCCCGGGCCGAACGCCTCCTCCAGCCGCGTCCAGAAGTCGGTCAGCCGCACGTGTTCAGTCCTCCTCGTCGAGTGGTGCCGGGCCGGGACGCCGCAGTGCCAGCGCCACCAGCGGCACCACGGCGATCGCCGCCAGCAGGGTGAGCGTCGGGTACCCCACGGCTCGCATGACGAACCCGCTCGCCGCCGCCGCACCCGCCCCGGCCAGCCCCATGAGCAGGTCGGACAGGCCCTGCACGCCCGGCCGGTCGGCGGTGGGCACCGACTCCGACAGCAGCGTCGAGCCCGCCACCATCGTGCCCGACCAGCCCAGCCCGAGCAGCGTCAGCCCCACCGACAGCAGCGGCGTGTGGTGCCCGGCGGTGCCGGAGACCGCGCACGCGGCCAGCAGCAGCGCCACCCCGCCGAGGATCACCGGCCGGCGGCCCAGCCGGTCGGTGAGCCAGCCCACCACCGGCGACAGCGCGTACATGCCGGCGATGTGCAGGCTGAGCACCAGGCCGACCACTGGCAGCACGTCCGCGTCGGAGTGCCACTCGCCGAGGTGCACCGGGGTCATCGACATGACGGCGACCATCACCAGGTGCCCCACCGCGACCGCGGCGATGCCGAGGCGGGCGGCCGGCCGCCCGCGTACCGTGCGCCAGGCGGCGACCATGCCACCACGGCGGGTGACCGCCGGTGCGGCGCCGGGTGCCGGGTCGGCCGCCGTCAGCCGGCGCGCGGTGAGCAGCGGGTCCGGCCGGAGCAGGACCAGGAGTACGGCGGCGGTGAGCGCGAACGCGACGGCACTGAAGGCGAACGGGCCGGCCAGCGCCGGCAGGCCCCAGCCCCGGGTGGTGTCGTCGGCGAGCGCGGCGAAGTTCGGCGCGGCCACCGCGCCGATGGTGGTCGCCCACACCACCAGCGAGAGCTGCCGCCCCCGGCGGTGCGGCTCGGCCAGGTCCACCGCCGTGTAGCGGGCCTGGAGGTTGGCCGCCGTACCGCCGCCGAACAGCAGCATCCCGACGAAGAGCAGCGGCACCAGGCGCGTCGCGGTGGCGACCACCACCAGCACACCGCCCACCGCACCCACCGCGTACGCGAGGACCAGGCCGGGTCGCCGGCCCCGGGCCGCCATCAGCCGGGTGACGGGGATGGCGAGCAACGCGGCGCCGACCACCCCGGCGCTCTGCGCCAGCCCGGCCAGGGCGGTGCCGGCGACCCGGGCGGCGAGCAGCGCGCCGACCGAGATGCCGATGGTGACGCCGATGCCGCCGATGATCTGGGTGAGGAAGAGCAGCCGGACGGTACGCCGCTGGATGCCGGCGACGTCGGGCCGGGGCGGGGCCGGCGCGGTCAGGTCGGTGGACATGCGCGCTCCTGGTGAGGACGGATGCCCCATCCTCTCCCGCCGGTCCGTCCGACCGGCACCCGGTTTCGCTACAGACCGAGGCCCCGGCCGATGATCTCCTTCATGATCTCGGTGGTGCCGCCGTAGATGGTCTGCACCCGGCTGTCCAGCCACGCCTTCGCCACCGGGTACTCCGCCATGAAGCCGTAGCCGCCGTGCAGCTGCACGCACCGGTCCGCGACCCTGGTCTGCAACTCGGTGGTCCACCACTTGGCCTTCGCCGCGTCGGTGACCGAGAGGCGGCCCGCGTTGAACTCGGTGACGCAGTGGTTGACGAACGTCCGCGCGATGGTGACCTCGGTGTCCAGCTCGGCCAGCAGGAACCGGTTGTGCTGGAACCGGCCGATCGGCCGCCCGAACGCCTCCCGGGAGCGGGCGTACTCGATGGTGAGCGCGAGCAGCTTCTCGCAGGCCGCCACCGCGACCACGGCGATGCTCAGCCGTTCCCGGGGCAGGTTGGCCATCAGGTGGTAGAAGCCGTGGTTCTCGGTGCCGATCAGGTTCTCCGCCGGCACCCGGCAGTCGTCGAAGAACAGCTCGGCGGTGTCGTTGGCCTTCAGCCCGATTTTGGCCAGCCGGCGGCCCCGGCTGAAGCCCGGCGTGCCGTTCTCCACCACGACCAGGCTCACCCCGTGCGCGCCCTGGTCCGGCGCGGTCTTGGCCACCACGATGACCAGGTCGGCCATCTCGCCGTTGGTGATGAACGTCTTCTGCCCGTTGAGGACCAGGCTGTCGCCGTCGCGGACCGCAGTGGTGCGGATGCCGGCCAGGTCGCTGCCCGCGCCCGGCTCGCTCATCGCGACGGCGGTGACCAGGTCGCCGGAGCAGAAGCCGGGCAGCCACCGCTTGCGCTGGTCGCCGGTGGTCAGCTCGGTCAGGTACGGGCCGACCACGTCGTTGTGCAGCCCGAACCCGAGGCCGGTGCACCCGGCCGCGACGATCTCCTCGTCGAGCACCGCGTTGAACCGGAAGTCGCGCTGCCCGCCGCCGCCGTACTCGGGGTCCACGTCGGGGCCGAGTAACCCGGCCGCGCCGGCGGCCCGCCACACCTGCCGGTCGACGATCCCGTCGGCTTCCCAGCGCTCGTGGTGCGGCACCGCCTCCCGGGTGAGGAACCGGCGGCACAGGTCGCGGAACTCGTCGTGGACGGGCTCGTAGAGATGCTGCTCCATGGCGGCAAGTCTGACACCGCTCAGCTGCCCCGGACAGGGGTGAGCGCCGCTCGCAGACGCCGCTCCCGCCGGCCGGTACGGACGGCCACGGCCAGGATCGCGACCAGCACGATCCCGAACCCGACGGCGGCGACCTCCCACCCGGCGCGGATCGCGAGCACGATCAGCGGGCCGAGCAGCAGGACGCCACCGGCCGCCCCGAACAGCGCGCCCCGGCGTACGGCGGGAAGGTTGTCCGCCACCGCCGCGCCCCGCCTCGTCGGCGGGCGGCGCACCCCGGCGCAACGCGGTCTCGGTGGTCGCCCAGGCGGCGGCCCGCTCCGCCTCGGCGGGGCGCGGTTTCCCGACCCGGACCAGCACGAAGAGGAAGAAGAAGCCCCAGATCACCGCGTTCAGACCGGCCTCGACCACCGCTACCTGCACGGGCCCGTCCCGCTCCTCCCACAGCCGGACCGGCAGCCAGAGGAGTCCGGCGATCACCGTGGCCATCACGTAGGGGCCGGGAGCACCCAGCCGGAGCAGCGACGCACGAGGTCGGGAGTCCGCCATAGCGGGGCCGTACCCCCGCGTGCCGTCCGCCAATCCCCTGTGGATGGTGCCGGGCGGGCGGGCGGCACGCCAGGATGGCCGGATGAGCACACTCACGGGGAGACAGGTGGCCGAGGCCGGGCTGGACGGGTGGACGTACCTGCTGGGGGCGTTGCAGACGCGCATCCGTACCCCCGGTTTCGCGGCCGGGCTGGCGCTGGTGGCCGCGGTGGGCGCGGAGGCCGAGCGGGTCGACCATCACCCGGACCTGGACCTGCGCTACACCCACGTGGACGTCCGGCTCTGGTCGCACGACGCGGGCGGCGTGACAGGGCGCGACCTGCGCCTGGCCCGGACGATCTCGGCGCTGGCCGCCGACGCCGGGCTGGCCCTGTCGGCGGCCGGGCTGTCCCGCCTGGAACTCGCGCTGGACACCCCCGAGCACGCCGCGGTGCTGCCGTTCTGGCGGGCGGTCCTGACGTGGGGCGCGGCGCCCGGCCGAGGGCCCGACGACGAGGTACGCGACCCGGACGCCGTGCTGCCGACGGTCTGGTTCCAGGCTTCCGGCCGGGACGAGCCCCGGCAGCGGTGGCATCCGGACGTGTGGGTCGACCCGGCCGAGGTGGACGCGCGCATCGCGGCGGCGCTGGCGGCCGGCGGCACGCTGGTCAGCGACGCGGAGGCGCCGAGCTTCTGGGTACTCGCCGACCCGGACGGCAACCGGGTCTGCCTCTGCACCTGGCAGCAGCGCTCCTGACAGAACGGGGCAGCGGCGGACGGGGCTCGGCGCGGGTCTGGGCCACCGGCGACCGGGCGGTCCGCGAGTGGGCCTGGCCGCCGGCCGAGGACGGCACAGTGCTTCGCGGGCTGGACGTCTATCGGGCTCGGGACGGGCGGATCGTCGCCAAGGACGTCTTCGGCAAGGTCACTTCTTGAGCGCCTCCGCGGCCACCTTCAGGTCGGTGACCAGCCCTTCGTAGGCCACGTCCTGGTTGTCGGCGCGCAGCACCGCCGACGGGTGGATGGTGGCGAGCAGCCGGGCCGCCGGGGCGTCGGCGACCGCGCCCGTCCGGTCCACCGGTACCCGCTCGAAGTCCTCCGGATGCTGCGCGGCGGCGGGCCAGGGCAGCAGCTCACCACGCTGCCTCGTGACCCGGAACGACGGGCCGAGCAGCGCCTTGGCGGCGGTCGCGCCGAGCACCACCACGATCTCCGGACGCAGCCGGGCGAACTCGGCGACCAGCCACGGCCGGCAGGCGGTGACGTGCACCCGGTCCGGGGTCTGGTGGATGCGCCGCCGGCCACGCAGCTCGAACCGGAAGTGCTTCACGGCGTTCGTGAGGTAGATCTGGGCGGGGTCGAGTGCCGCGTCGTCGACGGCCTTGCGCAGCAGCCGCCCCGCCGGGCCGACGAACGGCAGTCCCTTCTGGTCCTCGATGTCGCCCGGCTGCTCGCCGACGAAGACGACGCGCGCGTGCTCGTCACCGCGGCCGAAGACGGTCTGGGTGGCATCCCGGTGCAGCTCGCAGCCCCGGCAGCCGTCCGCCGCGGCGCGCAGCTCGTCGATGGTGTCCGCCGACGGCGGGATGAACTCCTGCGCTCCGGGGGCGCTCTCGGTCTCGGCCATGCCGATCGTTCTACCCCGTCCGGCGCCGCGCACGCGAGCGGCCCGCCGCGCTGTCCGGAGGTGTTAAGAAGGGGCCCTTCCTATACCGAATGCGTTAAGAGGGGGCCCTTCCTTGCGGCGGTGAGGGCGTCGGCGAGCGCGGGGACGTCCGTTTCGTCGAGTGCGCTCACCGAGACGCGCACGGCGGGGGCGGCCGCGATCCGGTACAGGCCGCCGGGGGCGAGCGACCACCCGGCGTCGCGCAGCGCCGTGACCGCCACCGTCTCGTCGGGCACCGGCACCCAGATGTTGATCCCGGTACGCCCGTGCGCGGCGACCCCGCGCGCGGCGAGCGCGGCCACCAGCCCGTCGCGCCGCCTGTCGTAGCTGTCCGCCGCGCGCCGGACCAGCCCGGCGGTGGCCGGGTCGCGCCAGAGCGACACGACCAGCCGTTGCAGCACCGTGGAGACCCAGCCGGCGCCGACCCGCGCCCGCCCGGCCACCCGGGCCACCGTCGCCTCGTCGCCGGCCAGCACGGCCAGCCGCAGGTCGGGGCCGTAGGGCTTGCTCACCGACCGGACGAAGGCCCACGCCGGCGTCGCGCCGGCGAGCGGGTGCACCGGTACGCGGGCCAGCTCGGCGGCGTGGTCGTCCTCGATCAGCAGCAGGTCGGCGCGGCCGGCGAGCAGCGTCCGCAGCGCGTCGGCCCGGTCGGCGGTCACGGCCGCGCCGGTCGGGTTCTGCGCCCGGCTGGTCACCACGAGCGCCCGGACCCCGGCGGCGAGTGCCGCCCGGACGCCGCCGACAGTCGGCCCGTCGTCGTCCACCGGCACCCCGACGGTACGCAGCCCGAGCGCCGCGATCAGGTCGAGCAGGTTGGCCCAGCCCGGGTCCTCCACCGCCACCGCGTCGCCGGGGCGCAGGTGGGCGGCGAGCAGCCGTTCGATGCCGTCGAGCGCACCGCCGGTGACTGTGAGCTCGGCGGCCGGCACGCGATCGGCGGCGAGCCGGTCCCGGGCCAGGGCGGCCAGGTCGGGCAGGACGGCGTCGGTCGCGTACCCGCCGGGGGGTCCGATCTCGGCGGCGAGCGCGGCCAGGTGCGGCCCGAGCGGGGGCAGCAGCCGGGGGTCGGGCTGGCCTGCGGAGAGGTCGCGGCCGCCGGTCAGCGGCGGGGGCAGCAGCGCGGCGCGGCGGGCGGCGACCGGCGGGCGGGGGCGGACCCGGGTGCCGTGCCGGCCGGCGGTCGTGACCAGGCCGCGTTGGCGCAGTTCCCGGTACGCCTTCGCGACGGTGGCCGGGCTGACGCCGAGGTCGGCGGCGAGCGCGCGGACCGCCGGCAGGGCGTCGCCCGCTGCGAGATCGCCGGCGCGGATGCCGGATTCGACGCTTGCCGAAATCGCGGCCGAGGTTGACCCCACGACCTGATAATGTGCTGCCACAGTTCGAAGATTGTACTAGAACAAAGGTGGGATGACACGTGTACCCCCCGACCGAACGCACCACCGCCAGCCGCGTCCGCGACCGGATGCACTACGACCGGCCCACCGCGCACGCGCTCCTGGACGAGGCGTACCACTGCGCGCTGGCCTTCGTTGTGGACGGTGAACCACGCGTCCTGCCGATCCTGCACGTGCGCGTCGGCGACACGCTCTATTTGCACGGGTCCACCGGCAGCCGGCCGCTGCTGGCCGCCCGGGGCGAGGCCGGACTGCCGGTCTGCGTCGCTGTCACCCACCTCGACGGGCTGATCTACGCCCGCTCCCAGTTCCACCACAGCGCCAACTACCGGTCAGTGGTGGCGCACGGGACAGCCCGCCTGGTCGACGACGCCGGCGAGAAGGCAGCGGTGCTGACCGCCCTGGTGGAGAAGGTGGCCGCCGGCCGGTCCGCCGACAGCCGCCCGCCGCACCGGCGCGAGCTGGCCGAGACCGCCGTGCTGGCGCTGCCGCTGCGCGAGGTGTCGGTACGGATGCGCACCGGCGGCGTCAACGACGAACCGGCCGACGAGGCGCTGCCCTACTGGGCCGGAGTGGTGCCGCTGCGGCTCACGCCGGGCCGGCCCCAACCCGCGCCCGGGGTGGCCGCGCCGGTGCCGGCGTACCTTCGCTCGGCCCGCTTCCCGTGGCACGAGCCGGCGGTGCTGCGCGGCGAGCACGTCGTGCTGGAGCCACTCGACCTCGCCCACGCCGACGAGCTGTACGCCGCCACCGCCGACCCGGAGGTGTGGCGGCACCTGGGCGGCGTCCAGCCGGCCGACGCCGCCGAGATGCTCCGGACGGTCGCCGCCTACCTGGACGCGCAGGAACGCGGCGAACAGGTGTGCTGGGCGCAGCGGTGCGCCGTCACCGGCGCGGTGATCGGCACGACCTCCTACTACGAGATCGACCCGGTCCGCCGGTCACTGGCGATCGGCTACACCTGGCTGGGCCGCCCCTGGTGGCGTACCGGCGTCAACACCGAGGCGAAGCTGCTGCTGCTGGGCCGGGCGTTCGACGACCTGGACGCGGTCCGCGTGGTCTGGCACACCGACATCCGCAACGAACGCTCCCAGCGGGCGATCGAACGGCTCGGCGCGAGCCGGGAGGGCGTGCTGCGGCGGCACAAGCAGCGCGCCGACGGCTCCTGGCGGGACACCGTGCAGTACTCCATGCTCGCGCAGGAGTGGCCGACGGCACAGGCCGGCCTGCGGGAAAGGCTTCGCCCGGCAGCACCCGAGGCGTCATGATGTCCGGCGTGCTGGGGATCACCGACATCTGGACGTACGTGCTGGGCACCGTGGCGATCGTGCTGCTGCCCGGCCCGAACTCGCTCTTCGTACTGGCCACCGCCGCCCGCCGGGGCGTGGCCACCGGTTACCGGGCCGCGGCCGGGGTGTTCGTCGGCGACGCGGTGCTGATGGTCCTCTCCGCCGCCGGAGTGGCCTCGCTGCTCCAGGCGTACCCGCCGCTCTACCTGGTGATCAAGTACGCCGGCGCGGCGTACCTCGGGTATCTGGGGCTGGCCATGCTGCGCGGCGCGTGGCGGCGCTGGCGTGACCGCAACGACCCGGCCACGCCGCGCCTGATCGACGAGGTGGAGCCGGCGGAGCAGCGGGAGCCGTTCCGCCGGGCGCTGGTGATCAGCCTGCTCAACCCGAAGGCGATCCTGTTCTTCGTCTCGTTCTTCATCCAGTTCGTCGACCCCCGGTACGCGTGGCCGGCGCTGTCGTTCCTGCTGCTCGGGCTGATCGCACAGGTCGCCAGCGCGCTCTACCTGACCGTGCTGATCTTCACCGGCACGTACCTGGCGGCCCAGTTCCGGCAGCGCCGCCGGCTCGCCGCGAGCGGCACCACAGCGGTCGCGGTGCTGTTCCTCGGCTTCAGCCTCAAGCTCGCCGCCGGCTGAGGGGTGTAAGGAAGGGCCCCCTCTTAACGCCTCCGGTAGAGCAGGGGCCCCCTCTTAACACGATCATGTCCCGTCGCCGCCTCCGCCACCACCGCCGATGCCCGCTCCGCCGGCCGTACCCCCGAGTCCGTAACCGGGCGCGACCGGCCGGTCGGGCGGGCGGCTGACGTGCGCCGACTCGCGGATCGTGGCCGACCAGTCGGCGTGCGCGGCGGCCGCCGCGTGCCTGTCGATGGCGTGCCGCAGCCAGCCGTCCACGGTGGCCAACCAGTCCCGCCGGTCGGCCCCCGCGTGCCAGACCCGGAACCGGCTGATGCTCTGATGGGTGATCCCGGCCAGGGAGAGCCGCCGGTCCAGCCAGAGCAGCACCTCCATGCCGGCCGAGTCGGTCAGCATGATCACTTCGAGTTCCGTCATCGGGCCGGCGTAGAGCGGGGCGGCCCAGAACCCGTACCACTGCTGGAACGGCAGCGCCTGCTCCACGCCCGGCAGCCGGCCGTCGCGCAGCCCGGCCTGCCGGATCGCGAAGCCGAGCGTGTCCAGCGCGGCGAGCACGTGCTCCTGGGTGGGCAGCGGGTGGATCAGCACCGGCACCATCGCACCCTGGTCCACCTCCGGGTCCACCGACACCTCGGTGCGCAGCCCGGTACGCAGGCTCAGCAGCGGCACCCCGCCGTACGTGGTCACCGGCGCCCCCCACGGCAGCGGCACCGCGAAGTCGACTGCGCGCCGCCGCCCGGCCGGCACCACGAACCGTCCCGCGATCGTCCAGGTCTGGAACTGCACCAGGCGGCGCGGCGCCTCCGGATCATCCGGTTCGACCTGCGTCACCAGGCCCAGCCGGATGTGCCGGACCGGCACGTCCGAGTCACCGGCGGCGAGCGTCACCCGGCCCGGCAGGCGCAGACCCGGCCGGGTGCTCGGGTTGGGCACCGTCGTGCTCACCGAGAGCCCGGTCCAGGCGGAGTCCCGCGACACGCCGGTCAACCGCATGCCGGGGCTTTCCCGCTGCCCGCCCGGCCATGCCCCGCTCGCCTCCAGCACCGGCGAGGCCGGGCAGCACGCCGAAACGGACGCCGGCCCGGCGAGGTGGTGTCCCACCTCGCCGGGCCGGTACGGATCACGACGGTCAACGCATCCGGCGGCCCCGCGGCACCGGGTCGGTCTCGTCGTCGAACTCGCCGATGACCTCCTCCAGGAGGTCCTCCAGCGCGACGAACCCGATCGGCCTGGTCGGCCCGCCACCGTTGCTCACCAGCGCCAGCTGTGCCTGGCGGGCCCGCATCGCGGCCACCGCCTCGGTCACCGACGCCTCGGCCGGCAACGTGAAGGCGCTGGTCATCAGCTCTCCGGCGGTCGCCGGGCGGCCGGTGGTGACGGCGCGCACCGCCTCGCGTACGTGCACCAGGCCGCACACCTCGCCACCGGAGTCGACCACCGCCAGCCGGGACCGGCCGCTGTCGCGGGAGACGTGTTCGATCCGCTCGGCGGTCTCGCTCCGGCCCACCGTGACGATCCGGTCGAACGGCTCCATCACCTGCGCGACGGTGGTGCCCTGGAGCTCCAGCATGCTGGTCAGCAGCTGGTGCTGCTCGGCGCCGAGCAGCCCGTGCTCCCGGGACTGCTCCAGCAGGATGCGCAGCTCGTCCGGGCCGTGCACCTGAGCGAGCTGGTCCTGCTGCTGCACCCCGAACAGGCGCAGCATCGCGTTCGCGAGCCCGTTGAGCGCGGACAGCACCGGCCGGGAGATCCGGGCGAACGCCCGGAACGGCAGCGCCAGCAGCACCGCCGAACGCTCCGCGTCGGTGATCGCCCACGACTTCGGGGCCATCTCACCGACCACCAGGTGCAGGAACGTCACGAGCGACAGCGCGAACACCAGCGCCACCAGATGGCTGACCGCCTCGGGCAGGCCGACCGCGTGCAGCAGCGGGCTGAGCAGGTGCTCGATGGCCGGTTCGGCCAGCGCGCCCAGACCCAGCGTGCACAGCGTGATACCGAGCTGCGCGCCGGCCAGCATCAGGCTCAGCTCGCGGACGCCGTCCAGCGCCGCGCGGGCCGCCCGGCCGCCACCGGCAGCAGCCTGCTCCAGGCGGTACCGCTTGGACGCGACGAGCGCGAACTCGGCGGCCACGAAGAACCCGTTGAGCGCCAGCAGCACCACGGAGAAGAACAACGCAAACCCGGGGCTCATGCGGCACCCTCCCCGGACACGCCGGCGGTCGGCCGCAGCCGCACCGAGTCGGCCACGTGCCGGTCCACCGCGAGCACCTCGACCAGCACCCGCGGGCCGTCGGCCGGCCCGTCGCCGTCCGCGACGACCGGGATCTCCAGCCGGTCACCGACCTCGGGCACCCGGCCCAGCTCCCGCATCACCAGACCGGAGAGCGTGTCGTACTCGGGCGCCTCGGGCAGTTCGATGCCGGTGCTGTCGGCGACCTCGTCGATCCGCCAGCGCGCCGGGACCACCCAGGAGCCGTCCTCCTGCCGGGCCGCAGCCCGGTCCGGCGGATCGTCCTCGTCGCGGATCGGCCCGACCAGCTCCTCGGCCAGGTCCTCCAGCGTGATCACACCGGCGAAGCCGCCGTACTCGTCGACCACGCAGGCGAGCTGCCGGTGCCCGGACCGCAGACGGTCCAGCACCGTCGGCAGCGGCAACGTCTCGGGCACCAGCAACGGGGGTACGGCCACCGCGTCGACCCGGGTGGTCGCGCGCTGCGCCGGGGGCACCCCGAGCACGTCGGCGATGCCGACCACGCCGATCAGGTCGTCGACGCCCTCGGCGCCGCTCACCGGGAACCGGGAGTGGCCGGTGTCCAGCAGCTCGACGATCCGGCTGACCGGTTCGTCGGCCCGGACGGTGTGTACGTCCACCCGGGGCACCATCGCCTCCCCGGCGGTCAGCTCCCGGAAGTCCAGACCCCGGTCCAGCAGGTCGGACATCTCGGCGTCGAGATGCCCCTCCTCCCGGGACTCGGCGATGATCTGCTCCAGGTCCTGCGGGGTGGCGCCGCTGGGTAGCTCCTCGATCGGCTCGATGCCGATCCGGCGGAGCAGCCGTACGGCGGCCCGGTCGAACAGCGTGATCAGCGGACCGGCGATCTTCAGGTACACCAGGGTGGACCGGGACAGCGCCCGGGCGAGCGGCTCGGCCCGCGCGATGGCCAGGTTCTTCGGGGCCAGCTCACCGAGGACCATCTGCACCACGGTGGCGATGATCAGGGCGAGGGCCACTGACAGCGGCAGCGACACCGAGCTGGACACCCCGGCCAGGCCGAGCAGGTCGGCCAGCCCGGCACCCAGGTACGGCTCGGCGACGTAACCGACGAGCAGGGCGGTCACGGTGATGCCGAGCTGCGCGCCGGACAGCATGAAGGAGAGCCGCCCGGTCACCTCCAGGGCCCGGGCCGCGGCACGATCGCCACCGTCGGCGAGCTGCTTGAGCTTGCCCCGGTCCACGGCGACGTAACCGAACTCCTGGGCCACGAAGTAACCGGTGGCGGCGGTGAGGACGGTGATGAGAAGGAGACCGACGAGGATCAACACGGGAGGTTCAGGGCTCCCGCGGTCGTCGGGAAGGGAATTCGCCGGGTACTACCCGGCCGGCTACTGCTGCCCTCCGGGGCAGAAGAGTCGATCATGCGGCCTATTTTATCGGTACCCGCTGGACGTTCGCTGAGGGTGCCGGGAAGCCTCCCGCCCGTGCGCTTCAGCGTCCGGCCAGTTCGTCGGCGTCCAGCAGCGTCCGGTCGACCCGTCCGGAACGGTACGCGGCCCGGCCGATCATCTGCGCGGCCACCGGCGCGGTGGAGAGCTGGAAGATCGCCACCAGGACCAGCATGCCCAGGTCCGAGGGGGTACGCAGGCGCAGCGCCAACCCGGCCAGGAGCAGCAGGACGCCGAGAACCTGCGGCTTGGTGGCCGTGTGTATCCGGTCCAGTACGTTCGGGAACCGGACCAGCCCGATGCCGGCGACCAGGCCGAGCGTCGCCCCGGCCAGCAGCAGGAATCCCCCCACCCAGTCCGCAAGGGTGCTCGCGCTCACGCTGATCCTTCTTCCGTTCGCGACTGCGGGGCTCGCAAGACCGGCTCACTCCTCGCGCTCACGCTGAGCCCCCTTCCGTTCGCGACTGCGGGGCTCGCAAGACCGGCTCACTCCTCGCGCTCACGCTTCGGCCCGGACCGCGAAGCGCACCAGCGACACCGAGCCGACGAAGCCGAGCAGGGAGAGCACCACCAGCACGGGCAGCGTGGTGGCGTGCCGATTCACAGCGGCCTCCGCCCCCACCCCGGCGAGCATCGCCGTCAGCAGCAGGTCGGCGCCGACGACGCGGTCGAGCAGGGACGGGCCACGGTAGATCCGGGCCATGGCGAGCAGCGCGGTGGCCGAGAGCAGCACGGTCAGCGCGACGGCGAGCAGAGCGGTCACGGGTTCCTCCGTTCGGTGGGTTCGAGGTCGAGCCGGCGTACCTCGTCGGCAGATCCGATGGCGCGGACGATGCGCCGTTCGACGGCGAGCACGCGCTCACGGCTGGCGGTCAGGTCGCCGGGTCCACGCACGTCGAGCACGTGCACGTAGAGCACGCCCCGGGCCCGGTCGATGTCGAGGATCAGCGTGCCCGGCACCAGCGAGATCACCTCGGCGGTGAGCGCCAGGTTGAGGTCGGTGCGCACGCGCAACGGCACCGCGATGATCGCGCCGCGCGGGCGGTAGCCGAAGTGCAGCGCCACGGCGGCGACGTGCAGGCTGGCGCTGACCAGCTCGGCCACGAAGGTGGCCAGGAACACCAGCAGCGCCCGGGGGCGGAACCGGCCGCCGAAGGTGACCGGCGGCAGCGGGAAGAACAGCAGCACGGCGGTGCCGACCACCAGGCCGGCGGCCAGGTTGCCCCAGGACACGTCGCCCCACAGCAGCATCCAGGCGGCGACCAGCCAGCCGAGCGCGAGCGCCTGGTCCCGCCACCGCCCGACCCGGCTGACTGCCGGCGCCGGCGCGTCCGCGGCGGGCGCCGCCGGGGGTACGCCCGACGGCTCCCCGGGGACGCCCCCGCCCGGGGGCGGGCCGTCGGTCACGGCACGTCCCGGGGCAGGACCGCCCGCACGTACGGGGTGCGCTCGCGCAGGTCGGTGGCCGCGTCAGCGGTGACCTGGAACAGCGGCCCGGCCAGCAGCGTGAACAGCACGCCCAGCGCGACCAGGGCGGTGGTCGCGCCGACCATCAGTCCGGGCAGCCGGGCCGGCGGGGTGGCGGTGGCCAGCCGGGGCGCCCGCCAGAACGCGATGTTCCACACCCGGGACGCCGCGTAGAGCGTCAGGAGGCTGGTCAGCGTGCCGGCCGCGACCAGCACGGCGGGCAGCACCCCGCCGGCCGCCACGCCGGCCTGGAGCAGGCCGAGCTTGCCGAGGAAGCCGGAGAACGGCGGGATGCCGGCGAGGTTCATCGCCGGGACGAAGAAGAGCACGCCGAGCATCGGAGCGATCCGCGCCAGCCCGCCGACACGGCGCAGGTCGGTGCTGCCCGCGCGTTCCTCGACCAGGCCGGCGACCAGGAACAGCGTGGTCTGGATGGTGATGTGGTGCACCACGTAGAAGATCGCCCCGGACAGGCCGGCGACGCTGCTCAGCGCCACCCCGAAGATCATGTAGCCGATGTGGCTGACCAGTGTGAAGGAGAGCAGCCGTTTCAGGTCCGACTGGGCGACCGCGCCGAGGATGCCGACCACCATGGTCAGTCCGGCCACCACCATCAGCAGCGTGGCGACCTGGCCGCCGGGGAACAGCAGCGTCTCGGTGCGGATGATCGCGTAGACGCCGACCTTGGTGAGCAGGCCGGCGAAGACCGCGGTGACCGGGGCGGGCGCGGTCGGGTAGCTGTCCGGCAGCCACGCCGACAGCGGGAACACCGCCGCCTTGATCCCGAACGCGAGCAGCAGCGTCAGTTGCAGCGTCAGGCGTACGCCCGACGGCAGCGCGTCCAGCCGGCCGGCGAGCTGCGCCATGTTCAGCGTTCCGGTCGCCGCGTACACCAGCCCCACGGCGGACAGGAACAGCAGCGACGACAGGATGCTGACCACCACGTACGTCGATCCGGTCCGCAACCGCACCTCGGTGCCGCCGAGCGTGATCAGCACGAAGCTCGCGGCCAGCAGGATCTCGAAGCCGACGAACAGGTTGAACAGGTCCCCGGCCAGGAAGGCGTTCGTCACGCCCGCGGTCAGCACCAGGTAGGTGGGGTGGAAGATGCTCACCGGCGCGGTCTCCCCGGTCTCCGCCCGGCCCTGGCCGATCGAGTAGAGCAGCACGCACAGCGTCACCGCCGACGACACCAGCACCATCAGCGCCGCCAGCTGGTCCGCCACCAGCACGATGCCCACCGGCGCAGGCCAGCCGCCCACCCGCACCACCACCGGCCCGAACCGGTACGACTGCACCAGCAGCACCGCCGCGACCACCAGGACGCTGCCCAGGCAGAGCACGCTCACCGAGCGCTGCAGCTGGGGCCGCCCGGACAGCAGGAGGGTGAGTGCCGCGCCGAGCAGCGGCACCACCACCGGCAGCGGCACCAGGGCACTCATGGACTTTTCCCGTCGCGGCGCAACCGTCGTCGGGCCGGTTCCGGATCCACCTGCTCCGGGTCGCCGCCCGGGCCCTCGCCGCCGAGGTCCGCCGTGGACACCTCATTGCTCTCGGCGAGCCGGACGATGTATCGGTCCTCCAGGTCGTCCTGCACCTCGTCGTCGCCGCTGGTGTACCAACTCCGGTAGGCGACAGCGAGCAGGAACGCGGTCAACCCGAGCATGATCACCACGGCGGTGAGCACCATGGCCTGCGGCAGCGCGTCGCTCATCGCGCCCGGCGGGGTGGACCCCGCGAACGGCGCCGCGCCGGCCCGACCGCCGAGCAGGATGAGCAGGTTCACGCCGTTGCCGAGCAGGATGATGCCGAGCAGGATCCGGGTCAGGCTGCGTTCCAGCAACAGCGTGACCCCGGCGGCGACGAGCACCCCGACCGCCAGCACCAGCACCAGCGTCGGCCCGGCCGCTCCCCTCATCATGAGGACTCCCGCTGGACCACCAGGCCGCGCCCCGCCTCACCCGCGGCCTCCACGTGCCGGTCCACCTCGGCGCCCAGGCTCCGCAGGATGTCCAGCACCAGCCCGACCACCACCAGGTAGACGCCGATGTCGAAGAACAGCGACGTGACCAGGTAGAAGTCGCCGACCACGGGCAGCCACAGGTTGACCTTGACGCTCTGGAGCACCTCGCCGGTGAGCGCCAGACCGAGCACCCCGCTGCCCACCGAGATGCCCAGGCCCGCGCCGAGCACCGTGCCGGCTCCGACCGGCGCCGCCTCGGCCAGCTCGTACCGGCCGCCGGCCAAGTACCGCAGGGCCAGCGCGAGGCCGGCGACGAGCCCGCCGGAGAAGCCACCGCCGGGGGCGTTGTGCCCGGAGAACAGCAGGAACAGCGAGAAGATCAGCACGGTGTGGAAGATCAGCCGGGTGACCACCTCGAACACGATCGAACGCCGCCGTTCCGGCAGCGTCTGCCCGCCACGCAACCACACCGTGCGCCGGTCGCCGGCGCGCAGCGCGGCCGGCTGGGGACGGCGGGGACGCGGCCCGGTGCGGGAACGCTCGTAGATCAGGCTGGCCACACCGGTCGCGGTCACCACGAGCACCGAGATCTCCCCCATCGTGTCCCAGGCCCGGATGTCCACCAGCGTCACGTTCACGACGTTGCGGCCGTACCCCTCGGCCACGGAGAGATCGGGGAACTCCGCGGAGATCGACGGTGCCCGCCGCGCACCGGCCGCGGCCAGCGCCAGACCCGCCATCACCACCCCGGCGGCGACGCCGATGCCGCGCCGCACCCAGCGGCTGCGGCGCAGCGGGCGGGCCGAGAAGCGTTCCGGCAGCCGCCGCAACACCAGCACGAACACCGCGATCGTGGCGGTCTCCACCAGGAACTGGGTGAGCGCCACGTCCGGCGCGCCGTAGAGGACGAACATCATCGCGGTGCCGTAGCCGGTCACGCCGACGAGCAGCATCGCGGTGAGCCGGCGGCGCGCGCCGACCGCCAGCAGCGCGGCGACCGCGATCACCACGCAGACCACGAGCTGGGCCGGGTTGTCCCAGGCCGCCAGCTCGACCCGCCAGGGCGCGGTGGCGATCATCGCCCCGCCCGGCACGACCACCAGCGCGAGCAGCACGGTGCCGAGGTACTGCGGCAGCGAACCGCGCTGGGTGGCGCCGGTGACCTCGATGGCGAGCCGGTCGAAGCGGTGCGTCACCCACTCGTACCCCTGGTTGCCGCTCACCGGCGAGCGCAGCCGGGCCAGCGCGGGCGCCAGCGGACCGCGGACCAGGTGCAGCACCACACCGCCGGCCAGCACGAGGGCGGACAGGCCGAGCGCCGCCGTGGGTCCGTGCCACAGCGCCAGGTGCTCCTCGACCGGCCCGAACAGCTCGGCGTACGGCTCGAACAGGCCGCTCAGCCACCCGGCGGCCGGACCGGCGGCGAGCCCGGCCACGGCGAGCAGCGCCGGGGGTACGAGCATCGCGGCGGGCGGCCGGGCCGGCGGTGTGTCCGGCACGCCGGGCCGGGCGGCGAACGCACCCCAGAGGAACCGGATGCTGTACGCGACGGTGAGCGCGCTGCCGACCACCAGCACGGCCAGCACCAGTGGATCGCCGGTGAACGCGGCGAGCGCGGCCTCCTTCGCGACGAACCCGACCAGCGGCGGCACCCCGGCCATCGAGGCGGCGGCCAGGGTGGCGACTGTGGCCAGCACCGGCGCGGCCCGTCCCACCCCGGACAGCTCCCGCAGGTCACGGGTGCCGGCCTCGTGGTCGAGGATGCCGACGACCAGGAACAGCGCCGCCTTGAACAGGGCGTGTGCCGCCAGCATCGCCACGCCGGCCAGCGCCGCCTTCGGGGTGCCCGCGCCGAACACCACGGCGAGCAGGCCGAGCTGGCTGACCGTCCCGTACGCCAGCAGCAGCTTCAGGTCGGTCTGCCGCAGCGCCGCCCACCCGCCGATGACGAGCGTGACCAGTCCGGCCACCACGGTGACCGGCCGCCACCCGCCGGCCGGGGCGAGCACCGGGCCGAGCAGTCCGATGAGGAAGACGCCGGCCTTCACCATCGCCGCCGCGTGCAGGTACGCGCTCACCGGCGTCGGGGCGGCCATCGCCACCGGCAGCCAGGCGTTGAACGGGAACACCGCCGACTTCGTCAGCGCCCCGGTGAGGATGAGCAGCACCGCGACGGTCAGGTACCCGCCGCCGGGCAACGGCGTCGAGGTCACCTCCGACCACCGGTAGCCCCCGGCGTGGTGGCCGAGCAGCAGGAACCCGACGAGCATGGCCAGCCCGCCCAGCGTGGTCACGATGAGCGCCTGCGCGGCGGCCCACCGGCTGGACCGGCGTTCGGTGCTGTGCCCGATGAGCAGGTAGGAGAAGACGGTGGTCAGTTCCCAGAACACGTAGAGCAGCAGCAGGTTGTCGGAGACGACGAGGCCGAGCATCGCCCCGGCGAAGGCGACCATGACGGCGGCGAACCGGGCCAGCCCGGTGGACCCGGGCCGGAAGTAGCGGGCGGAGTAGACCAGCACCAGCGCGCCGACGCCGCCGACGAGCAACAGCATCAGCCAGGACAGCGTCGTGACCCGCAGCGCCACGTCGAGCTGGAGCTGCGAGATCCAGGGGTACGTCTCGACCACCTCGCCGCCGTCGCGTACCACAGCGGTGTGCGCCGCCGCCCAGACCGCCGTGGCGGCCGGGGCGAGCGCGAGCAGCAGGCATGCGCGCGGACCCCACCGGCGGACGAGCAACGGGGCGAGCAGCGCCGCCACCAGGTGCACGATCAGCAGGACGAGCACGCGTACTCCCGGTCGAGGTGACAGCGCGCCGGAACACGCTGCGGGTACGACCGATCAGACGCCACTTCCCCACCCAGCCGGGCCGTTTTCCGCAAAACCCACCCCGCACGGCGGTCATCCGGCCCCGTCCCGCTCAGCGGTCCGGGAGGCTGCCCAGCAGCAGCGCCCGGGAGGACCGGCGGGTGAGTTCCTCCGCCACGCTGCCCAGCAGCCGGTCCCGGATCCCGTGGCCGTGCCGGCCGACCACCAGGAGGTCGACGTCGTGCGCCTCCGCCACCGTCAGCAACGCGTCCACCGGATGTCCCCGCACCAGCTCGACGGTCGGCGCCGGCAGGCCCGAGGGCAGGGCCTCAGCCCGCTCCTCGAGAAGCCGGCGGGCTTCCCGTGACTCGGCCGCCTGGTCCTCGCCTACCGAGTCCGGGCTGGTCACGGTGACCAGGACCAGATGACTGGCGGTGTGGCCGAGCGTCCGGGCGACTGCGCGCAGCGCACGGTCGGCCTCGGCGGATCCGTCCACGCCTATCGCGACGCGCAGTCCACTGCCCTCCCGGGACGAGGGCCGGTGCATCACGTCGACCACCGCCGGCCGGGCGCGGCCCCGTTCCACAGCGATCGGGATGAACAGCGGGCCGAGCAGCCCACCCACGAGATACCACGAGAGGTGGGGATGGCCACCCCGGATCACGAACCAGCCCGCGGTGAGCAGGCCGACGGTCAGCCACAGGACGGCCACCAGGAGAACCCACCACCAGGAAGTCACGGCCCGCTCCGGGCCGGCGACGATGCCGGAGTCATGTCCGTTACTACCCGGGTCGCCGACGGCTAGGCCACTTGACCGCCGCCGGCCGGGTCACACCAGATGCCGCCGTAGCCGCTTGTCCACCGCCACCACCAGCGCGGCGGCGGCACTGACCGCCAGGATTCGCAGCCACGCCCCACCTGACAGCGGCGCCGTGCCGAAGATCCGGTTCATGACGGGCACGTAGGTGATGGCGAGTTGGCCGGCCGCCTGCGCCAGGACGCCCAGCAGGATCCACCGGTTGGACATCAGACCGGTGCGCCAGACCGGCCGGCTGAGCGTCCGGCAGCTGAACAGGTAGAAGATCTCCACCACGACGAACAGGTTGAGCGCGGCCGTACGCGCCTCGGCGACCGGCTGCCCGGTCTGCTGCTCCCAATGGAAGATCCACGAGGCGCCGGCCACGAGGAGCGCCGCCACCAGGAACACCCGCACGATCAGAGGGCGGGTCAGCAGAGGGCGGGCGGGATCACGGGGCGGCCGCCGCATGAGGCCCGCCTCCTTCGGCTCGAAGGCGAGCATCAGGCCGAGGAACACGGCGGTGGTCATGTTGATCCACAGGATCTGAGTCGGCAGCAGCGGCAGCGTGGCCCCGAGCACGATCGCCACGAGTACCACCAGGCCCTCGCCGAGGTTCGTCGGCAACGTCCAGACCAGGAACTTGGTCAGGTTGTCGAACACACCGCGGCCTTCCTCCACCGCGGCCTCGATGGTGGCGAAGTCGTCGTCCGTGAGCACCATGTCGGCGGCCTCCTTGGCCACCTCGGTGCCGGACCGGGCCATCGCGACGCCGATGTCGGCCTGCCTCAGGGCAGGAGCGTCATTGACGCCGTCGCCGGTGACCGCCACCACGTGCCCGCGCCCCTGGAGTGCCTCGACCAACCGCAGCTTCTGCTCCGGTGAGACCCGTGCGAACACGGCGGTCTCCTCCACCATCTCCGCGAACCGGCCGTCCGGCAGATCGCGCAGTTCCGCCCCGGTCAGCACCCGGTCGCGCTGGTCCGTTCCGAGCACCTTGAGCTGGGTGGCGATGGCTGAGGCGGTCGCCGCATGGTCGCCAGTGATCATCTTGACTCGGATGCCCGCTGAGTGACACGCCTCGACGGCCGAGGTGGCGGCGGCCCGAGGCGGGTCGAGCATGGCCTGCAGGCCGGTGAAGACCAGAGTGCCCGGCAACTCGTCCTCGCCGAACGCGCGCGTGACGCCGGGCGGACGCTCGGCGGTGGCCAGCACCCGCAGGCCCCGACCTGCCAGGTCCTCCGCCGCCCGCAGGATCCGCTTGTCGTCGAGCGGGTCAAGCGACCCGTCGGCGCGCATCGCGGCGTCGGACATGGCCACGATCCGTTCGACACTCCCCTTGACCAACCCGAACGGGCGACCCGTGTCGCGATCGTGGTGCAGAGTGGCCATGTACTGCCGTTCCGAACTGAAGGGAATCGTCTCGGACCGCGGATACCGCCGGACGACGTCGTCATGACCGAGTCCGCCCTTGGTGGCGACCACGAGCATCGCGGCTTCGGTGGGATCCCCGGTCAGCACCCACTCGCCGTCCCTGCGGCCGAGGCAGGCGTCGTTGCAGCCGGCGCCCGCGAGCAGACAGCGTTCCAGGGACTTGCTCGTGGCCGCCGTGACCCTCCTCTGCTCCTGGCCGGTCAGCTCGCCGTCCGGCGCGTATCCGGAGCCGGTGACCGCGTACTCGCCGTCGAGCGTCCAGACGGCACGTACCGTCATCTGGTTCTCGGTCAGGGTGCCGGTCTTGTCCGAACAGACCACCGTGGTGCTGCCGAGCGTCTCGATGGCGGGCAGTCGACGGACCACAGCGCGGCGGCGAGCCATCCGGGTCACCCCGATGGCCAGCGTGATGGTGACCGCCGCGGGCAGACCTTCCGGAATGGCGCCCACTGCGAGGGCGACCGCCGCGGTGAACGTCTCGACGGGCTCCTGACCCCGCAGCGTCCCCACGCCGAAGGTGGCCGCCGACAGCAGGAGGATGGAGATGGTGAGCACCTTGCTGAACCACCCCAGTTTGCGGGTCAACGGTGTGGCCAGAGCCTCCGCCGAACCCACAAGCCGATGGATCTGCCCGAGTTCGGTGCGGGCGCCGGTGGCGACCACGATGCCCCTGCCACCGCCGGCCGTGACCAGCGTGCCGGAGTAGGCCATGTTGCGGCGGTCGGACACCGGCGTCACGTCCGGCAGTTCCGCCTCGTCCTTGCTCACCGGGACTGATTCACCGGTCAACGCGGACTCGTCCACCCGCAGCCCGCCCGAGTGCACGACCCGGAGATCCGCCGGAACCTTGGCGCCCGGCTCCAACTCGACGAGGTCGCCGGGCACGAGTTCCTCGGAGCCGACCGACCGGGTCTCGCCGTCGCGGATCACCCGCGCCCCGGTGCGCACCATCGACCGGAGGCTGTCCAGCGCCGCTTCGGCCCGCGACTCCTGGACGAACCCCACGGTGGCGTTTATGAGCACCACCCCGAAGATCACAGCGGAGTCGACGTACTCCCGCAACGCGGCGGTGACCCCGGTCGCCGCGAGCAGCACGTAGATCAGGGGATGATGGAACTGCCCCAGGATCCGGCGCAGGACCCCGGGACCGCCCGCGGTCGGCAGCACGTTGGGGCCGTAACGGTCGCGGCGACGGGCGGCCTCGTCACCGCCGAGCCCTCGCTGCGGGTCGGTCTCGAGGAGGAGCACCACCTCGTGGGCCGACATCTCGTGGTGCGCCCCATCGCGCGGATCGGCCGTACCCTTCGAGTCCATCGGTCACCCCCGACCCCGACGCGGACCCGCCCGCCCAGACGTCGCCACGGACTCGGCATCCGAAGTATAGGCAGGTCAGCCGCGACAGAACCGGGAATCTGAACACCCTGCGCCCGGTGCGCCGGGCCGCGCTCGGCGCTGTTCACCGATCCGGCCGGCACGCCACCTGGTGTCCGGCGGCGACCGGATCTCCGTACTCCCGGCCGGTCGGCGGGCCGCTCATCCGAAGGCGACCGGCGACGGTGACGGCGGGCGATGCGACAGTCACGAGGCTTCCGGCTCTCCGGACGACGACGGCGGAGTCGGCCCACGGGCGCCGAGGTCGTCGCGCCGGGTGACCGGCGCGAGCGGCGTTCCCGCCCGGTAGGCGGCGCGGCCGAGAGCGTAGCCGCCGAGCGGGGCGGTGAACAGCTGCAACCCGATGGCGAGCAGCAGCACGACGCCGGTTCGCAGGCTCGGCATGAGCAGCAGGACGCCCAGCAGCACGCCTACCGCCCCCAGGCTGGCCGCCTTGGCGATCGCGTTCATCCGGTTGTAGGCGTCGGGCAACCGGACGAGTCCGACGGCACTCACGACGACCAGGCCCACCCCACCGAGGAGCAGGACCGATGCCAGCACCTGGCGGATCACGACCGGCCCCGGTCGAGGAGCCGGGCCAGCGAGACCGTCGCCAGGAAACCCACCAGAGTGCCGACGAGGACCAGATCCAGGATGGCGGGAATGTCGAGCCGGGCGGCGAGAACCGCGACGGCGGCGAGGACGTGGACGAACGCGAGGTCGAGCGCCGTAGCCCGGTCGGCGTCGGACGGGCCGATCACCAGCCGGCCGATGACCAGGATCATCGACAGTGCGAGTGCGACGAGCACGATGTCCAGAAGAAGCACGTCACCCCCGGTCGTTGTCTCCGGCCGGGCCGGACTGTCGCCCGTCGGCGGTGGCGGGGCGCAGAGCGGACAACAGCCGGTCCTCCAGAGTGGCGAGCCGGAGACGGAACGCCGTCTCGTCGTGAACGTGCATGCCGTGCACGAACATCGCCGGCGCGGGCCGGTCGATCGCGAGCGGCAGGGTGCCCGGCGTCAGACCGACGAAGAGCACCATCCACACGATCTCACCGTCGGTTCTCGCCCGTAGCGGGATCCGGACAATCGCCGGACACAGCCCGGAACCGGGCGTCACGATCTCCCGCACGACCACGAAGTTCGCCTGCACCAACTGGACAGCGAAGTACCCGGCGAAGCGCATGATCCGGAGAGTCCGCCGGAGCAGCCGCGACGGCAGGTCGGTCCCGCGCCTCATGTGATTCACCGTCCGACCCGCGGGTGCTCCACCGGATCGGTCAAGCCGGTGGCGGCCTCCCCGGAGAGGACCAGCAACTGCTGGGCGGCGAGACCGAGCAGCAGAGTCACCACGGCGAGCGTCAGTGCGGACGCCGTAGCCCAGGTCCGCGCCCCCTCTCCGAGCGCGACCGGCTCCGCCGGGCCCGGCGGCCCCCAGAAGACCGAGCCCCAGATCTTGAGCATCGACGTGAGAGTGAGCAGGCTGACTCCCAGGGCCACCGCCACCGCGAGCCAGGCTCCGCTGTCCACCGCCGCACGGATGAGCAGGAACTTGGCCAGGAACCCGGAGAAGGGCGGCAGGCCGGCGAGCGAGAGCGCAGCCCCCGCGAAGGACATGGCCAGGATCGGGCGGGTCGCAGCCAAACCGCCCAACGACGCCAGCCGGTCCGTGCCGCGATCCGCGTGTACCGCCGCCACGCTGAGGAACAGAGCGGCCTTGACCAGGATGTACTGCACCAGATAGAAGATCGCGGCGGTCAGGCTGGCCTCGGTGAAGAGGGCGAGGCCGAGCAGCACGTAACCGATCTGACTGACCATGTGGAACGAGAGGATCCGGCGCATGCTGTGCTCGCCCACCGCCCCCAGGACGCCGACGACCATGGACACCAACGCCACGACGCCGATGATCCACAGGTAGTCCGCCGCGCCGCCGTAGACGACCGCGAACACGCGGATGAGCGCGTACAGCCCCACCTTGGTGAGCAGTCCGGAGAAGAGCGCGACCACCACCGGTGGCGCATCCGAGTAGCTGCGCGGAAGCCAGGCGTGCACCGGTACGACGGCGCTCTTCAGCGCCAGCGCCACCAGGACGAGCCCACCCGCCAGGGCCGCCGGGGACGATTCCCGGCCGGCACCGACGAGCTCGGCGAGCTGCACGGTGCCGGAAACCCCGTACAGGAGACCGACGCCGGTCAGCAGCAGTGTGGAGGCGAGCAGGTTGGTGGCGACGTACACCCGGCTCGCCCTCATGTCCCGGGCTTCGCCGCGCAGGGCGAGGAGCACGTAGGACGGCACGAGCATGACCTCGATCAGCACGAAGAGGTTGAACAGGTCGACGGTCAGCAGGGCGCCGTTGGCGCCGGCCGCGAGCACCAGGGCCAACGGCACGAAGAACGGGTGACCGTCCTGCCCGGTGGCCGCGGCCGAGGCGAGGCAGACCAGCACCACCAGCGCGGCGGCGCAGAGCATGAGGGCCGTGAACGTGTCGGCCGCGAAGCCGATGGCCACCACCGGCGCCCACCCGCCGATCCGCACGGCGAGCACCGAGCCGTCCCGGACCATGATCAGCAGACACACCGCGGCGACCAGTACGACGCCCGACACGACCAGGCCGGCCACGCGGCGCAACGCCCGACGCCTCGCGAACGCCAGCAGCACCGCAGCGGTGGCCAGCGGCGCCACCACCGGTACCACGACCAGGGATCCGATCACAGCTCGTCCTGCTCGCGTCCGTCGCCCGGCCGGGTCTCCGCCCGGTCGTCGTCGGTCGGATCCGCCCCGCCGCCGGCCGCGTCCCGGCCGGTCCTGACCAGCAGCCCCAGCAGGTAGATGGTGATGCCGAAGGTGATCACGATGGCGGTCAGGGCGAACGCCTGAGGCAGCGGGTCGGCGCGTCCCGGTCCGCCACCGGCGAAGGCGGGGGCCCGCCACCGCAGCCCTCCGGCGGACAGCAACACCACGTTCACGGCGTGGGTGAGCAGGATGAAGCCGATGATGAGCCGGAGTTGTGCCCCCCGGAGAAGCATGAACGTGCCGGCCGCGGCGAGCAGGCCGACAAGGAGCGCCGCCGCGCTCACGGTTCCGCCCCGGCGGCGCGGCTGTCGACCATGGACGCACCGAGCCGGCGTACCGCGGACACGGCGAGCGCCAGGACCATGAGGTAGACGCCCAGGTCGAACAGGGTCGCCGAGGAGAGCGACAGTGGGCCGGGCAACGGCAGGGTTCCAGGGCTGAGGATCGGTCTGCCCGACGCCATCGGCGCCAGACCGACGACAAGGCTCAGGAGCAGCCCTGACACGAGCAGTGGCCGGGCTCGCAGCCAGCCGAGCGGCGGCGACGCCGACCCGGCGTGGGCGATGTGCCCGAGCCCCACTGCGGTGCCCGCGACCAGGGCCCCGATGAACCCGCCACCCACTTCCTCGTGCCCGCGGGCGAACAGATACGCCGAGACCACCAGCATCACCGGGGTGAGCACGCGGTAGGCGAAGCAGAAGACCAGGTCCGGGTGGGGCGGAGCGGACCCCGCCCGCAAGGCCGGCGGGCCGAGCCGCAGCAGGGCGGCCAGACCGAGCGCGACGACCGTGAGGACGACCGCCTCACCGAGTGTGTCCAACGCACGAAAATCGACCAGGATCACGTTTACGACATTGTGACCGCCGGTTATCTCCTCGGCCCGCTCCAGGTAGTACCGCCCGGGCGGGGACGTCTCCCGGCGTCCGGTGAGGGCGGCCGTGGCGGCGGCGGCCACCACGCCGACTCCGACCGCGAGGGCGGCGGCACCGGCCGAGCCCCGGAGTCGCGGACGGTGCAGTTCCCTGGGCCGTCGGCGCAGGGCGAGCATCATCACGATGGTCGTCAGCACCTCCACCAGCAACAGGGTCACCGCGACGTCCGGCGCGCCGAGGGTCACGAACCAGGCCGACAGGATCAGCCCGACGACGCCGGTCAGACTGATCGCGGCCAGCACCGAACGTGCGCCGACCAGTCCTGCGGTCACCAGCACGAGCAGCGCGAGCACGACCACGTCACCGAACTGCGTGAGGTCTCCCGTCGATGCCGGCAGGGGTCCGGCCAACGCGAGACCCGCCGCACCGAGCGCGATCACCACCAGCAGGGGAACTGCCAGGAAGGGCCCGACCCGGCTGCTGCGGGCCGGGGCTGCGACCCACTCGCCGACGCGCAGCAGCCACTGGTAACCGCGGTCGAACTGCCACCCGAACGGGCGCGGGGTGGGGGTGCGGAGGAGTCGCCGGTCGACGCGCCGTCGAAGCGCGAAGATCACCGTGCCGAGGACGAAGGTCAGCACCGAGAGCAGCAACGCAACAGTGACACCGTGCCAGAACGCGAGGTCGGCCGGTTCGCCCTGCGGTCGGGCGTTGTTCGCGGCGCGGACGACGAGCGGGCTGATCAGGCCGACCAGGGGCCCCGCCGCGGTTGCCGCCACGGCCGCCACGGCCGCGGGTGCCAGAAACGACCAGGAGGGCTCGTAGAGCGCCCGCTGACGGGACGGGCCGGCGAAGAGGCCGTGCACGAGCCGCGCCGCGTAGGCGAAGGTGAGCACGGATGCGAGGACCGCCAGCCCCACGGCAGTCCATGCCGGCCAGGAAATGCCCGGTGCCTTGCCGAACGCCTCGAAGATCGCCTCCTTCCCGACGAACCCGATGGTCGGCGGCAGTCCGGCGAGGGACATGGCCGCCAGTGCGGTGATCATGGTCGTGACCGGCATCTTCCGGCGGAGGCCGGACAACTCGCGGAGGTCACGGCTGCCTGCCTCGTGGTCGATGATGCCGACGAGCATGAACAGCGTCGCCTTGAACAGTGCGTGGGCGGCCGTGTAGAGGATGGCTGCCGCGTCGGATTCCGGGGTTCCCACCCCGATCACGCCGATCAGCAGCCCGAGCTGGCTCACCGTGGAGTAGGCCAGCATCGCCTTGAGGTCGTACTGACGCAGTGCGAGGAAGGCGCCGAGCACCGCGGTCACGAGACCGACGCCGACGAGGGTCACCCGCCAGGGCCAGTAGCCGCCGAACAGGGCGGAGAAACGCATGGCCAGATAGATTCCTGCCTTGACCATCGTGGCCGCGTGCAGGTAGGCGCTGACCGGGGTGATCGCGATCATGGCTCCGGGGAGCCAGAAGTGGAACGGCATCTGCGCCGACTTCGTGAAGACCCCCACCAGGATCAGCGCGCCGGCCGCCGCGGCGGGCCCGGAGGCCACCCGATCGGGCTCGGCGAGGATCCGCGTGAGATCACTTGTGCCGAGGCTGACCATCAGCACCACGAAACCGGCGAGCAGGGCGAGGCCGCCACCGGACGTGACCAACAGCGCGTGCGCCGCAGGACGGGTCGCCGAGGGCTGGTTCCGGCCGATGAGGACGAACGACAGGATGGACGTGAGCTCCCAGAAGACGAACAGCACCAGAAGGTCGTTCGCGAGCACCAGGCCCAGCATCGCGGCCGCGAACAGGGTCAGGGTGACGTACAGGGTGGCGTGTCGGCCGGAGGCGCTCAGGTAGCGCGGCGTGTACATCATGATCAGCGCGCCGACCGCCAGAACCAGGAGCGCGAAGATCAGCGCGAGCGCGTCCATCCGGAAGGCGACGGAGATGTCCATGGCCGGCAACCAGCGCCACGAGACCTCCACGGCCTCGTCGCGCAGGATGGTGGGGAGGTGGCTGAGCAGCAGAGCGGCCCCGGCCAGGTAACCGACGGCAAGGAGGTAGCCGACATCACGTCCCAGCGGGCGGATGAGGGCGGGCACCGCCGCGGCCAGCCCGACCTGCCAGGCCAGGGCGAGCAGCAGGATCATGCGGGAGTGCCCGGGCCGTGCCCCGCGCCGAGCCTCGGCGCCCGCGGATGCCGAGAACCACGGGGAAGGGACATGCTTCCTTGATACAGGACAAAAGCGACCTCAGGGCCGTGAACGCGGTAGGCGGGCCCCGCTCACGCCCCGGAGACGTCAGCGCCGGCCCGCCTGGCGCTCGGCCGCCACGTCGGCACACGCCAGCTGACTCGCCGCCCGGTCGGCCGCTCGCTGCGCCGCGGCGAGGGAGCGGACCGGCAGTCGGGCGTCCCGGGTCTCCCGGCGCTGGACGAAGTAGTGCACAGCGGCCCGGACACGCGCCCGGTCGGCGGCGCTGGAACGGGCGGTGGCCAGGATCATCTCGCGCAGCCGCCGGGCCAGGTCCTCGGCCAGTTCGAGGTCGGGACCGTGCAGCCCGGCGCGGAGTGCGGTCAGCCGGCTGTCCACCTTCCGGAGGAGCAGGTCGGTGCCAGGCCCGGAGCCTCGTTCCTCGACGGTCATCCAAGCCTCCAGCCCACGCCGCAATCGCGAGTGAAGTTACTTTATGTTGCACTGCGCAAGCAAGCAGTTAAGTAAGACTTAACGGAAGAAACGCGCATTCCACAATCCGGCCCCGACGCCCGGACAGAACGCTCCGGCGATCGGCCGGATGTCACACCGGCGCGGCAGGATGGGACCGTGGCGGACGAGGCGAACCGGTCAGGTGGGGTGCTCAAGGAGTTCGGCGCGGCGACCCGGGAGTGGTTCACCGCGGCGTTCGCCGCGCCCACCCCGGCCCAGGAGGGCGCCTGGCGCTCGGTGGCCGCCGCTCACAACGCCCTCGTCGTCGCGCCGACCGGCTCCGGCAAGACGCTCGCGGCGTTCCTCTGGTCGCTCGACCGGCTCGCCAAGGAGCCGCCGCCGGCCGATCCCCGGCGCCGCTGCCGCGTGCTCTACGTCAGCCCGCTCAAGGCGCTCGCCGTCGACGTCGAACGCAACCTGCGCGCCCCGCTCACCGGCATCCGACAGGCCGCCTCCCGGCTCGGCCTGGTCCCGCCGGACATCACCGTCGGCATGCGGACCGGCGACACCCCGGCCGACGAACGGCGGGCCTTCGCCCGCACCCCGCCGGACATCCTCATCACCACGCCCGAGTCGCTGTTCCTGCTGCTCACCTCCGCCGCCCGCGACTCGCTGCGCGGCGTCGACACGGTGATCGTGGACGAGGTGCACGCGGTCGCGGGCACCAAGCGCGGAGCCCACCTGGCACTGTCCCTGGAACGGCTCGACGCGCTGCTGGAGCGCCCCGCGCAGCGGATCGGGCTGTCCGCCACCGTCCGGCCGATCGACGTGTGCGCCCGCTTCCTCGGCGGCGCGCGCCCGGTCGACGTGGTGCAGCCACCTTCGGACAAGACCATCGAGGTCAGCGTCCAGGTCCCGGTGGAGGACATGACGCGCCTCGACGAGCAGGAGCCGCCGGAGGACGACCTCGGCGGCCTCGCCCCCCGCCGCCCGTCGATCTGGCCGGCGGTCGAGGAACGCGTGTTCGCGCTGATCTGCGCACACCGGTCCACGATCGTGTTCACCAACTCCCGGCGCAGCGCCGAACGCCTCTGCGCCCGCCTCAACGAGCTGGCCGCCGAGGAGACGGAGGCGGCGTCCGCCCCGGAGGGCAGCCGCGTGGCCCGGGGCGGGGAGCCGGTGCGCGTATCCGATCTGCTGCCCGGCCCGGACGGCGACGGGCTCGACGACGCCGACGGGCTCGGTCCACTGCGCGGTGGCGAGCCGGGCGACGGCCGTCCGCGCGACGGCGACGGGCCGTTCGGCGGGCTCGGCCCGGTGTCCGGCGGCGAGCCGGTCCACGAGGGCCGGGCGCGGCGAGCGGCGGAGGCGTTCGGCGGGCCGGTGAGCGCGCCGCGCCAGCCGGCGGAGGTGATGGCGCAGTCCGGTGCGGCGGCCGGCGCGCCGGCGGTGATCGCCCGGGCGCACCACGGCAGCGTGTCCCGCGAGGAGCGCAAGCAGATCGAGGAGGCGCTCAAGTCCGGCCGGCTGCCCGCCGTGGTCGCCACGTCCAGCCTGGAGCTGGGCATCGACATGGGTGCCGTCGACCTGGTGGTGCAGATCGAGGCACCGCCGAGCGTGGCGGCCGGGCTGCAACGGGTGGGACGGGCGGGGCACCAGGTCGGCGCGGTCTCGCGCGGCGTCGTCTTCCCCAAGCACCGGGGTGACCTGCTCTCCTGCACGGTGGTGGCCGAGCGGATGGGCGCGGGGGCGATCGAGGAGCTGCACTACCCGCGCAATCCGCTCGACGTGCTGGCCCAGCAGATCGTCGCGATGGTGGCGCTGGAACCGTGGCGGCTCGGCGACCTGGCGGTGCTGGTCCGCCGGGCGGCACCGTTCGCGGAGCTGCCCGACTCGGCGCTGCACGCGGTGCTCGACATGCTCTCCGGGCGCTACCCGTCCACCGCGTTCGCCGAGTTGCGTCCCCGGCTGGTCTGGGACCGGGCCACCGACGTGCTGACCGGCCGGCCCGGCGCGCAGCGGCTCGCCGTGACCAGCGGCGGCACCATCCCCGACCGGGGCCTGTTCGGTGTGTTCCTGGCCAGCGCCGAGCGGGCGGCGCGGGTCGGTGAGCTGGACGAGGAGATGGTCTACGAGTCCCGGGTGGGTGACGTGTTCCTGCTCGGCTCGTCGTCCTGGCGGATCGAGGAGATCACCCCCGACCGGGTGCTCGTCTCCCCCGCGCCCGGTCAGGCGGCCCGGATGCCGTTCTGGAAGGGCGACCAGCTCGGCCGCCCGGTCGAGCTGGGGCGGGCGATCGGCGCCCGGGTCCGGGCGCTGCTGCGGCAGTCCGACGCCGACGCGGTGGCGGCGCTGCGGGCCGGCGGGCTGGACGACTGGGCCGCCGGCAACCTGATGAACTACCTACGCGAGCAGAAGGCGGCCACCCGGGCGCTGCCGGACGACCGGACGGTGGTGGTCGAGCGGTTCCGCGACGAGCTGGGCGACTGGCGGCTCGCCGTGCACTCGGTGCTCGGCGCGCGGGTCAACGGGCCGTGGGCGCTGGCGATCGGCCGCCGGCTGGCCGAGCGGTACGGCGTGGACGCCCAGGTGATGCCCTCCGACGACGGCATCGTGGTGCGCCTGCCGGACACCGCCGAGACCCCGCCCGGCGCCGACGTGGTGGTCTTCGAGCCGGACGAGATCGCCCAGCTCGTCGAGGAGTCCGTCGGCACGTCGGCGCTGTTCGCGTCCCGGTTCCGCGAGTGCGCGGCCCGGTCGCTGCTGCTGCCACGCCGTGACCCCCGCCGGCGGCAGCCGCTGTGGCAGCAGCGCCAGCGCGCCGCGCAGCTGCTCGACGTGGCCCGGGAGTACGCCGACTTCCCGGTCACGCTGGAGGCCGCCCGCGAGTGCCTTCAGGACGTCTTCGACCAGCCGGCGCTGGGCGAGTTGATGCGCGACCTGGCCGCCCGCAAGGTACGCCTGGTCGAGGTGGAGTCCGAGCGCCCGTCGCCGTTCGCGAGGTCGTTGCTGTTCGGATACGTCGGCGCGTTCCTCTACGAGGGCGACGCCCCGCTGGCCGAGCGGCGGGCCGCCGCGCTGGCGCTCGACTCCGGGCTGCTCGGCGAGCTGCTCGGCCGGGTCGACCTGCGGGAACTGCTCGACCCGGAGGTGCTCGCCGAGACCGCACGGCAACTGCGCTGGCGTACCGAGCAGCGGCGGCCCCGCGACCCGGAGGACGTGGTCGAGCTGCTGCGCGTGGTCGGTGACCTGAGCGGCGCCGAGCTGGCCGAGCGGGGCGTACCGGAGTCCTGGACCGGCGAGCTGGCGGCGGCCCGGCGGGTGCTGCGGGTCCGCATCGCCGGCGAGGACCGCTGGGTGGTCGTCGAGGACGCCGCCCGGCTGCGCGACGCGCTCGGGGTGGCGCTGCCCGTCGGGGTCGCCGAGGCGTACCTCGCACCGGTCGCTGATCCGCTCACCGACCTGGTCGCCCGGTACGCCCGCACGCACGGCCCGTTCGCGGCCGCCACCTGCGCGGCCCGGTTCGGGCTCGGCGTGTTCGTGGTGGAGCAGGCGCTGCGGCGGCTCGCCTCGGGCGGCCGGGTGGTCTCGGGCGAGTTCGCGCCGGACAGTGTGGGCACCCAGTGGTGCGACGCCGAGGTGCTGCGTCTGCTGCGCCGCCGCTCGCTGGCGGCGCTACGCCGGGAGATCGAGCCGGTGCCGCCGCGCGCGCTCGCCACGTTCCTGCCCCGCTGGCAGCAGGTCGGCTCGTCGGCCCGGGGGGTCGAGGCGCTCGCCGCGGCCGTCGAGCAGTTGCAGGGCGTGAGCGTGCCGGCGTCCGCGTTGGAACGGCTGGTGCTCCCCGCCCGGGTCGCCGACTACTCCCCCGCCCAGCTCGACGAGCTGTGCGCCGGTGGCGAGGTGGTGTGGGCCGGTGCGGGCGCGATCTCCGGCGGCGACGGGTGGGTGACGCTCGCGTACGCCGACGTGGCGCCGCTGCTGCTCCCGCCGCCGGACGAGGCGCTCACGCTGACCCCGCTGCACGAGTCGGTGCTGGACGCGCTCGCCGACGGGCAGGCGCTGTTCTTCCGTTCGCTGTCCGACCGGGTCGGCGCCACCGACGACGCCGCACTCTCGGGCGCGGTGTGGGATCTGGTCTGGGCCGGTCACCTCACCAACGACACGCTCGCCCCGCTGCGGGCCGCGCTCGGCGCGGGCGGGGCGCACCGGTCCCGGCCCTCGGCGCCGCGCACCCGCTACCGCCGGCCGGGCCGGGTGGCGCTGCCCAGCCGGGGCGGTCCGCCCATCATGGCCGGGCGCTGGTCCCGGCTGCCCGAACGCGACAGCGACCCCACCCGCCGGGCCGCCGCCCTGGCCGATCTGCTGCTGGAGCGGCACGGCGTGGTGACCCGGGGCGCGGTCGTGGCCGAACAGGTCACCGGCGGCTTCGCCGGGGTCTACCCGGTGCTGTCCGCGATGGAGGAACGCGGGGCGGCGCGCCGCGGCTACTTCGTCGAAGGGCTCGGCGCGGCGCAGTTCGCGGTGCCCGGCGCGGTGGACCGCATCCGGGCGCTCGCCGACGACAGCCAGGGCCGGGGAGGTCCGACAGTCGTCCTCGCGGCCACCGACCCGGCCAACCCGTACGGCGCGGCGCTGCCGTGGCCGGAACGCGTGGTCGACTCCGGCGACGGCGTGGCACCGGCCACCGGTCACCGGGCCGGGCGCAAGGCGGGAGCGCTGGTCGTGCTCGTCGGCGGTGACCTGGTGCTCTACGTGGAGCGGGGCGGCCGGACGATCCTGTCGTTCACCGACGACACCGACACGCTCGGCGCGGCCGGCAAGGCGCTCGCCGACGCGGTGCACTCGGGTGCGCTCGGCGCGATCTCGGTGGAGCGCGCCGACGGCGAAGCCGTGCACGCGTCCCCGCTGCGCGACGCGCTGACCGCAGCCGGTTTCCGCGCCACCCCGCGCGGTCTGCGCCTGCGCGGCTGACCGCCCGGTGCGCCGGGGCGCGGGAACGTAGGGTGTGCCGGTGGCCTCGATCCGGGTACGACAGGCGCGCGACGGGGACCGTGCCGCGCTGACGGCGGGCGGTCAAGCCGAGCATTCCGCACATCGGCGCGGACGGGATCCCGCTGCACGACGAGCTGCGCCTGGCGCGGCAGGTGACCAGGGCGGGCAACGGGTGAACGGCAGCCCGCTGTGTGTCTCGCTGACCACCGACTACGGCCTGGCCGACGGATTCGTGGCGGCGTGCCACGGGGTGCTGGCCCGGCTCGCCCCGGCTGTCCGGGTGATCGACGTGTCGCACCTGATCCCACCGGCCGACGTGCGCCGGGGCGCGGCGGTGCTCGCGCAGACGGTGCCGTACCTGCCGTGGGGCGTGCACGTGGCGGTGGTCGACCCGGGTGTCGGCACCGCGCGGCGCGGGGTCGCGCTCGCCGCGCCCGGCGGGCTGCTGGTCGGGCCGGACAACGGGCTGCTGATCGCGGCCGCGGAGGCTCTCGGGGGTGTGACCGCCGCGGTGGAGCTGACCAACCCGGAGTGGCTCGGCCCGTCCGTCTCCCGCACGTTCCACGGGCGGGACGTGTTCGCGCCGGTGGCAGCCCGGCTGGCGCTCGGCGCGCCGCCGGCCGGGGCGGGACCGGCCGTCGACCCGGGCGCGCTGGTCCGGCTGCCGGAACCGGTGGTACGCGCCGAGCCCGGCGGCCTCCGCGCCGAGGTGCTGACCGTCGACCACTTCGGCAACGTCCAGCTCGCCGCACCGGGCGCGCTGCTCGACGGCCTGCCGTCCCGATTACTGGTGAACGGCCACGAGGCGGTGCACGGCCGCACGTTCGGCGACGCCGAGCCCGGCACGCTGGTGGTCTACGTCGACTCCGCCGGCCGGGTCGCCGTGGCGGTGAACACCGGCCGGGCCGCCGACACCCTCCACACCGCCCCGGGCGACGTCGTTACGATCACCCACCCCTGACCCCGCGATCTTGCACTTGGCGCCCCGGCACAAGGGCAGAAGCCCCGAAGGTCGGGGCGCAAGCGCAAGATCAACGAGGGGAGCAGGGGGTCAGCAGCGGGGGACTGTGCCGCCGTAGATCGAGGACAGGTACGCGTGGCTGACGTAGGTGCCGCCCACCAGGCGGTACCACCTCGTCGTGGTGCGGTACGTGCCGGCGATCCGCTGCCCGGTCACGTAGCACTGCACCGGAATGTGGGCGTACGTGGCGGCCAGGCCCCGGCTCGCGTACGAGGTGCTCGCCCCGGTGCGCAGATTCAGCGGCCCCGAGCCGACCACGGCCCGCGCTCCGCCCCCGGTCCACAGCAGCGTCACGTCGACCCAGGCGTTGTCGGTGAGCCGCAGCCCGTCCCAGAACGTCCCGTCGGCCAGGTCCAGCCCGGCCGGGTTGCGCACGGTGCGGCCGAACTGGTCGCGCCCGCCGTTGTAGCCGTTCTGGTACGCCGCCTGCGCCTGCGGCAACCCGCGCGGCAGGTCCTTCCAGTTCTCCCGGACCGACGCCGGGTTCCACCAGTCGTCCCGGGTGTTCCACGGGCCGACGTCCCACACCGGGGCGTACTCGCAGCGGCTGCCGCTCGTGGTGCACACCTTGACCGTGTAGTCGCCGGTGCCGCGCGGGGACAGGCCGCGCCGGGTGGGCAGCGCCGCGAAGTGGTCCCGGGCGCGCACCGTGTGCCCGTTGGCGGTGGTGCCGCCGACCAGGCCGATCCGGGTCGCGTACACCCGGTACCTGAGCGCGGCGGCCGGCTGGACCGCTGTGGTGGCGACCCGGTCGGCGGCCAGGGTCAGGCCGGTGACGGTGGCCTCCGACGCGGCGTCGCTGCTGGTCAGCACGACGCGGGCCTGGATCCGGCTGACCGGTGCGTCGAAGACCGCCTCGGTGGCGTCGCGCCACTCGGTCCAGCCGCGGGTACGCCAGCCACGTACCTGGGCCACCGCCGTACCTCCGTCGCCGGTGCGGGCGGCGAACTGGGCGCGTACCCGGGTCGCGGGCCGGTCCAGGGTGCGCGGCGCGGAGAGCAGGATGCCCTCGGCGACCGGTCCGCCGGCGGCGGCCGGGCGGGTGCGGGCGGTGGGACGGGGGTCGGCGAGCCGCAGGCGGCCGGACCGCCAGGCGACGTTGACGTCGTCGCCGCCGGCGACGGCGAGGTCGACGGACCAGCGCTCGGGGCCGGGTGCGGCGGCGCGGGACGGTACGGCGGCGGGCGGGGGCGCGGCCGGCGCGGGCGTGCCGGGCAGTCCGGCGGCCACGGTGAGCAGGGCGGTCAGGGCGACGACGGTACGGCGTCGGGAACGGGCCATCAGCATTCTCCTCAGAACCCCCTGATCGTGTCGTTTCCGCAGATCAAGTGGAACCTCAGTACAAATAGCGACACATGCGAATTCCGCTCGGGCGGGGGACAATGGCCGGGTGCCCGAAGGCGACACCGTCTGGAACACCGCGCGCGTCCTGCAACGCGCACTCGCCGGGGCCCGGCTCACCGGGTCCGACTTCCGCGTGCCGCAGCTCGCCGCCACCGACCTGACCGGCTGGACGGTGCGCGAGTCGGCCAGCCGGGGCAAGCACCTGCTGCTGCGCCTGGCGGCCACCGATGCCGCGCCCTGGACGCTGCACTCGCACCTGCGGATGGACGGCGCCTGGCGTGCGTACGCCCCGGGCGAGCGCTGGCGCGGACGGCCGGCGCACCTGATCCGGGTGGTGCTGCGTTCCCCGGCCGCGGTCGCTGTCGGCTACCACCTGCACGAGCTGGCACTGGTGCCGGCCGCCGAGGAGGAGTCGCTCGTCGGCCACCTCGGCCCGGACCTGCTCGGGCCGGACTGGGATGCCGGCGAGGCGGTCCGCCGGCTGGCGGCCGACCCCGACCGCACCATCGGCGAGGCGCTGCTCGACCAGCGCAACCTGGCCGGGGTGGGCAACCTCTACAAGTGCGAGGTGCTGTTCCTGCGCGGCGTGTCGCCGTGGACGCCGGTGGGCGCGGTGCCGGACCTGCCCGGCACCGTCGCGCTGGCCCAGCGGCTGCTGGCGGCCAACCGGGGCCGCTGGACGCAGAGCACCACGGGAGTGCTGCACCGGGGCGGGACCAGCTACGTCTACGGCCGCCGGGCGCAGCCGTGCCGCCGCTGCGGGACCGCCATCCGCAAGGAGGAACTGGGCGAACGGGTCACCTACTGGTGCCCGGCCTGCCAGCCGGGCGTGGAACTTCCACGAAACACCCAAGATCGGCCGAGATAGGGACGATTGGGTACTTCCGCCTCACCCCTGTGACGTCGCATGCTGCGGTGGAACGCTCACGGATCGTCATCAGCGCGTACGCCCGCCACGCCGGGGTGTCGGCCGGCGCGCCCAGACCCGGGGAGAGCCATGGTGCTGTTCCGCCGCAGCCGGCCCGGACGTCCCGACCGCGCCGCCGTCGTCGCCGACGAGACCGCGCCGACCGCGCCTGCCGGTTCCGTCGCGCCCGCCGTCCCGGCCGCCCGGGACGGCGACGACGCCCACCGCCCGGCGCCGGCGAGCCTGGACCCGGCCGCCGTTCCGCGCCTGTTCGGCCCGGTGCCGAACACCGCCGCCAGCCCGCTGCCCACGCTCGACCCGGACGGCAGTCCGGTGCCCGGCACCGGCATCCGCAAGTTCGTCGACCCGCTGCCGCTGCCCGGGCAGCCGGCCACCGCCGGGCTCGGCGCACGCCTGCCCGTCGCCGTTCCCGACACCATCACCTGGCCGGGCTGCGACTACTACGAGATCGGCCTCCAGGAGTACGCGCAACGCCTGCACCGCGACCTGCCGGCCACCCGGCTGCGCGGCTACCGCCAGCTCAACCTGGGCACCGACGCGTCCGGGCACAACACGGTCAGCCCGCCCGGCCGCCCCTGGCACCTCGGGCCGATGATCGTGGCCCGGCGGGGCCGCCCGGTGCGGATCAAGTTCATCAACCAGCTCCCCACCGGACGGGCCGGCGAGCTGTTCCTGCCGGTCGACGAGACTGTCGACGGCGCCGGTGGCGGACCGCTGGACGGTCCCGCGCCGTACCCGCAGAACCGGGCCGTGCCGCACCTGTCCGGCGCGCAGACCGGATGGATCAGCGCCGGCAACCCGTGGCAGTGGGTGACCCCGGCCGGCGAGATCACCCCGTACCCGGCCGGTGTGGGCGTGACGCCGGTGCCGGACATGCCGCCACCCGGAGCGGGGGCCACCACGCTGTACTTCCCGAACGACCAGAGCGGCCGGCTCATGTGGCTGCACGACAACACGCTCGGCCTGTCCCGGCTCACCGTCTACTCCGGGCAGATCGCGCTCTACCTGCTCACCGACCCGGCCGAGGAACGGCTCGTCGACGACGGCGTGCTACCCGCCGACCAGCTCCCGCTGGTGATCGAGGACAAGACGTTCGTCCCCGACGACGCGCAGCTCGCCGCCCAGGACCCCACCTGGGACCGGGACCGCTGGGGCGCCAAGGGCAGCCTCTGGCACCCGCACGTCTACCAGCCGCGGCAGAACCCGTACCGGCTCACCGGCACCAACCCCACCGGGCGCTGGGACTACGGGCCGTGGACCCACGACCCGGACGGCGGCCACAGCCCGTGGGTCGCCCCGGTGCCGAACCCGCACCACGACCCCGACACCGATCCCGACGAGCCGCCGCTGGTACCCGGCGTGCCGCACCCGTCAGCGGTCCCCGACGCGTACGGCGACACCCCGCTCGTCAACGGCGTGGCCTACCCGTACCTGGAGGTCGCGCCACGGGCGTACCGGTTCCGGATCCTCAACGCCTGCGCCGACCGGGCGCTCAACCTCCAGCTCTACCGGGCCGCCTCGGACGCGCCGATGTGGGCCGACGACGGCAGCCCGGCCGACCCGGGCGCCGGTGAGGTGCCGATGGTCGAGGCGGTACGCGCGCCGGGACGGCCCGCGTACTGGCCGGTGGACGGGCGCGACGGCGGCGTGCCCGACCCGGCCGCCGCCGGACCCGAGATGATCCAGATCGGCAACGAGAGCGGTCTGCTCCCGGCCCCTGTGGTGCTGACGAACCGGCCGGTGGACTACCGGTACGACAGGCAGGACCCGACCGTGCTCAATGTGGACGGGCACGCACTGCTGCTCGCCCCCGGCGAACGGGCCGACGTGGTGGTGGACTTCTCCACCGTCCCGCCGGGCAGCACGCTCATCCTCTACAACGACTGCCCCGCACCGCTGCCCCGGTTCGATCCCCGCTACGACCACCACACCGGCGCGCCGGACCGGACCGCCGCCGGTGGCCTGCCGCCGACCCGCCCCGGGTACGGCCCGAACACCCGCACCCTGCTCCAGATCCGGGTCACCGGCACCCCCGCCGAGCCGTACGACACCCGGCGGCTCGCCGACCGGCTGCCCGGGGCGTACGCCCGCAGCCAGCCGCCGCCGATCGTGCCGCAACCCGCGTACGACGCCGCGATCGGCACCTCCACCCCACGCCCGACGCTCGTTCCCGCGCGGGCCACCTCGGTCACGTTCACCCCGGCCGGCGCGACCGCCCCGGTCACGCTGCCGCTGGCGGTGAAGTCGGTCGGGCAGGTGTTCGAGGCCCGGCACGGCCGCGCGGTGGGACGGCTCGGCGTCGGCCACCCGGTCGGCGGGCCGCTCGCCCCGGCCACCCTGCCGCTGGGGCCGGCCGACCCGGCCACCGAGGTGCTGCACGCCACCGACCCGGCCGTGGCGGTCGGCGCGCCCGGCGACGGCACCCAGCTCTGGCGGATCGTCGGCGACGCCCCGCGTACCCACCCCGTCCACATCGAGGGCTGCGACGTGCAGCTGGTCAACCGGGTCGGCTGGGACGGCACGGTCCGCCCGCCGGACCCGGGCGAGCTGGGCTGGAAGGACACCGTCCGGGTCAACCCCCGGGAGGACGTGGTGGTGGCGCTGCGCCCCGTCCCGCCCACCCTGCCCTTCAAGATCGGCGACAGCGTACGGCTGCTCGACCCGGCCCGTCCGGCCGGCGCACGGCTGGACGCCGGTCCGGTCAGCCCGGCCGACGGCCGCCCCGCCGTCGTGGTCAACCAGCTGGTCAACCTGGGCTGGGAGTACCGCTGGCAGACCCGCTCGGCCGGACTGCGCGACCAGGGCATGAGCCGCCCGCTGGTCCTGCGCCTCGCGCCCAGGGCGCCGACCGGGCTCACCGCCACCCCGGCGCCCGGCAGCGCCACCGCGCTCCCCGCCATCGCCCTGACGTGGACCGGCAACGGCAGCCGTCCCGTACCGACCAGCCACCGGCTGCAACGCGCCACCGACAGCACATTCACCACCGGGCTGACCGAGATCACCGTGGCCGCCACCGCCACGAGGTACACCGACGCCACAGTCACCCCCGGCGTCACCTACCACTACCGGATCCGGGCCGAGAACGCGGTGAGCTGCTCGTCCTGGTCCAACGCCGTACCGGCGGCGGTGCACCTCACCGCGCCGGCCCGGCTGACAGCGGTGCTGCCGCCGGCCGCGCCGCTACGGGTGGCGCTGCGCTGGGCCAACCACTCCTTCGCCACCGGGGTGGACGTGCAGCGGGCCACGAACCCGACGTTCACCAGCGGTCCGGGCACCACGGCCATCGCCGTGGGCGAGGCCCACGTGGACCCGGCCGTCGCGCCGGACACCACGTACTACTACCGGGTACGCACGACGTACCTGGGGGCCGCCTCCCCCTGGTCGACGGTGGCCACCGTGACCACCCCCGCCCGGCCGGTCGCGCCCACCGAGGTGAGCGTCACCGCGAGCGTGTCCGGGCCGGACACCGCCACCGTGACGGTGAGCTGGTCGGCACCGACGCCGACCGGACCGGGCGCCGGGTTCGTCGTGCAGCGCGCCACCGACGCCGCCTTCACCCGTGAACCGGCGACGTTCCACGTGACCGGCCGCGGCTTCACCAACACCGGCCTGACGAGAGGCACTACCTACCACTACCGGGTAAGAGCCACGAACGTCGTAGGCACCTCCCCCTGGACCGCCCCGACCCGCACCACAACCCCCACCTGACCCCTCCCCCTCCCTCGGGGCGCGGGGGCGGGAGCCGGCCGGAGCAGCGGGGACTGTCAGGGGGCGCGCAGCGGGGTGCGGAGTTCGGCCAGGGCCGAGGCCACACCGTGCAGCAGGTCGGTGGCCTCGGTCAGGCGCGCGGCGGCCGGGTGCTCGGTGTTCGGACGCGCCTCCTCGGCCACGTAACCGGCGGCGGCCACCACCAGCCGCTCGTACGCGGCCACCCCGTCCTCCAGCTGGGCCACGAGCGTGGCGTGCACCTCGTTCAGCGGGCTCTGCGGGGTCAGCTTCGCCGCGCGCTCCACGCCCGCCAGCCGGGTCGCCAGCTCGCGCAGGGACCGGTCCGCTTCGGCCGCCTCCCGGACCGCCGGCTCGGCGAGCCCGGTCAGCCGCCCGGCCAGCCCGGCCAGGGTGAGCGCGGCCCGGTCCAGCCGGGCCCACGGCTCGGCCGCGGCGGTGCCACGTAGCGCGAGGCGGGAGCGGACCCGGCGTACCTCGGCCACGACGCCCGGGCCCACGGGGAGCCGCTCGACGGCGGCGACCAGCCGGGCGCGGGAACGGGCGGCGGCCTCGGCCGGGTCCAGGGCGGGCGGGGGCGGCACGGCGGCGAGCGCGCGGTGGTCGACCCAGCGCCAGGCGGCCACCGCGATCGCGCTGCCCGCGGCGCCGGCCCAGGCCGCGTCCGCCAGGCCCAGTCCGGCGTACGGGGTCAGCACCGCGGCGGCACCGCCGAGTCCTCCGGCCAGCACGCTCCACCGCCGCGCCGAGTTGCGGAGCCTGCGCAGCCTGCGGAAGTGCCGGGCCCGTTCGTCCGCCATCGTGTCCGCCCCTCCGTCAGCCGGTCGTGGTCTCCCCGGTGCCGCGTTCCCGGCTCATGCTGGCCCGGATCTCGTCGAGCCGGGCGGCGGCGGCCGGGTCGGCCGGCTGCCCCACGGCGGGGGTCTCGGACCGGCTGCCGAGCTGCTCGCCGGCCATGCTCGACCGGATCTGCTCCAGCCTCGCCGATCCGGCCGAGTCGAGAGTGGCCTTCTGGACCTCCAGCATCCGGCCCTCGACCGAGTTGCCGGCCAGTTCGGCCCGGCCCATGGCGGTGGCGTAGCGGCGTTCGATCCGGTCGCGGACCTCGTCCAGCGAGGGGGTGTTGGCGGGCGCGGTGAGCGACGACATCGACTCCAGCGAGTGGGCCACGCTCTCCTGCATCTTGGCCTGCTCCAGCTGGCTGAGCAGCTTGGTGCGCTCGGCCAGCTTCTGCTGGAGGATCATCGAGTTGTTCTCGACCGCCTTGCGGGCCTGTGCGGCCGCGCCGAGCGCCTGGTCGTGCAGCGTCTTGAGGTCTTCCAGTGCCTGCTCGGCGGAGACCAGCTGGGTGGCCAGCATCTGGGCGGTCTGCTCGTAGCGACCGGCCTCGGCCTCGTCACCCTTGCCGCGGGCCTGGTCGGCCACTGCGAGCGCCTGCCGCGCGTTGCCCTGGAGCTGTTCCACCTCGGTCATCTGCCGGGACAGCTTCATCTCCAGCTGGCGCTGGTTGCCGATCACCGCCGCCGCCTGCTGGACCAGCGCCTGGTGCTGGCGCTGCGCCTCCTCGACGGCCTGCTGGATCTGCACCTTCGGATCGGCGTGCTCGTCGATCTTGGCGCCGAAGAGCGCCATCAGGTACTTCCAACCCTTGACGAACGGGTTAGCCATCTCCGCCTCGTCCCCTCAGTAGCGTCGCGCCTACATCGTCCCAGCCGGACGCCACCCCGGCACCCGTACGCTCCTGATCAACAGTACGACGCGGACGCCAGCACCGCCCATGACGTGACGGGCCGGGTCAGGCGGCGCAGACCACATCCCGCTCGGCGGGGCGTACCCGGGTGCTGCGCAGCGTGGCCTTGAGCGGCGAGTCCTGCCGGACCTGGACGGCGACGCCGCCGTCGGAGGTGACCTGCCGGACACCCCGGTTCGTCGCCTTGCGCACGGCGGCCGGGGCCACCGGGGCCGACTCGTCGGCCACCGGCACCAGCACGCCTGGCATCTGCTCGGCCAGGGCGACCGTGTCGCTCACCTCACGCAGCAGCTCGGACAGGCGGGCACCGAGCGCGTCGCAGATCGCGGCCAGCAGCTCGCTGGAGGGTTCCTTCTGGCCGCGCTCGATCTCGGAGAGGTAGCCGAGGCTGACGTTGGCGGCGGAGGAGACCTCGCGGAGGGTGCGGTGCTGCCCTTGCCTGCGTGCTCGCAGCGCGTCACCGATCACCCGGCGTAGCAGGACCATCGCACCTCCCCCTGAACGGGACCACCATCCCCGGCCGTCCGCGTCGCGCCGGACGCGGCGGACCGCTCCGGCGCCGACGGCGACCGCCGGAGCCTTCCCGCAACCGTACCCGTTGGTCGCCACGACGACATCCCACCCCGCCTCGGAAATCCGGGCGGATCGGCCGGTCCGGCGGTCCCGCCGCCGGGCGTGCCGGCGGGACCGCCGGCTCACCGGTGGCCGGCCCCCGCCGCCTCGGCGGCGTCGGCGTCCCCGGGAAGCTGGATGCGGTCGGCGAGCAGGCGCAGCGCCTCGATCACCGCGGCCGAGCGGATGTGGTCGCGACCGCCGTCGAGGTCGAGCCGGCGCACCCCGGTGCCGTCCGGCCCGGCGACCGCCACGTAGACCAGGCCGACCGGCTTGCCGTCCTGCGGCTCCGGCCCGGCCACACCGGTGGTGGCCAGGCCCCAGTCGGCACCGCACCGCTGGCGTCCGCCTTCGGCCAGCGCCGCCGCCACGTCCGGGTCGACCGGGCCGCGGTCGGCCAGCAGGCCCTCCGGTACGCCGGCCAGCGTCGCCTTGAGTTCGGTGGCGTAGACCACCAGGCCGCCCCGGTAGACCGAGCTGACCCCGGCGATCTCCACGATCGCGGCGGCGAGCAGACCGCCGGTCAGCGACTCGACGGTGGCCAGCGTCTCGCCGCACTCGTGCAGCCGGTGCACCACGGCAGCCGCCGGGCTGCCGGCGGGCCGGGGGTCCCTCGCGTCCGTGTCCATGCCCGCCCCCATTTCCCGCACCGCGCCGGCTTACTCGTCGGCCGACCGGATCGCCGGACCCGCCGACCGGCTCAACGGGCCGGGCGGCGCAGCCGCAACGCCTGGGCGATGTAGTCGAACCCGGTGACCACGGTGACCACCACGGCCGCCCCCATGATCCACGGCCCGATCGCGGCGAGCGCCTCCGGCATCGGCCAGAGGTACCAGGTGATCGCCAGGATCTGCAGCGCCGTCTTGACCTTGCCGCCCCGGCTGGCCGCGATCACGCCATGCCGGATCACCCAGAAGCGGAGCGCGGTGATGCCCAGCTCGCGGGCCAGGATCACCACCGTCACCCACCAGGGCAGCCGGTCGTAGAAGGAGAGCAGCACCAGGGCCGCGCCGGTGAGCGCCTTGTCGGCGATCGGGTCGGCGACCTTGCCCAGCGAGGTGACGAGTTCGTACCGGCGGGCGATCCAGCCGTCGACCAGGTCGGTCGCGGAGGCCACCACGAAGATCAGGCAGGCGGCCGTACGCCAGCCCGCGTGGCTCATGCCGGAGGCGATCACGGTGGCCACGAAGACCGGCACCAGCACCAGCCGCGCGCCGGTGAGCAGGTTCGCCGCGTTGAGCAGCGGTACGGGGGCAGCCGCCGTCGACTCCGCTCCCGTCATGTCCCGCATCGCCCCACGTGGCTTCCCCGCTCCATCAGGGCCCGCCGTCACCGTGCCGCGCCGGGCGCCGCCGAGATCATCTCATCCGGCACGGCGATCAGGTCCACGCCCTCGGTCGCCGTCACCGTGGCCCGGACCAGGTCACCGGGGCGCAGCGCGGCCAGATCGACGCCGCCGCCGACGGGTGCGACGAGCGTGGTCGAGCCGTCGACCTCGGGTGCCTGGTGGGCGGCCCGCCCCTCCACCACACCGTCGGCGGTCGAGTCCACGAGCACCTCCACCGTCGCGCCGAGGCGCTCCTCGGCGCGCTGCGAGCAGAGTTCGTCGGCCAGCGCGCTGAGCTTGTCGTACCGCCGCTTCACAGTGGCGGCGGACACCTTGCCGGTCAGCCCGGCGGCCTCGGTGCCGTCCTCGTCGCTGTAGTCGAACATGCCGATCGCGTCCAGCCGGGCCTCGGTCAGGAAGCGGACCAGCTCGGCCACGTCCTGCTTCGTCTCGCCGGGGAAGCCGACGATGAAGTTGCTGCGCGCGCCCGCGTCCGGCGCCAGCGCGCGGGCCGACGCGAGCAGCTCCAGGAACCGGTCGGTGGAGCCGAAGCGCCGCATCCGGCGCAGCACCGGCTCGCTGGAGTGCTGGAACGACAGGTCGAAGTACGCGGCCACGCCCGGCGTGGTGGCGATCACCTCGACCAGGCCGGGGCGGGTCTCGGCGGGCTGGAGGTAGCTGGCGCGTACCCGCACGATCCCGTCGATCGCGGCGAGCTGCGGCAGCAGCTTCTCCAGCGCGCGGGGGTCGCCCAGGTCCTTGCCGTACGAGGTGGAGTTCTCGCTGACCAGCACCAGCTCGCGTACGCCGGTCTTGGCCAGCCACTCGGCCTCGGCGAGCAGCTCGTCCGGGGTACGCGAGACGAACGCGCCGCGGAACGCCGGGATGGCGCAGAAGGCGCAGCGCCGGTCGCAGCCACTGGCGAGCTTCAGCGAGGCCACCGGGCCGGTGTCGAGCCGGTGCCGCAGCACCTGCCGCAGGTGCGCCGGGGTGTGCGCGTCGGTCTCCGGGGCGACCCGGGCCGGGGTGCCGTGCCCGGGTAGCGACACCGCCGCGTCGCGGCGCTGCACCGGGGTCAGCGGCAGCAGTTCCCGCCGGTCGCGGGGGGTGTGCGCGCCGATCGCCTCGCCCGCCAGCACCGAGTCGAGCCGGGAGGCGATGTCCGGATAGTCGTCGAAGCTGAGCACCGCCTGCGCCTCGGGGAGACTGTCGGCCAGCTCACGGCCGTACCGCTCGGCCATGCACCCGGCGGCGACCACCTTGGCGCCGGTGTCGGCGGCGGCCAGCAGCGTCTGGATCGAGTCCTGCTTGGCCTTCTCGACGAACCCGCAGGTGTTCACCACCACCACGTCGGCGCCCTCGCCGTCGGTGGTGACCTGCCACCCGTCGGCGTGCAGCCGGGCGGCCAGTTCCTCCGAGTCGACCTCGTTGCGGGCGCAGCCGAGGGTCAGCAGGGCGACGCGGCGCCCGTCGGATCGCGGGGTGGAGGAGGAGGCAGACACCATCCGAGGGTACAGGTGCAAGGAAGGGCCCCTTGTTAACGCCTGCGGTAGAGAAGGGTTCCCCTCTCACCGCCGCGGGCGTGCGTGCGCCGGGGTACGGGCCAGCCGGTCGAGGAGGAACACCTCGGTGCCGGCCAGGCCGGTGGAGCAGAAGACCGAGATCTGGTCCGCGGCGGTCCGGCCGGGAACCGCGCCGGCCAGCACCGCGCCCAGGTCACGCAGCCGCCCGGCGTACGGCTCGACGGCGGCGACCATCGGCGGGACGTAAGCGGCGGCCTGCCCGGGTGAGTCGGTGACCAGCAGGCCGGCGGCGTCGAGCAGGTCGCTGCCGAACTCGTGCCGGTCGACCTGCTTGAAGCCGACCGTGTTGACGTGGGTGCCGGGGGCCAGGTCGGCGGCGTCGAGCACCGGGACGGTGCTGGTGGTGGCGAGCACCACGACGTCGCGGTCGCGTACCGCGGCGGCGGCCGAGCCGACCGCGCGGGCCGGCACGCCCAGCTCGGCGCGGACCCGCGCGGCGAACGCCTCCCGCCGGGCCGCCGAGCGGCTGAACACGGTCACCTCGCGCAGCGGCCGGACCGCCGCCGCGGCCCACACCTGGGACCACGCCTGCCGGCCGGACCCCACCACGCCGAGGGTGGCGGCGTCCGCGCGGGCCAGGGCGTCCACCGCCACGCCACCGAGTCCTCCGGTACGCCGGGAGCCGAGTTCCTCGCCGACGGCGATGGCGCGTACCGCCCCGGTGGTGGCGTCGTGCAGCACGACGAGCTGACCGCCTCCCGGGTGGCCGAACGTGTCGTACGAGCGGAAGCCGTACCACTGCCCGGTGAGGTGCCCGGCGGTGAGCACCATCCGGCCCCCGCCCAGCGGCGCGGACGCCCGGGGCGGGGCGACGAGCCGCCCGGCGTGCGCGGCCAGCAGCGCGTCCCGCATGGCCACGACGGTGAGCGGGGCGTCCACGGCGGCCGCGACGTCGTCGTCGGAGAAGAGCAGGGTCATGGCATGCATGCTGCAACTTGAAGTTGACGTCAACTCCACCGATGGTGGCCTTTCTCACCCACGGACGATCCGGCCGGGGCGGTGCTACCGTCGGCCACGACGGCCCGTGGGCCGTCCCGGACGAGTGGTGGGCGTACCCGGTCAGGCCAAGACGCCCCGCGTGACCCGACCGTCGCCCGGCCCGCTCCGCGCCGGGCCCGCCCGTCAGAGGTGATACCCATGGCCTGGATCGTGCTGGTGATCTCCGGACTCCTGGAGACCGCGTGGGCGATCGCGCTGGACCGCAGCGCCGGCTTCACCCGTCCGCTCCCCTCCGCCGTCTTCGCCGTCACGCTGGTCGGCAGCATGGCCGGCCTGGCGTACGCGCTGCGCGACATCCCGGTCGGCACCGGCTACGCGGTGTGGGTCGGCATCGGCGCGGTCGGTACCGCGCTGGTCGGCATGCTCGCGCTCGGTGAGCCGGTCAACCTGCCGCGCGTGGCCTGCCTGCTGCTGGTGGTCGCCGGCGTGATCGGACTGAAGTTGTTCGCCTGATCCCAGGCATCCGGTTTGGACGATGCATCGCCCGGGGTACCCGGTCTCCCGTTGACCGACAGAGCGATCATCACGGAGGACCCCATGGCCGACATCCACGCCAGCGCCCGTCCGCGCAGCAACGCCGCCCGGATCTGCACGATCATCGCGTTCGTCTTCGCCGCCCTCGCGATCTTCCTGTCCCCGCTGATCTTCGGGGTTCTCGGCCTGATCCTCGGCATCGTCGGCGCCGTCCTCGGTGACAAGCCGCTGGGCTGGTACGCCGCCGCCGCGAGCGTGGTCGGCGCGATCATCGGCGCCGTGCTCGTCGCCGCGCTGCTCAACTGATCCGCAACCGACGACGGCGGCCCCACCTCATGGTGGAGCCGCCGTCGTCATGTCCAGAGGTCAGTCCCCGTCGCCGCGCAGGCCGGCCAGGACCTCCTCCAGCTCGTCCGGCTTGACCAGCACGTCGCGGGCCTTGGAGCCCTCGGACGGGCCGACCACGCCCCGGGTCTCCATCAGGTCCATCAGCCGGCCCGCCTTGGCGAAGCCGACCCGCAGCTTGCGCTGCAGCATCGAGGTCGACCCGAACTGCGAGGTGACCACCAGCTCGACCGCCTGCACGAGCAGGTCCAGGTCGTCGCCGATGTCCTCGTCGATCTTCTTCTTGCTGTCCTGCGCCGGGGTGAGCACGTCCGGGCGGAACTCCGGCTCGCGCTGATCCTTGCAGAACTTCACCACGTCGGAGATCTCGCGCTCGGTCACCCAGGCGCCCTGGATGCGCTGCGGCTTCGACGCGCCCATCGGCAGGAACAGGCCGTCGCCGCGGCCGAGCAGCTTCTCCGCGCCGGGCTGGTCCAGGATGACCCGGGAGTCGGCGAGCGAGGACGTGGCGAACGCGAGCCGGGACGGCACGTTCGCCTTGATCAGGCCGGTGACCACGTCGACCGAGGGTCGCTGGGTGGCGAGGACCAGGTGGATGCCGGCGGCCCGGGCGAGCTGGGTGATCCGGACGATGGAGTCCTCCACGTCGCGCGGCGCGACCATCATCAGGTCGGCCAGCTCGTCCACGATCACCAGCAGGTACGGGTACGGCCGCATCTCCCGCTCGCTGCCCGGCGGCGCCTTGATCTCGCCGTTGCGCACCTTGCGGTTGAAGTCGTCGATGTGCCGGACCCCGTTGGCGGCGAGGTCGTCGTAGCGCATGTCCATCTCGCGGACGACCCACTCCAGCGAGTCGGCCGCCTTCTTCGGGTTGGTCACGATCGGCGTGACCAGGTGCGGGATGCCCTCGTAACTGGTCAGTTCAACTCGCTTCGGATCCACCAGCAGAAGACGCACCTCGTCCGGAGTCGCCCGGGTGAGGATCGACACCAGGAGTGAGTTGAGGAGGCTGGAATTGTGTGTGGGAACCAGAGTCCTACCGGCCAGGAACAGATGACTGGGGCTGTCCACCTCGATACAGCGCACCGCCACTGAGGGCACCGGCCGTACATCGACGATGTAGCGCCTTGTCGTGCTGGGACGATTCTGCGTGATCTGCCGATCCGCCTTCCGGGTAAGCCGGAAGACCCTGTCTGCTGGGGTGAAGTGGATCCGATAACAGGTGGACGTCGCCGAGGACCGGCCCTTCACGGGCTTTGTCGTCATCGTCGCCTGGTAGCCCAGACCCAGAATCAACTCGAGTACGTCTCGTGCCAACCGCTCGGATGTGAGAGCCAGTTCCACCCCTCCGCGCTTCGACACCGTGCCGTCCGTGTCCAGAAGCCCAGCCAGCAGAGCCCGTCGCTGGGTCTCGGACCCACGCTGGTAGGGGAAGGGAATGTGCTTTTCGCCGATCTCTCGGAACAAGGCCCGCATCGTACGGTAAGGCAGGGCAGTCGCCGTGCGCCTTGGACCGGGCGAAGCGTCGTCGCAGGGTAGCCCAGCCTTGCGGGCCAGATAGACAGCGGTAACGGCTACCCCCACCCGACGAGCAGCCTGCGGCCCACTCACGCCCTCCTCCACCAGACGTAGGGCATCCACGATCCGACGCTCGCGTTCCTGCCGGTTGGAGATGGTGTGAAGAAACTCACTGGCTGGTTGCTTGCGGACCTCGTAGCCCTCAGACCTGATCCCGTCGAGGATCTCTTGGTCAATGCCTGTAATGGTGGCGGCTCCGGTCGTCCCGTCCCCTAACCAGCAGCCCAGTGTGTACGGGCCGATGGGTAGCTCCTGCTCGGAACAGACCAGCGGCAATGCAACGTCGATGGCATGGTTCGCCCACTCACCACGCGGTCCGGCCCTCAGGCTCTCCGCGATCTGGCGGGTGGTGATCGGCGTTGCATCGTGGTCCTTACGGCCGACGGAACGCCCCGGGGCGAGAACCTGTCTTGAAAGCCCTTCGTACACGCGATGGCGGGAGTAGGTCTTCACCCAGCGAGTGAGGTGACGGCCGCCGCGCTCGTACGGGCGCCGCGCCAGATGAGCCTCGGCCGGGATGGGTCGCAGTACGCGGTACAGGACGTTACGGAACTGCTCTCCCAGGTCTGTGATCACCTCGCCGCTTGACACCGGACGGTCCGGCTCGCTCAACACATCCTTGATCCGACGAGACACCAGACCACGGTCGTTCTGCGTCCAGCAGCTGCCGTCCTTCCATCCGCGTCTGCGCTGGGTACGGCCAGCCCTTGTCGTCGTCCGCCACTGGTGCTCGGCGTCCGCCACGATGACGGTGCCGTCAGAGAACCCGACCTCGTAACACGGCCTTCCGTGCATCACTTCGGTCGCGGCGACGACGTTGCACGGCCGCCCTCTCTCGTCAAACACCTGGTCACCCACACGCAGATCACCCATGGTCGACCAACCGGTGGGGGTGGCGATCGGAGTGTCGAGGGCCAGGGCCTTGCCGGCTCCGGTCGCTCCTGCCACCAGGATGTGCGGCATCTTCGCCAGATTCGCGACGACGTACCCGCCTTCGATGTCCTTCCCGAGTCCGACCACCATCGGATGGTGGTCGCTGGTCGCCGCCCGGGAGCGCAGCACGTCGCCGAGCGACACGTTCTCCGGGTCGGTGTTCGGGATCTCCACGCCGACCGCGCTCTTTCCCGGGATCGGGCTGAGGATGCGCACGTCCGGCGACTTCACCGCGTACGCGATGTTGCGGGACAGCTGGGTGATCCGCTCGACCTTGACGCCCGGACCCAGCTCCACCTCGTACCGGGTGACCGTCGGGCCGCGGGTGAAGCCGGTGACGGCGGCGTCCACGTCGAACTGCTCGAAGACGCCGGTGAGCGCCGCGATCACCTCGTCGTTGGCCTTGCTGCGGCTCTTCGGCTTGGCACCGCTGCCGAGCAGGTTCGCCGGCGGCAGCGTGTAGTCGCCGGCCAGCCCGGTGAGCGCGAGCTGCTCGGCGCGGGTGGGCAGCGGCGAGTGCTCCGGCGGCTCGACCGGCTTGCGGTTCGCCGACGCCTTCGGCGGCTTGCGCGGGAGCACGAGCGTCTCCTGGAGGTCGACGCCTGCCAGCTCGTCGTCCGGGTCCAGCGGCTCCAGCGGCGACGGCATCCGCTTCGCGGGCCGCTTACGGGCCGGCTTCGCCGGCGCCTCGTCCTCGACGAACTCCTCGTCGGCGTCCGCCCCGGCCGGGTCGGCGCGCAGGCCGAGCCGCTCCGGGATCTTGTTGATCGGCGTCGCGGTGACCACCAGCAGGCCGAACACCAGCAGCAGGAGCAGCAGCGGCATGGCCACCCAGGCGGTCACCGCCGACTCCAGCAGGTCACCCACGCCCGCGCCGATCAGGCCGCCCGCGAAGTCACGCTGGACCTCGTCGACCGGGTTCTGCCCGATGTGCAGCATCGCGGCGGTGGCCAGCATCATCGAGCCCCAGCCGACCAGGCCGCGACCGCGGTGCTCCGGGTCGGCCGGGGTCCGCATGAGCCGCCACGCGCCGACCATGAACAGCACCGGAAGGATTATCGAGATGGCGCCGATGAACAGGCGCACGGTGTCGGCCAGGTGCCGGCCCACCGGCCCGGCCGCGCCGCCCCAGATGCCCACCGCGCTGAGGATGGCCAGGCCGAACAGCAGCAGCCCGGCGCCGTCGCGACGGTGCTCCGGATCCAGCTCCCGGGTGGACGCCGCCTGCCGCCCGGCCGCCCGGAACGTCCAGCCGACAGTGTGGGCCAGTCCCATCCAGACGGCGCCGACCGCCCGGCCGACGAACGCGGCAGGGCTCGGCCCGGCGGCCGGACGCCGCCGAGCCGGTTTCCGCGCCGCCGGCTTCTTCGCCGGTTGCCGGGCGCGGTTGTTAGTGGTGCCACGCGGCGACGCGCCGCGCCGCCGGCTCGCCTGAGAGGTACGGCCCGCCATAGAGTCACGGTAACGGCGGCACCCGGTGGATCGCCGCTTTTCCGGGTCGTGTCCGCGCGTCGCAGCACGGGTCGGACCGTCGTTTGTGTTATTCGCCTCAGAAGGGATGCCCGATGGCGTCGCCGGAGATCGAGGACGGTCCGGACGGTCCACTGGCCGGACACCCGCAGGAACTGCGCCCGCTGACCGGCGAGCTGATCGCCGCCGTGCTCAGCCACCGAGGTTACGCGGTGGCCGAGGAACCAGACGGCGCGCTGGTGGGCCGCTGGGAGCGCAATCTGATCTGGTTCCACCGCCGGGGTGCGGCCGGAGAGCTGCTCCAGGTACGCACCGTCGTCGCGCACCACTTCGGCATCGAGCGCGTGCCCGAGTTGCACGCCTTCTGCAACACGTGGAACCACGACCGGCTCTGGCCGAAGGCGTACGTGCACGTCGCCGACGACGGGTCGGCCCAGGTGTGCGGCGAGGTCACCACCGACCTGGAGCGCGGGGTGACGCCGCACCAGCTCGACCGGCTCGTCGACTGTGGCGTGACCACCGGATGCCAGCTCGCCGCCGCCGTCGACGAACTGGCCGGCGGGACGCTCCGGTGACCACGGCACGCGACCGGGGGCTGGCCGCCGCACTCGCCGACGCCCGGGACCGGCCCGACGGCGCGGAGCGCTGCGCCGAGCTGGAGCGGATCGCGTCCCGGGCGGACGCCACCGGCGACCCGCGTACCGCGCTGTCGGCGCGGTTCGCGCTGGTCGAGGCGTACCTGCACCGGGGCGAGCGGTGGCGTGCGGTGGAGCCGGTCCGGCGGATACGCGCCGCGCTGGCCCGGCACCCCGGGCTGCTGGACGCCCGCCCGGACGAGCTGACCCGGCTGCGCCGCCACCAGCGGCAGGCGGTGGAGGCGTCGTTCGGCACGCCCCGGGTGGGCCTGGACCAGGCCCGGTCCCTGTTGGACGCGCTCGCCGCCGAGCTGGGCGAGGACGCCGCGCCGGTGGCGGAGTTGCGCTGCCGGCTCGCCGACCATCTCGGCGACGAGCCGGCCGCCCGGCGCGCGTACGAACGCTGGTCGGCCGCGGACGCTGCGGACCCGGTGGGCGGCTGTGCGGGGTGCGCCCCGGCGCGGCGGGCCGACCTGCTGGCCGGCTGGGGCGAGCCGGACGCGGCACTGGCGGCGCTGGCGCCGGCGCTGACCGGCTGGGCCGAGCCGCAGGCGCCACCGACCCGGCGGGGCGAACGGCAGGCGGCCGCGGCCGGTACGACGGCCTGCACCGACCAGCCCGAACGGGCGCTCGCCGTGGGGCTGCTGCCGTGGCTGCGTACCGGCGCGGTGACGCGGGCGGCCCGGGCGCACGTGCACGCGTACCGCCGGCACCGTGGCGAGCGGGCCGCGTTCCCGCTGCTCGCCGCGCACCTGCGGTTCTGCGCGCTGGGCGGCTACCTGCACCGCGGGCTGGAGATCCTGACCGAGCAGCTGCCCGAGCTGGACCGCCCGGCCGACGACCTGTCCGCGATGGAGTTCGCCGCCGCGGGCGCGCTGCTGTGCGGCCTGGCCGCCGAGGCCGGGTTGGGTGGGCGGCGCATCCACCGCCCCGGGCACGGCTCCCGGCCCGCGGCCGAGGTGGACGTGGCGACGCTCGGTACGCAGTTGCAGGCGCTGGCGACAGCGCTCGCCGGCAGCTTCGACGCTCGCAACGGCACCGGGCACCAGTCCGGCCGGATCGCCTCCTGGCTGGCCGAGCGCCCGCTCGCCGCGCCGGTGCCACTGGCTGCCGAGAGCGGGTTCGACGAGGAGCCGGACGCCGAACCGGCCGAGCCCGGGCCGCCCGGACCGGAGGAACCGACACCGCTGGACCCGGCGCTGCTCGCCGCCGCGCTCGACGCCCGGGGCGAACCGTACACGCTTGAGCCGGACGGCACGCTCGTCGGGCGGTGGGGTGAGGCCACGATCCAGTTCCGCCTCCTCGGCCGGCACCGCGACGTGCTGCACGCCCGGGTGGTGGCGCAGCGGCGGCTGGCGGCCGGGCGGCGCGCCGAGGCGTACGCGTTCTGCAACGCCTGGAACCACGATCGGCTGCTGCCCGCCGCGTACGTACACGAGCCGGGCGACGGGACGCTCGTGCTGGCCGCGGGCGTCTCCACCGACCTGTCCTACGGGGTGGCCCCGGCGCAGCTCGCGGTGCTGGTGGCCGCCGCGGTCCGGACCGGCAGCGCGTACGCCGAAGCGGTCGCCGCGCTGCCCTGAGCCGCCGCCCCGGCCGGCCGGCGAACCGTCCGCCGGCGCGGCGCGGCCCCCGACCACCGGGCGAGGGTGGGCGGGGGCCGCGGTCCGGGGGCGGCGGTCAGCGGGCGGAGAACGCCAGCGTGTACTCGCCGGAGCCGGACAACCCGACGACGCGGTACCGGTAGGCACCGGCCTGGGTCTCGGCGGTCAGCCGGGCCGTGCCGTCGGCGGTGGCCGCGCGGGCCACGGTACGGAACGTGCCGCCGGTGAAGCGTTGCAGCTCCAGCACCATCCGGGCGCCGTCCGGCGCGGACAGGCACGCCTCCTGGGTGCCGTCGGGCACCCGGTAGAAGCGCCCGTCCGGCTGGATCTGGGTCCGCCCGGCGGCGATCCGGCCGGTCCGGCTCACCTGGCCGGAGCACCCGGTGTCGTCGGCCGGCGGGGTGGGCTCGGCGGTCACCGGCGGCGTGGTCTCGCCGCCGCCGGCCGGTGGCTGGGTGGGCGCGGGCTGGTCACCGGCGGTGACGAGCGTCAGGTTGTTGCGCTGGAGGATCTCGTTGACCGGCTGGAAGAACGTGGTGCCGCCCCGGGTGCAGTCGCCGGAGCCACCGGAGGTGACGCCCTGCGCCTGGTCGCCGGAGAGCCACGCGCCGCCGGAGTCACCCGGCTCGGCGCAGACGTTCGTGCGGGTCAGCCCGGTGACGGTCCCCTCGGCGTAGTTGACCGTCGCGTTCTTCGCCTGGATCAGGCCGCAGCGGGTGCCAGTGGTGGAACCGGACCGGCAGATCGACGCGCCGACCGGCGCCTCGGTGGAGCCGTTCACCGCCACCGTGCTGCCGTCGGCGAAGTCGGTGACCACACCCTGCGGCGTCCAGTCGGCGTTCACCCGCACGAACGCCCAGTCGTCACCGGGGAACGAGGAGGCGGCGAACGTGCCCTGGGCGACCCGGTTCGATCCGGTGGTGCGGTCCCCCGGCCGGCCGCAGTGCCCGGCGGTGACGAACCCGCCGACCACGGAGAAGCCGACCGAGCAGCGGCCCGCGTTGTTGATCAGGTAGGCGTCGCCGCCCCGCACGTCGAACAGCGGGCGCGGGGCCTCGTCGGCGGTACGTACCCGGACCATCCCGGCCTTCGACCCCGCGGCGGCGGCGAACCGGCGGCCGTCGGCCTCCGCGCCCGGCCGGGCGATCACGACCACCGCGTTGTCTGCCACGTCGACGTACCAGCCGGCCACGTCCGGGCTGGCCTCGGCGCCCGCCGCGTCCAGCCGGGTCTTCACCGCGTCCAGCTCGGCGACGCCCCGGGAGACCCGCTTCGGGACCGCGCCCGCGGCCCGTACCCGCGCCTCACCGGCCGGGTCGGCCACCGCCACGGTGAGCGTGGCGCCGTCCTCGCTGAGCCAGCTGCCGCCGTAACCGGCGCCGAGTTCCCCGCGCAGCCGGGTGACGGTGCCGGCCGCCCACCGCTCGGCCCGCAGCCGCTCGACCGCCTGGTCGCGGGTCAGCGCCAGGTCGCGGCCCATGGCATCAAGGACCTCCGGGGCGACGCCGCCGGCCGCCGGGGCGGCCCGCCGGGGTTCCTCACCGGCGAACGACGGTACGGTCACCGCCGCCGTCAATCCGGCCGCCGCCACCAGTACGCCGATGGCTGTCATCCGTCTGCGGTCCATCCGCCACGCTCCTCCCGACCGGCGCAGGGGCACGCCGGCCATCGGGAGGTACGGAGACGGACGCCGATCGGATGAGGACGGTCACCACGTTTCGACGCGCCGTGTCGGGGCGTACCCGGAAAGCGACGGCGCCGGCCCACCGCGGACGGTGGACCGGCGCGCGTGGCGGTCGGGTCAGACCTCGACGACGGTCGGGACGATCATGGGCCGGCGGCGGTACGCGTCGTTGACCCAGCGGCCCACCGTGCGGCGGACGATCTGCTGGAGCTGGTGCGGGTCGGTGATGCCGTCCGCGGCGGCCCGGTTCAGCGCCTCGGTGACCAGCGGGACCACCGGGTTGAACGCGGCCGGGTCCTCGGAGAAGCCCTTCGCCGAGACGGTCGGCCCGGCGACCACCTTGCCGGTGACCGAGTCGACCACGACCGTCGCGGCGATGAACCCGCCGTCGCCGAGGATCCGGCGTTCGGTGAGCAGCGACTCGCTGACGTCGCCGACGGCGAGGCCGTCGACGTAGACGTACCGGCTCTTGACCCGGCCGACCAGGCTGGCGCGGCCCTCGACCAGGTCGACCACGTCGCCGTCCTCGCAGAGCACGACCCGGTCCGGCGCGACGCCGGACTCGATGCCGAGGCGGGCGTGCGCCCGCAGGTGGCGCCACTCGCCGTGCACCGGCATCAGGTTGCTCGGACGTACGACGTTGAGCAGGTAGAGCAGTTCGCCGGCCGGGGCGTGGCCGGACACGTGCACCTTCGCGACGTCCTTGTGCACCACCACGGCACCGGCCCGGGCCAGCCGGTTGATCACCCGGTAGACCGAGGTCTCGTTGCCGGGCACCAGCGAGGACGCCAGCACCACGGTGTCGCCGGGCGCGATGGTGATGTGCCGGTGGTCGCCGCTGGCCATCCGGCCCAGCGCGCTCATCGGCTCACCCTGCGAACCGGTGGACATCAGCACGATCCGCTCGGGCGGCAGGTTAGTGGCCTCCTCGATCCCGACCACCAGGCCGGCCGGGATGTTGAGCAGGCCCAGGTCGCGGGCGATGCCCATGTTGCGGACCATGGACCGGCCGATCAGCGCCACCTTGCGGCCGTGCTCGACCGCCGAGTCGAAGACCTGCTGCACCCGGTGCACGTGCGAGGCGAACGAGGCGACGATGATCCGCCCCTTGGCCTTCGCGAAGATCGAGTCGAGGACCGGGCCGATCTCCCGCTCCGGCGTGACGAACCCGGGGATCTCCGCGTTCGTCGAGTCGGACAGCAGCAGGTCGACGCCCTCGGCGCCGAGCCGGGCGAACCCGGCCAGGTCGGTGATCCGCCCGTCGAGCGGGAGCTGGTCCATCTTGAAGTCGCCGGTGTGCAGCACCAGGCCGGCCGGGGTACGGATGGCCACCGCCAGCGCGTCCGGGATCGAGTGGTTCACCGCGAAGAACTCGCACTCGAACGGGCCCAGCCGTTCCCGGCCGCCCTCCCGCACGGTCAGTGAGTACGGCTGGATCCGCCGCTCGGCCAGCTTCGCCTCGACGAGCGAGAGCGTGAACTGCGAGCCCACCAGCGGAATGTCCGGCTTGTGGGCGAGCAGGTACGGCACCGCGCCGATGTGGTCCTCGTGGCCGTGCGTGAGCACGATCGCCTGCACGTCGGCCAGCCGGTCCAGGATCGGGCCGAAGTCGGGCAGGATCAGGTCCACACCCGGCTGCTCGACGTCGGGGAACAGCACCCCGCAGTCGACGATGAGCAGCTTGCCGTCGTACTCGAAGACGGTCATGTTCCGGCCGATGGCACCGAGTCCGCCGAGCGGGATGATCCGCAGGCCGCCCTCGGGCAGCGGCGGGGGCAGTTCACCCTCGATGTGCGCCTCGGTCACGCGTCACCTCATTCTGCGACGCCGTCGCGCGGCGTCCGTCGTGTCGTTGGTTCATTCGGGCAGGGGCAGGCCCGCCGCGGCGCAGTCGGCGCGCAGCTGGGCCAGTTCGTCACCGGTGGCGTCGACGAGCGGCGGCCGCACCGGGCCGGCCGGGCGGCCCTGCGTCCCCAGGCCGGCCTTGACCAGGATCGTGCCCTGGGTGCGGAAGATGCCGGTGTAGAGCGGCAGCAACTGCCGGTGCAGGGCGAGCGCCCGGGCGTTGTCGCCCGCCTCGAACGCCTCGATCATCTGCTTGGTCAGCGCGCCGGTGAAGTGGGTGGAGGTGCCGACCACGCCGACCGCGCCGACCGACAGCATCGGCAGGGTGAGCGCGTCCTCGCCGCTGTAGTAGGCCAGGTCGGTGCGGCTGAGCACCTCCGACGTGGCGAACAGGTCGCCCTTGGCGTCCTTTACCGCGACGATCCGGCCGTGCTCGGCCAGCTTCACGAGCGTCTCGGTGGCGATCGCCACGCCCGCGCGGTGCGGGATGTCGTAGAGCATGACCGGCAGGCCGGTGGCGTCCGCGACGGTGGTGAAGTGACGCAGCAGCCCGGCCTGCGGCGGCTTGTTGTAGTACGGCGTGACCACCAGCAGGCCGTGCGCACCGGCCTTCTCGGCCTGCGACGCCAGCTCGACGGTGTGCCGGGTGTCGTTGGTGCCCACCCCGGCGACGATCCGGGCCCGGTCGCCGACCGCCTCGACCACGGTGCGGATCAGCGACTCCTTCTCCGCCTCGGTGGTGGTCGGGGACTCGCCGGTGGTGCCGTTGAGCACCAGCGCGTCGTTGCCCTGCTCGTCGACGAGGTATTCGGCCAGCCGGGCGGCGCCGTCGAGATCCAGGCCGCCGTCCGGCGTGAACGGGGTCACCATGGCCGTCATCACTCGCCCGAACGGGCGCGACGCGCCCCGGCTCGGGGCGGCGGAGTGGTCGTGCGTCATGCTCACAACCTAGCGGACGGCCGCCGGTGGCCCGGCGGCGAAGGGCGACGAGTCACTCCGCGTGCGGCGACGCTGCCACCTCGGTGCCGTCGGGCAGGGTGGAGATCTCGAAGTCGGCGAAGACGTTCGGCGCGACACCCTTGAGCTGGCGCAGGCACTCGACGGCCAGCTCGCGGATCTCCACGTCGGCGTGCTCGGTGGCGCGCATCTTCACGAAGTGGCGCCAGGCCCGGTAGTTGCCGGTCACCACGATCCGCGTCTCGGTGGCGTTCGGCAGCACCGCCCGGGCCGCCTGGCGGGCCTGCTTGCGGCGCAGCGTCGGGTTGGGCTCGTCGGTGAACCGGGCCTCCAGCCCCTCCAGCAACTCGGTGTACGCCCGCACCGCCGCGTCGGTGGCCTCGACGAACTTCTTGTGCAGCTCCGGGTCGTCGGCGATCACCGACGGCTCGACCATCGCCGCGTCCCGCTCGGGCACGTAGCGCTGGGAGAGCTGCGAGTAGGAGAAGTGCCGGTGCCGGATCAGCTCGTGGGTGAACGAGCGGGAGACGCCGCTGAAGTAGAAACTCACCGAGCCGTGCTCCAGCACGCTCAGGTGGCCGACCTCCAGGATGTGTGCCAGGTAACCGGCGTTCGTGGCGGTGGCCGGGTTCGGCTTCTTCCAGCTCTGGTAGCAGGCCCGGCCGGCGAACTCGGCGAGCGCCTGCCCGCCGTCGGCGTCGGTGGACCAGGGCACCTCTTCCGGCGCCTGGAACTGGGTCCACGCGATCAACTTGACCTGGGGCTGCACCATGTCCGGCATTCCTGCGACTGTAGTGGCCCCGCCGTCGCCGCGGAAATCGGGCACGCGGCCGAGGCCGTCGGCTCCGTCGCGCCCTGGGTCCCGTCATGTGGGTCCGGCGGGAGGCTAGACGTAGAGCGAGGTGAAAGGTTCCCACGGGAGGTTGCGGACCACCGAGAAGACGCCCCAGGCGGCCAGGAACATGCCGATGACCTTGGGGCTGAGCCGCGCCTCGGGCAGTTTCCAGCCGAACGCCCGGTTGCCGGCCCAGGCGACGAAGAGCCAGGCCAGGAACGGCAGAGCGAAGACGAACAGGAAGTGGTGCCGGGCGGCGGCGGGCAGGTCGCCGTGCAGCACGAACCAGAGCGCGCGGGTGCCGCCGCAACCCGGGCAGTCCAGCCCGGTGGTCAGCTTGAGCAGGCAGGTCGGCGCGGCGTCCGGGTCGCTGCGGGTCGGGTCGCTGATCAGCGCGTACGCGATGCCGAGACCGACGCAGCCGAGCGCGGCCAGCGGCACCGCCCAGCGCGGGGCGCGGGCGTGCAGGCGCAGCACCATCCGGGTGAAACGGTCGGGCTCGACCGGCTGGTAGGCCACCGGGTGACCCGGCCACGGTGCTCCGGGCGCCCCGGCGGAAGCAGGCGGGCCGGCGTGCGGGTGCGTCTCGGCGTGCGGATGCGGGTCGGTCGCGGTGGCAGGCCGGTCAACGCTCGTCACGCGCTCACCGTACACCGGCCACGCCCACCAGCGCGGCGGCCAGCGGCCCCGCGAGGTCGCCGGCGGCGGGCGGGGCGACCGCGTCCAGGCCGAGCCAGCCGGCCAGCCGGTACAACTCGGCGGCGAGCGCCACAGCGGTCTCCCCCGGGTCGGCGTCCGGCTCGACCCACGCGGCGGGCACCAGCAGCGTCCCGGCCTTCCGGTCGGCCTTCAGGTCGACGCGGGCGGTGAAGCGCTCGCCCTGGCGGAAGGGCAGCACGTAGTAGCCGTACACCCGCTGGGGCGCCGGCACGTAGATCTCGATCCGGTAGGTGAAGCCGAACAGCCGTTCGGTGCGTGCCCGCTCCCAGACCAGCGGGTCGAACGGGCTGACCAGGGTGTTGCCGCGGACCCGGCGGGGCAGCCGGGCGTCCGCGTGCAGATAGGCCGGATGCCGCCAGCCCTGCACCGTGACCGGGATCAGCTCGCCCGCCTCGACCAGTTCGGCCACCGCCCGCCGCGCCCCGGCGACCGGCAGCCGGAAGTAGTCGCGCAGCTCCGTCTCGGCGGCGACGCCGAGGCAGCGGGCGGCGATCGACACGAGCGACCGGTGCGCCTCGGCGTCGCTCGGAGTGGGCGCGTCCAGCACGGCGGCCGGGAGCACCCGCTCGGGCAGGTCGTAGCGGCGGGCGAACGAGTTGGTCCGGTCGGCGGCGGTGACCTCGCCGGCCCAGAACAGGAACTCCAGTGCCCGCTTCACGGCCGACCAGTTCCAGCCCCAGTTGCCGGTCTCCCGCGGCGCGTCGTGCTCGATCTCGGCCGCGGTCAGCGGCCCCCGGGCGGCCACCTCGTCGCGGACCCAGGCGACCAGTCCGGGCTGCTCCTCCGCGACCCGGCGCATCCCGCCCCACGCCTCGTCGCGGGCCTTGGCCATCCGCCAGCGCAACGCGGGGTGCAGCCCCACCGGCACGAGCGACGCCTCGTGCGCCCAGTATTCGAACAGCTCACGCGGGCGGCGGTAGGCGGCGGTGTCCAGCAGGGCGGTCGGGTACGGCCCGAGCCGGCTGTAGAGCGGCAGGTAGTGCGCGCGCTGGAGCACGTTCACCGAGTCCATCTGGATGAGCCCGACCCGGTCGAGCACCCGCCGCAGGTGCCGCCGGGTGGGCACGCCGGCAGGCGCCGGGTCGGCGAAGCCCTGGGCGGCCAGGGCGATCCGGCGGGCCTGGGCGAGGGAGAGCGATTCCGGTACGGCCATCGTCGGCGACCCTAATCCAGGGGTACGACACCGGGAGCGGCGGCTGGACCGATCGCCCGTCGAGGCATAGAACGGACAGGTGCTCACCATCCGCCGGGAGGAACCGGACGACGCCGAGGCGATCGCCCGGGTCCACGTCCACGGCTGGCAGGCCGGTTACGCCGGGATCATGCCCGCGGAGGTGCTGAGCCGGCTGAACCCCCGCGCCTGGGCGCAGCGCCGCCGTGACCTCGGCACCGCCGACCCGGAACACCCGTTCACCACGCTCGTCGGCGAGGACGCCGGCACGGTCGTCGGGTTCACCACGTTCGGGCCGTACCGGAACAACCAGGACCGCGGCGACCTCGACCCGGCGCACGGCGAACTGCTGGCGATCTACCTGGAACCGGCGCACTGGGGCTCGGGCGCCGCCCGGACGCTGCTCGCGGCGGCCCGCGACGGCCTCGCCGAGCGGGGCTGGACCGCGTACCGGCTCTGGGTGCTCGCCGACAACATCCGGGCCCGCCGCTTCTACGAGCGGGCCGGGCACTCACCGGACGGCGAGGAGTCCACCTACCCGGTGCCGCTGTCCGGCGGGCTCCCCCCGGTCCTGCTCCGCGAGCTGCGGTACACCAGCGGCGGCTGACCCGGCCGGGACGTCGTCGCCACGCCGCTCGCCGCCGCCCGGCGTGAGCCAGCGGCGGATCGGCAGGCCGAGCAGCAGCGCCAGGCTGATCCACACGTACGTGTTGCTGCCGAGGAACCCGTCCACGCCGGTGAAGTCCTTCTCCCAGGACCAGACGATCCGGCTGCACAGCAGCGCGTACCCGATCGACGCGGCGCCCAGCAGCAGGCGGCGCCGGCGGCTGCGCGCGGGCGCCGCCATGCCGTTGTCGACGAGCAGGATCAACCCGGGCAGCAGCCAGACCAGGTGGTGCACCCAGGTGACCGGGCTGACCAGGCACATCACGGCGCCGGTCAGGGCCAGGCCGGTGGCCTCGTCCCCGGCGGCCACCGCCGCCCGCGAACGCCACGCCCACACCACGAGCGTCAGGAGTACGAGCACCAGCCAGGCGACCGTGCTCGGGTGCTGCGGGTCGAGCCGGGCCACCACCCCGCGCAGCGACTGGTTGGAGACGAACGCCAGCTCACCGACCCGGCCGGTGTTCCACAGCGCCTCGGTCCAGAACTCCCGGGAGGCGTCGGGGAAGAGGCCGGCGGCCACCAGCGTGGCGACGGCGGCGGTGCCGGCAGTGGTCAGGGCGGCCCGCCATCGGCCGGTGACCAGCAGGTAGACGATGAAGATGCCGGGCGTCAGCTTGATCGCGGTGGCCAGGCCGATGCCCACACCCGCCCAGCGGCTGCGCGCCGGCAGCAGCCACAGCAGGTCCACCGCGACCAGGAACAGCAGCAGCATGTTGACCTGGCCGAAGTTGACCGTCTCACGCATCGGCTCGTACGCGGCGGCCAGGCAGAGTGCGACCGCGAGCGCGAACCAGCGGGTCCAGCCGGACCGGCGGGCCACCGGATCCAGCAGCCGCCAGATCACCGCGGCGCTCGCCAGCACCGTGGCGGTCACGCTCACCACGATCGCGGCGTTCCACGGCAGGTACGCCATCGGCAGCATCACCAGCGCGGCGAACGGCGGGTAGGTGAAGCCGTACTGCGTGCCGGGGCGCAGGAAGTCGTAGATCTCCCCGCCGTCACGCGCCCAGTACGTCAACGCGCCGTAGTAGACCTGGAGGTCGAAGAAGCCGTGCCGCACCGCCGCCACGGAGAGGAACACGGTGACCGCCGCGGCGAGCGCCACCACGGCGACGACCTGCACGACCGTCCGCCTGGCACCCTGCGCCACCGTCACCCTCCTCGCCCTGCGTAGGCTCTCGTGCCATGGCTGCAGGCTACGTCCGGCCCGCGCGTCCCTCCGACGCCGGCGAGATCGCACGCATCCAGCTCGCGACCTGGCGGGTCGCCTACCGCCGGATCCTGCCACGGCACGTGCTCGACAACCTCGACGAGGCGTACCTCGCGCGGCGGTGGAGCGCGGCGGTGCAGGAGCCGCCCTCGGGCGCGCACCGGGTGCTGGTCGCCGTCGAACAGGCGGCGCAATCCTATCTGGTGGGGTTCGTCGCCTCCGGTCCGGCCGACGCCGACGCGCTCGCCCCGGACGAGCCGGCCGAGGCCCTCGGTCCGGGCGTCGCCGCGGTCACGGACCTGCTGGTCGAGCCCCGGTGGGGGCGGCGCGGGCACGGCAGCCGGCTGCTCGCCGCGGCTGTCGACCACTGGCGCGCCGACGGTCTGACCCGGGCGGTGGCGTGGGCGTTCGACGCCGACGCGGCGACCCGCAAGTTCCTCGGCTCGACCGGCTGGGAGCCGGACGGCGCGGCCCGCGCGCTGGACGTGGACGACATGCTGGTCCCCCAGATCCGCCTGCACGTGGCGGTCCCGGAGACCGCAGAGGAAGAATCCTCAGCCGGCCGATGAGTCTCCGCCCGGCCGCCGGTCCACCCTTACGTGGGTGGGCCGGCGGTCCCGGCACGGGGCGGGACCGCCGCCACCCCACCTCGCCCTCACCCGGCGGTTCAGCGAGCCGGCTCCATGATCAGCCGAAGGAGAGCGGTCAGGCTGCGGGGCGGAGTTCGGCCACCAGTTCGTCGTCCTCCGTCGCGCCGGTGGGGTGGAAGCCGAGCGAGGTGTAGAGGGCGGCGGCGGGCTTGTTGTCGGGGTCCACATGTCCGGAATCGATCATGGAAACAGCCTAGGTCCACGCCGCCGACCAGGCAAAACGGACTCCGCGCAGGCCGGAGCAGGCCGCGCCACGGGTCAGTCGAGCAGGGCGTCCAGACCGACCGTCAGACCGGGACGACGGCCGACCTCCCGGACCGCGAGCAGCACGCCGGGCATGAACGACACCCGGTCGTACGAGTCGTGCCGGATGGTGAGCGTCTCGCCGGTGGTGCCGAACAGCACCTCCTGGTGGGCGACCAGGCCGGTGGCGCGTACGGCGTGCACGCGTACCCCGTCGATGTCGGCGCCGCGGGCGCCGGGCACCTCGTCGCGGGTCGCGTCCGGCGCGGGCCCCAGGCCGGCCTCGGCGCGGGCGGCGGCGATCAGCCGGGCCGTGTGGGTGGCGGTGCCGCTCGGTGCGTCCAGCTTGCGCGGGTGGTGCTGCTCGACGATCTCGACCGACTCGAAGTAGCGGGCGGCGCGTGCCGCGAACTGCATCATCAGCACCGCGCCGATGCCGAAGTTGGGGGCGATCACCACGCCCACGCCGGGCCGGTCCGCGAGCCGGCCCCGCACCTCGGCGAGCCGCTGCTCGGTGAAGCCGGTGGTACCGACCACCGCGTGCACGCCGTTCTCGACGCACCAGCGCAGGTTGTCCATGACCGCGTCGGGGGTGGTGAAGTCGACGACCACACCGGCGCCCGCCCGCGCCACCGCGTCCAGGTCGTCGCCCTGGTCGACGGCCGCGACCAGCTCCAGGTCGGCGGCGGCCTCGACCGCCTTGCAGACCTCCATGCCCATCCGGCCCCGGGCACCCAGCACACCGACCCGGGCCGCCGTCCTCTGCTGCTCAGTCACGGGCCACAACCTATCCCAGCGCCCGGCGCGTGGTCCGGCGGGCCGCTCAGCTGGTGGCCGCGAAGCTGCCGGAGTCGAACGGGCCGACCACGGCCAGCGACATGGGCCGGCCGAGCAGGTCGGCGGCGAGGGTGTTCACGTCGTCGAGCGTCACCGCTTCCACCCGGGCCAGCAGGTCGTCCACCGGCATCAGGTTGCCGTAGAGCAGCTCCCCCTTGGCGAGTCGGCTCATCCGCGAGCCGGTGTCCTCCAGCCCGAGCACGAACGAACCCTTGCTCATCCCCTTGCCCCGGGCCAGCTCGGCCTCGGTGATCCCCTCGGCGGCCACCCGCGCCAGCTCCGCGCGGGTCAGGTCCAGCACCTCGTCCACCTTGCCCGGCGCGCAGCCGGCGTAGACGGCGAACACGCCGCTGTCGGCGTACTGGCTGGCGTAGGAGTAGACCGAGTACGCCAGGCCGCGCTGCTCCCGGATCTCCTGGAACAGGCGGCTGGACATGCCGCCGCCGAGCACGTTGTTCAGCACGCCGAGGGCGAACCGCCGGTCGTCGGTGCGGTCGATCCCCGGGCAGCCGAGGATGACGTGCGCCTGCTCGGTCTCCTTCGGCTCGACGAGCGTGGTGGCCGGCTTGGTGCGTACCGCCGGAGTGGCGAGGCGGTGCGGCGCCGGCGACGCCGGATCGGTGTCCAGCGGGGTGCCGCGCAGCGCCTGCCGGACCAGCTTGACCACTGCTGTGTGGTCGAGGTTCCCGGCGGCGGCGATCACGATCTGCGGCGCGGTGTAGCGGCGGCGGTAGAAGCCCTGGATCTGCCGCCGGGTCATCGGCGTGACGGTCTCCTCGGTGCCGGAGATGAGCCGGCCCAGCGGGTGGTCGCCGTAGACGGCGCGGGCGAACAGGTCGTGCACCTCGTCTCCGGGCTCGTCGTCGTGCATGGCGATCTCTTCGAGGATGACGCCGCGTTCGGTCTCCACGTCGGCGGGGGCCAGCACCGAGTCGGCGACCAGGTCGCACATGACGTCGATGGCCAGCGGCAGGTCCTCGTCCAGCACCCGCGCGTAGTAGCAGGTGTATTCCTTCGTGGTGAAGGCGTTCGTCTCGCCGCCCACCGCCTCGATCTGCGCCGAGATCTCCAGCGCGCTGCGCTTGTTTGTGCCCTTGAACAGCAGGTGCTCCAGGAAGTGCGCGGCGCCGGCCTGCGTGCCGGTCTCGTCGCGCGAGCCGACCGACACCCAGATGCCGAACGACACGCTGCGCATCGCCGGGACCGCTTCGGTGAGCACGCGCAGCCCGCTGGGCAGCACGGTACGGCGGACGGTGCCGCCGAGCGGGTCGTCGCTGAGCGTCCGGGTGACCGCGCGGGCCGCCGAACCGGTCGACGCCACCCCCCGTCCCGTCGAGGCGACTGACGAACTCACGAGAACCTGCTCTCCGGGTGACGAGGAACGGCGGGACGTACGACGGCTCCAGTTCGCGCAGGCGACCTGGAGCCGTGGGCCGGCCCGGGTGACGCGGACGTCACCCGGGCCGGTCGGTGGATCAGCTGTGCCGGGTCCGGCGGCGCGGACGGGACTCGCCGCCGCCCTCGCCACCCTCGGAGCGACGCTCGCCACCCTCGGAACGGCGCTCCCGGTCACCCCGGTCACGCGGGCCACGGTCGCCGCCGCGGTCCCGGCCGGACGGACGGTCGCCACCCTCGGCGGCGGCCGGCGCCTCGGCGCCCTCCGGGCGGACCTTGTCCAGGTAGATCTTGCCGCGGGCGTCGATGTCGGCGATCTCGACCTCGACCTTGTCGCCGACGTTGAGGAAGTCCTCGACCTTCTCGACCCGCTTGCCGTCGCCCACCTTGGAGATGTGCAGCAGGCCGTCGCGGCCCGGCAGCAGCGAGATGAAGGCGCCGAACGCGGCGGTCTTCACCACGGTGCCGAGGAACCGCTCGCCGGCCTTCGGCAGCGTCGGGTTGGCGATCCCGTTGATCCGGTCGACGGCCGCCTGGGCGGACGGGCCGTTCGTCGCGCCGACGTAGATCGTGCCGTCGTCCTCGATGGAGATCTCGGCGCCGGTCTCGTCCTGGATCGCGTTGATGGTCTGGCCCTTCGGGCCGATCACCATGCCGATCTTGTCGACCGGGATCTTGACGGTGGTCACGCGCGGGGCGTAGTCCGACATCTCGGCCGGCGCCTCGATGGCCCGCTGCATCACGTCGAGGATGGTCTGCCGGGCCTCGTGCGCCTGCTGGAGCGCGGCGGCCAGCACGTCCGACGGGATGCCGTCCAGCTTGGTGTCGAGCTGGAGCGCGGTGACGAAGTCACGGGTGCCGGCGACCTTGAAGTCCATGTCGCCGAACGCGTCCTCGGCGCCGAGGATGTCGGTCAGCGTCACGTACCGGGTCTTGCCGTCGACCTCGTCGGAGATGAGGCCCATGGCGATGCCGGCGACCGGCGCCTTCAGCGGCACACCGGCCGAGAGCAGGCCCAGCGTCGAGGCGCAGACCGAACCCATCGAGGTGGAGCCGTTGGAGCCGAGCGCCTCGGAGACCTGCCGGATGGCGTACGGGAACTCCTCGCGCGAGGGCAGCACCGGGATCAGCGCCCGCTCGGCGAGCGCGCCGTGGCCGATCTCGCGCCGCTTCGGCGAGCCGACCCGACCGGTCTCACCGGTCGAGTACGGCGGGAAGTTGTAGTTGTGCATGTAGCGCTTGCGGTTCTCCGGGGACAGCGTGTCCACCATCTGCTCCATGCGCAGCATGTTCAGCGTGGTGACGCCCAGGATCTGGGTCTCGCCGCGCTCGAACAGCGCCGAGCCGTGCACCCGCGGCAGCACGCCGACCTCGGCGGTCAGCGAGCGGATGTCGCGCGGGCCGCGGCCGTCGATGCGGACCTGCTCGCGCAGCACCCGGTTGCGGACCTCGGACTTGGTCAGCGAGCGGAACGCGGCGGACAGCTCCTTCTCGCGGCCCTCGAACCGGCCGGTCAGCTCTTCGGCGACCTTGGCCTTGATCCGGTCCAGGGCCTCCTCGCGGTCGGCCTTGCCGGCGATCTTCAGCGCCTCGGCGACGTCGGCGCGGGCCACCTCGGCCACCGCGTCGTACGCGTCGTCCTGGTAATCCAGGAAGATCGGGAACTCGGCGACCGGCTTGGCGGCCACCTCGGCCAGCTCGCTCTGCGCCCGGCACAGCTCGCGGATGGCCGGCTTGGCGGCCTCCAGGCCGCTGGCCACGATCTCCTCGGTCGGCGCGGTGGCGCCGCCCGAGATCAGGGTCACGGCGTTCGGGGTGGCCTCGGCCTCGACCATCATGATCGCGACCTCGCCGTCCGGCAGGGTGCGGCCGGCCACGACCATGTCGAAGGTGGCCCGCTCCAGCTCCTCCAGGGTCGGGAAGGCGACCCACTGGCCGTCGACGTGCGCGACCCGGGTCGCACCGATCGGGCCGGAGAACGGCAGGCCGGAGAGCTTGGTCGACATCGACGCGGCGTTGATCGCCACCACGTCGTACGGGTGCTGCGGGTCGAGCGCCAGCACGGTCTCGACGACCTGGACCTCGTTGCGCAGGCCCTTGACGAACGATGGGCGCAGCGGCCGGTCGATCAGCCGGCAGGTGAGGATCGCGTCCTCGCTGGGCCGGCCCTCGCGGCGGAAGAACGAACCGGGGATGCGGCCCGCGGCGTACATCCGCTCCTCGACGTCGACGGTCAGCGGGAAGAAGTCGAACGACTCCCGCGGCTGCTTGCCGGCGGTGGTGGCGGAGAGGACGACCGTCTCGCCGAGCTGGGCGACGACGGAGCCGGCGGCCTGGCGGGCCAGACGGCCGGTGGAGAAGGTGATCTCGCGGGTGCCGAAGGCCCCGTTGTCGATCACTGCGGTGCGGGATTCGGTGCCGAGGTTGGTCTCGGTCATGTGCTGTGGTGCTCCTTCGCGTCGTCGGCCGACGACACGGGAACTGCTCAGGCGGCCGGTCTTCGATCGAAGCGCCCGGGGTGGCCGGCGTCGTGCCGGGATTCCCGGGGGCCACTACCGGAGACCGGTGCTGACCGGCTCCCTCTCGGGTGTCGCGCGGCCGGGTTCTTCGGTGGTACCGGAACGGGGGAGCGGCCCAGCGGCCACTCCCCCGTCAGGTCATCGGCGCAGGCCGAGCCGCTCGATGAGCGACCGGTAGCGGTTGATGTCCTTCTTCTGGACGTAGTTGAGCAGCCGGCGGCGCCGGCCGACCAGCAGCAGCAGCCCACGGCGGCTGTGGTGGTCGTGCTTGTGCACCTTCAGGTGCTCGGTGAGCTCCGCGATCCGCTTGGTCAGGACCGCGACCTGCACCTCGGGCGAGCCGGTGTCGCCCTCGGCGGTCGCGTACTCCTGGCGGATCTTGGCCTTGGCTTCCTGGTCGAGCGCCATGTTCTCCCTGTTTCGTGGGTCATTCGATGAGGTCCGGAGCGGTCGTGGTGACCGGTGCAACGGACCGGTTCCTCGCACCCGCGGCGTCGTGCAGGCACGCGAGGCCCCCGTCGGTCAGCCGACGTCTCCGCCAGCTTACCAGCCCCCGGGCCGGACGGCCGGTCAAGGTCGCCCTCCGCGGGTCAGAGCACCGCCCGGCGGGTGCGCTCCACGTCCTCGGCGATCTGGGCCACCAGCGGCTCGATCGCGTCGTACGTCCGCTGCTCACGCAGGTGCGCCACGAAGTCCAGGGCCAGCCGCTCGCCGTACAGGTCGCCGGTGAAGTCCAGCGCGTACGCCTCCACCCGCCGCTCCCGGCCGGAGAACGTCGGGTTGGTGCCGATCGACACCGCCGCCGCCAGCGGTTCGCCGTCGCGGCGCACCAGGCGGGCCGCGTACACCCCGTCGGCGGGCACCGCCGCGTACCTGTGGGTCAGCAGGTTGGCGGTGGGGTAACCCAGCTCACGTCCGCGCTGGTCGCCGCGGACCACCACGCCCTCGACGCGGTGCGGGCGGCCGAGCGCCGCCGCCGCCGCGCCCACGTCGCCCGCGTCGACGCAGGACCTGATGTACGTGGACGAGAAGACGGTCCCCGCCTCGGCGACCAGCGGCGCGCCCTCGACCGCGAACCCGAAGGTACGGCCCAGCCGCTCCAGCAGCGGCACGTCACCCGCGGCCCGGTGCCCGAACCGGAAGTTGTCGCCGACCACCACGAGCGCGGCGTGCAGGTGCGCGACCAGGACGTCGTGCACGAACGCCTCGGGTGGCAGCCGGGAGAACTCGACTGTGAACGGCACCACGCAGAGCACGTCCACGCCGAGCGCCTCGATCAGCTCGGCCTTGCGGGCCGGCTCGGTCAGCACCGCCGGGTGCGAGCCGGGGCGTACCACCTCGGCCGGGTGCGGGTCGAACGTCACCACCACCGACTTGACGCCCAGCTCCCGGGCGCGCGCCACGGCGTGACCGATGGTCGCCTGGTGCCCCCGGTGCACGCCGTCGAAGACGCCGATGGTGACCACCGAGCGTCCCCAGCCTCCGGGCGCCGCCTCGTACCCCCGCCACCGCTGCATGCCGTTCCTCCCCCTGTCCGCCCGCGCGCCGTTCAGGCCGGGGCCAGCACGATCTCCGCGCGGGCCCGGCCGTCCCGCTCGCTGACGATAGCGATCAGCCCGCCCGCCGGGTCGAAGACGGCGTACGGCCCGGTGATCCCGGCCGGCGCCAGCGGCCCGCCGTGGGACAGCACCCGGGTCTCGTCGGCGGTGGCGTCCCGGCGCGGGAAGAACCGCCCGGCGGCGGCGTCCAGCGGCAGGTTGACCACGTCCGGCGCACGTTCTTCGAGCTGGTCGAGCGTGGCCGCCTCGGCGAGGGTGAACCCGCCCACGGCGGTACGCCGCAGCGCGGTGAGGTGACCACCGACGCCGAGGGCCGCGCCCGCGTCGCGGGCCAGCGCCCGGATGTACGTCCCGGACGAGCAGGTCACGTCCACGTCCACGTCCACCACGTCCGGGACGTCCCGGCGGATCGCGCGCACATCCAACCGCGACACGGTGACCCGGCGGGAAGGCAGCTCGACCGCCTCGCCGTCGCGGACCCGCTTGTACGCCCGCCGCCCGTCGATCTTGATGGCGCTGACCGCGCTCGGCACCTGGTCGATCTCGCCGGTGAGGGCGGCCAGCGCGGCGCGTACCCCGTCGTCGGTGACCGCGCCGGCCGGGGTGGTCGCGACCACCTCGCCCTCGGCGTCGTCGGTGACCGTGGACTGACCGAGCCGGATCGTCGCGGCGTAGCTCTTGCCGGCGCCGATCACGTAGGTGAGCAGCCGGGTCGCCCGGCCCACCCCGATCACCAGGACGCCGGTGGCCATCGGGTCGAGCGTGCCGCCGTGGCCGACGCGGCGGGTACGCGCCAGCCGCCGGATGCGGGCCACGACGTCGTGCGACGTCATGCCGCCGGGCTTGTCGACCACGATCAGACCGTCTGTGCTCACGACCGCCAAGCCTGCCAGACGGCGGTGATCGGCCCTGCGGGGGATACCGCCCAGCTTCGACCGGGTGCCAAGATCATGCGCCAGCGCCTCGTCTGCCCGGGAAGTCCGATGACCGATCACCGTTCCGTCCCCGATCCCTACGCCACCGATCGCCCGTCGGAGGACGAACTGGGGCAGGTGCCCGAGTGGCTGCGCCAGCCCGCGCCCGAGGTGCCACCCGGCCGCGCGGACCGCCTGCGGATCACGCTCGGCAGGTGGCCGACACACTGGCCGCGCCACACCCGGCCGACGTGACCACCGCCTCCGCCGGGCTGTGGATCGAGCGGGCCGACTCGTACGCCTCCAACATCGACTGCGCCGCACTGGACAAGGGACTGCTCGCGCTGGGCCGGCCCTCGTTCGCCGGTCCGGCCGACCCGGACCCGGACGCGGTCTTCGACCCGGACAAGACGGTCGACCTGCCGGACACCTGCTGACCCGCCCGTCTCACCACACCGCCCCGCGGTAGGAGCCTTTCGATGAGCGACGCCCCGCCCCCGCCACCGCACCGTGCCCGAGTCGACCTGCCGGACTGGATGCGCAATCCGGAGCCGCCCCGCCGTACCCTCGGCCGCCGCCTGTCCGACCTGGTCGACGGCGTACCGGCGCTGGCGGTGGCGCGCCGCCGGATCTGGGCCTGGCAGGGCCGGACCCGGTTCGGCGAGCGGCACCCGACGGTGGCCGCGATCGGGTCGTTCGTGTTCGTCGCGGTGACGGCGACGCTGCTCGTGGTCGGCATGCTCTACCTCGCCTGGGCGATCCGGCAGGGGCGGATCTGACCGGCGCCGGCACGGGGCAGCGCGCCAGCCCTCCGGGTGCGATGATCATGCACGGCCCGCCCCCTGCACTCCCTGGGACGCCTCATGAGCACCGAGAACGGAACCACTCCCCCCCGGCCCGGACCCCTACGTCGTCGCCACCCGGGGTGAGCAGGTCCAGCTACCGAGCTGGATGACAGGCGCGGACGCGCAGGTGCCGCTGACCCGGGCCGAACGGTTCCGCCTGGTCTGGTCCCGGCAGCGCGGCAAGCGCCACGTCACGCTCGTGGTGGTGCTCGCGCTGGCGCTGATCGGCGGCACGGCCGTGCTCGGCCGGGTCACGGTCGACCGGGTTCGGGGCGGCAGCGCCGCCGCGGCCTCGGCCGAGGCCAGCCCGTCGCCGGTCCCGCTCAGCCGGGTGGGCGAGCCGCGCGACCTCTTCGCCGGCACCCTCGGCGCGGACTTCGCGGTCGGCGAGGCCGGGATCGTGCTACCGCAGGCCGCGGCGCGACCGCCGTTCACCGCCCGCGAGGTGGCCGCGGCGCTGACCCAGGTCCGGGCCGCGCTGATCCAGGCCCGGCTCGACCTGTCCATGATCCTCGGCGACACGGAGCCGTTCCTGGCGCTGCTGGCGCCTGCCTCGCGCGCGCAGATGCGTACCGACTTCGAGGACTCGTCGTTCCTGCACTACGCCACCCGGATCGGCTCGCAGGACAGCGCCGACGAGATCCGGGTCCGGGGTGAGATGCGCTACCGGGCCGTCACCGGCGACGACGGCCTGCCGATCCTGCGGATCACCACCGAGTACGTCTGGATGTACGCGTTCGACGTGCCGCGGACGACGCCGGGCCGGGCCGGAATCGCCACCATCCGCGACCGGGTCGTCTGAGAGGTCCCCCACCCCGACAGACTGCCGGCGGCGAAGCGTGGCCTCTGGCTCGTCTCCGCTCAGGCGAGCACGAGCAACGTCGACTGCGCGCGGCTGGGCGAGGGCTTCTTCGTGGTCGAGCCGTGGACGGGCGGTCCCGGTTCGTTCCAGCCCTGCTGATCGGCGTCAGCGCACCGCGCCGGTCACCGCCCACGCGCCCGAGCGCGTCCGCAGCAGCAGGCCGGCCAGGCGCAGCACCACGAACAGCGTCAGCCCGGCCCAGATCCCGCCCAGCCCGAGGTCGAACGCGTAGGCCAGCCAGATCGCCGGCAGGAACCCGCCGAACGCGCACACGATGGTGAGGTTGCGCAGGTAGCGCACGTCGCCCGCGCCGATCAGCACCCCGTCGAGCGCGAACACCACGCCGCCGATCGGCTGGAGCGCGACGAACCAGGGCCAGGCCGTCATGGCCTGCTCGCGTACCTGCGGATCGGAGCTGAACCACGACGGCACCAGGCCGGCGCCGGCGGCGATCAGCACCGCGAAGGCCACGCCGCACAGGCCGCCGAGCAGCGCGACGCGGCGCGCCAGGAATCGCGCGGCTGCCGCGTCGCCGCCACCGAGCGCGGCGCCGACCAGCGACTGCGCGGCGATGGCCAGGGCGTCGAGCACCAGCACGGTGAAGAACCACAGCTGTACGGCGATCTGGTGCGCACCCACCGCGGCGGCGCCGAAGCGGGCCGCGACGGCAGTGGCGGACAGGAAGCTGGCCTGGAACGCGACGCCCCGCACGAGCAGGTCACGGCTGAGCACGAGCTGCTGGCCGATCACCCGGGGCCGGGGCCGCAGCGAGACCCGCTCGCGGACGAGCGCCGCCGCGAACAGGACACCGGAGAGCGTCTGCGCGATCGCGTTCGCCACCGCCGAGCCGACCAGGCCGAGCCCGGCCGGGTAGACCAGCAGCGGGCAGAGCACCGCGGAGAGCAGGTTCGGGCCGAGCACGAACAGCAGCGGGCGGCGGGTGTCCTGGATGCCGCGCAGCCAGCCGTTGCCGGCGGCGGCGAGCAGCAGGCCGGGCGCGCCCAGCGCCGCGACCCGCAGCCATCCGGCGGCGGCGTCGGCCACCTCGCCGGGGCCGCCGACGAGGGTACGCGCCAGCGCGCCGCCGCCGATGCCGATGGCGACCGCCACCAGCACTCCGGTGGCGAGGGCGAGCCAGGATGCCTGGACGCCCTCGGCCACCGCGGCGGCCCGGTACCCGGCCCCGAAGCGGCGGGCCGAGCGGCCGGTGGTGCCGTACGCGACGACGGTGCCGACCCAGGCGGTGAGCGTCATGACCGTGCCGCCGACTGCGAGCGCGGCCAGCGGCACCCGGCCGAGGTGGCCGACGACCGCGGTGTCGACCAGGACGTAGAGCGGCTCGGCGGCCAGCACCACGAGGGCTGGGAGCGCGAGCGCGGCGATCCGCCGCGGCGAGGCGGTGACGGCGGGAGCGGCGGTGGTGCTCATCGCCGCTGATCCTGGCATGTCCCAAGTAAGGTCTACAAGGCCAGGGACTACTTACCCACACCGGCCAGGAAGCGGGCGGTGTCGCGCCGCCCGCGCAGACGGCGTACCGGCAGCCCGGGGGCGTGCTCGGCGAGCGCGGCGAAGACCCGGGGCCGCGAGTCACGGGGGAAGCGCCAGACGAAGCGCAGGAAGTCGAGATCCAGCCGTTCCGGGCAGCCCTCGGGCAGGTCGGGACGCGGTGCGGCGCGATGTGCCCACCGGCGGCGCACGATCCGGGTCAGGCAGCGCGGCCGGGAGGTGTCGCAGAGCACCAGAAGGTCGGCGCGGGGCAACCGGAGGTCGAGGGTGCTCGCGTAGTTGCCGTCCATCACCCAGGCCGGGCGGGCGGCGAGCGCGGCCACCTCGGCGCGGAAGTCGTCGACGGTGGGGGCGGCCCAGCCGGGACGCCAGTAGTGCCGGTCGAGGTGGATCAGCGGCAGGTCGAGTCGCCGGGCCAGGTCGCCGGCGAGCGTGCTCTTGCCGGCGCCGGAGCTGCCGACCACGAGAATGCGTCGCACCAGGCGACGGTAGCGCGGAAGCGGGTTCCCGCGCGGCGGTGACGCGGGCGCCGGGCTGCGGGTGCGGCCCGGCCGGCGTCACCGCCGGACGGCGTACGTCACTGACGGGTGTCCATCGAGGTCTGCAGCGCGCGGCGCATCTGCTCGCGCGTCTCGTCGGTGGTGGTCTCGTTCTGCGGCTTGCGCTTGCTGGGCATCTGAGGTCCTTCCAGGGTGCGGACCGCCGGACGTGGCGGTCCTACGGGCGCCCGGCGCTCCGGCTCGGCGCGACAGCGAATCGCGTCCCGACCGGAAGTCGTCGGCGGCTGAGCGCCCGGCAGCGGTCCGGGATCACCGGAGCGGCTCGCCTGGCAGCGGGAGCCCGGGTCGGTCTGACCCTGGAGGGAGGCGAAGCCGGGTGCGGCACCACCGCCCGTGACCAGCGCCGCGAAGCGCCGGTCCCGCACCCAAATTAACGTTCACTTTCCAGATACTGCCCACTGTTCCCGAAATGCGGAAAGATCGATGTCGTCGTCCCGGCTCGGCCAGGGCGGTCAGCGGGCCAGGAAGTGCCAGCCCAGCCACCACCAGAAGCCGAACAGCCCGATCCGGCCGACGGGCACCGGACCCACCTCGTACCGCATCACGAACGCGCAGATGTCGGCCAGCGACGGGATCCGCGATCCCTCCCGGCGCGCGGCCCACTCGACCACGGCGAACAGCACGATCGAGACTGCGAACCCGCCGATCGCCAGTGCCCGCATCATCGGCGCACCAGTCCCCAGAACGCGGACAGCCACGCGAACCAGGCCGCCGAGCGGGCCAGGTTGTCCTCCAGCAGCGGATCGGCCAGCCGGGAGAAGGTGGGGAAGTCGTCACCCGCCGCCATCACGAACGTCGCCCCCTCGAAGACACCGAAGACGGTCACCGGCACCAGCCACCACAGCGCGACCGACGGCAGCCGGCGCGGCGCCGGGCGCCGGGGCACCCGGTTGTTCAGGCCGACCCAGATCAGCCCCCCGCCGGTGGTGAGGATGTAGAGGTTCGCCGCGGTCGAGAAGGACGGCAACTGGCCGCCGACCAGGGAGAGGCAGATCAGCACCGGCACGGAGACGACCGGCCGGTCCCAGGCCCGGGGCGCCTCGACGGTGAGCTCACGGGGATGATCCATCACCCGATTGTCCCCAGGGTGACGCACCGCGGAAAGCCCGGCACGCGTCGTGATCCCCCGAAAACGCGCCGATCGGCTCACACTTCCGATCGCCGCCGCACCGGATCGACCGGACCAGAAGGACGAATCGCCCTAACCGGGCGCCTCACGCCACGGGGGTCACCGCGCCGGCGGCCAGCTCGGCACGGATCCACCCGACCACCTCGTCGAGGGAACCCCGGCCGGTGAAACCGGCGGCGAACCGGTGCCCGCCGCCGCCGAGCGCCACCGCCACCCGGCTCACGTCGACAGCGCCCTTGCTGCGCAGCGACACCGCCCACTCGGCCTCGCCCGCCTGCTTGACCACGCAGCTCACGTCCGCCTCGGCGGTGCAGCGCACCGAGTCGATCAGCGCCTCCAGCACGTACGCGGGCTGGTCGTGGCGGACCAGGTCGTCGCGGGTGGCGTACGTCCAGACGAGGCCGTGCCCGGCGGCGGCCGCCGGTTCCAGGGTGGCCCGGCCGAGCACCTCGCCGAAGAGGCGGACGGCGCCGAACGGGCGGGTGTCGAAGACCCGCCGGGAGATGTCACCGGGCCGGATGCCGGTGGCGACCAGGCGCGCGGCCGTCTCGTGCACGGCCGGCGTGGTCGCCTCGAAGCGGAACGAGCCGGTGTCGGTGGCCAGCGCGACGTACAGCCCGGTCGCCATCTCCGCGTCCAGCGTCACACCGAGCCGGTCCAGCAGCTCCAGCGCGACCACGGAGGTGGCGGCGGCGTGCGGGTCGACCAGGCTGATCCGGCCGAACCCGCTGTTCGAGGCGTGATGGTCGAGCACTAGCGACGTGCCCGCCGTGTCCAGCCGGTCGGCCAGGTCGCCCAGCCGGGACTCGCTGGCCGCGTCGAAGCAGATCACCAGGTCCGGCACCGGGTACGCGTCGTCCTGCGGCACCAGCAGGTCCACCCCGGGCATCCACCGGAACGGCTCGGGCACCTCCGGCGGGCCGGGGAAGGTGGCCTGGAGATCGCGTACGCCCAGCCGGCGCAGGCCCAGCCCGAAGCCCAGCATGCTGCCCAGCGCGTCCCCGTCCGGGTTCACGTGGCAGACCAGCAGCACCCGCGCGTCGGCGGGGAGATCGCGTACCGCCGCGACGGCGGCCGCCCACGCGGTCTCGGTGGGCCCGGCGGCCTCGGTCACCGGCGGTCGCCGGCGCGCGGCTCGTCGTCGCCCTCGTCGTCGGCCGAGGCGTCCTCGTCGTCGTCCTCCTCGACCCGGTACGGCTGGGCGTCGCCCGCGTACGAGGACGTGGCGGCCAGCCGCTGCACCTCGGCGTCGGCGGTACGCGCGGCGGCCAGCAGGTCGTCGATGTGCTTGACCTGGTCCTGCACGTCGTCCAGGACGAAGGTCAGCGTCGGCGAGTGCCGCAGCCCGAGCGCCTTGCCGACGGTGCTGCGCAGCATGCCCTTGGCGCTCTCCAGCGCCGCGGCGGTGCTCGCCTGGGCCGCCGCGTCGCCGAGCACCGTGTAGAAGACGGTGGCGTCACGCAGGTCGGCGGTGATCCGGGCGTCGGTGATCGTGATCATGCCGAGCCGGGGGTCCTTGATCTGGCTGCGCACCACCGACGCGACGAGTTCCCGGATGCGCTCCGCGTGCCTGCGTACCTTGGCCGGATCCGACATGTCCCCCACCTCCGGGATCACCTGTACCGATGACGACGCCGGATCACCAGGCGACCCGGGCCGTCGGCCGGAGACAGCGGGCGCGTGGGCGCCGCCGGATCCGACCGCTCAACGCTGAAGAACACTACCCGCGCCCGGCCGGGCATCGCGCGGCACGGCCGGAGTGCCGCGCGACGCGCCGTCAGTCGTCCGCGCCGTGCAGACGGCGGCGCACCGACAGCAGCTCGGTCTCCGGACGGGCGGCGACCAGCCGCTCGCAGGAGTCGAGCACCTCGCGGACGTGAGCCGGCTCGGCGGCCACCACCGCCACCCCGATCTCGGCCCGGCCGTGCAGGTCCAGCGCCCCCACCTCGGCGGCGGAGACCTCGAACTTGCGCAACGCGGCGACGATCGGCCGGACGTAGGACCGCTTGGCCTTCAGGGACCGGGAGTCACCCGGGAGCAACAGGTCGAACAGTGCGGTTCCGGTATACACGGCGAGCAACGGTACGCCGGGCGGCGCGTCCCGGCACGCGATTAAGGCGTCACCGCCACCAGCACGTCCCGCTCGATCGCCTGGTCGACCCGGTGCGCGAAGTCACCGAAACCCGGACCGTCGAGCACCCGCAGCCCGGCGTCGGCCAGCACCGCCTCCGCCTGCGCCCGCGGTGCCACGAGCGTGTTCCAGGACAGCCCGAGCGCGCCGCCCGGACGCAGCAGCTCCCGCCACAAAGGCACGGCGGCGGTGAGCAGCTCCAGCGGGCTGCGGGACAACCCCTGGTCGGTACGGCTGCCGTGCGCCACCCCGTACGGCGCGTCGGTGACGATCACGTCCGCGCATCGGGGACGCAATGCCTCGCGGGCACGGGTGGTGTCGGTGTGCAGCACCGTCACCCGCTGGGTGGCACCGGCCCGGTGCTCGTCCCGCGACGGCGCGAGCACCGCCTCGAACCGGCGGGCCACCAGCTTGCGGTCCCGGCGCACCGACGTCGAGTCGGTGGTGTGCTTGAGCCGCTTGCGGCGCAGCCAGGTACGCAGGAACGCCGCGTACGCGTCCACATCCTTGCCGTCGCGCTCGATGCCGATGCCGTCGTAGCCGTACATCAGCGCCTGGTTGAGCGTGGTGCCCCGGCCGCAGAGCGGGTCCAGCACCACCACCGGGCCGTCCAGCATCCGCGGCGCGGCGGCGGAGGCGAGCACCGTGACGTTGAGCAGCAGCCGGGTGAACTGCTCGTTGGTCTTGCCGGCGTACTTCGGGATGGTGATCAGGTCGGAGTCGTACCGGGCCAGCGGGCGCAGCGGCACCGGCCGCAGCAGGTCGTCGCCGACCCGCTCGAACAGCGCGTACGCCGCCGACAGGTTCGCCAGGTGGGCCAGGTCCCGCTCGCCGAGCCCGGGTTCGGCGGTGGTGAACGTCACGTACTCCACCCCGCCGATCCCGGTCACCTCCGCGTCGGCCGGTACGACGCCCAGTACGCCGGATCCGGCGAACACGGCCAGTTCGGCGCGGGCCAGCCGGGCCGCCGCACCGGCGTAGACGCGGTTGGCGGACGGGGCGAGGAGCAGTGCGTACCGGATCACGCCGGAGATTGTCGCAGCCTGCGGAGACGGCGACGGCCGGGGCCCGCAGGCCCCGGCCGTCGGCCGGTCGTACGCGTGGTCGTCAGGCGCGCGGCTTCTCGCGCATCTCGAACGTCTCGATGACGTCGCCGACCTGGACGTTGTTGTAGCCGCCCAGTGTCAGACCACACTCGAAGCCCTCGCGGACCTCGGTCGCGTCGTCCTTGAACCGCTTCAAGGAGCTGATCGTGAGGTTGTCCGCCACGACCGCCCCGTCCCGCAGCAGCCGCGCCTTGGCGTTGCGGCGGATGAGGCCGGACCGGACGATACAGCCGGAAATGTTGCCGATCTTGGACGAGCGGAAGACGTCGCGGATCTCCGCGGTGCCCAGCTCGACCTCCTCGTACTCCGGCTTGAGCAGGCCCTTGAGCGCGGCGTCGATCTCCTCGATGGCCTGGTAGATGACGGTGTAGTACCGGATCTCCACGCCCTCGCGGTCGGCCATCTCGCGGACCTTGTTCGAGGCCCGCACGTTGAAGCCGATGATCGTGACCGCCTCGGACGAGGCGCTCGCGAGCATGACGTCGCTCTCGGTGATCGCGCCCACGCCCCGGTGGATGATCCGAAGCTGGACCTCCTCCGGGATGTCGAGGTTGAACAGCGCGTCCTCGAGCGCCTCCACGGAACCGGAGACGTCGCCCTTGAGCACCAGGTTGAGCGAGGTCTTCTCGCCCTCCTTGAGCTGCTCCATGAGCGTCTCGAGAGTGGCCCGGCCACGGGAGTTGGCGAACGACGCCGCCCGCCTCCGCGCCTGCCGCTGCTCGGCGATCTGCCGCACGGTGCGGTCGTCCTCGGCGGCCAGGAAGGTGTCACCCGCACCCGGCACCGTGGTCAGACCCAGCACCATGACCGGACGGGCCGGACCGGCCTCGTCGACCGGCTTGCCGTTCTCGTCCAGCATGGCCCGGACGCGGCCGTGCGCCCCACCGGCGACGATCGAGTCACCGGCACGCAGGGTGCCCTTCTGCACCAGCACGGTCGCCACCGCGCCACGGCCCTTGTCCAGGTGCGCCTCGATCGCGACGCCCTGCGCCGGCCCGTCGATCGGAGCGGTCAGCTCCAGCGACGCGTCGGCGGTCAGCAGCACGGCCTCGAGCAGTTCCTCGATGCCGATGCCGGGCTTGGCCGCCACGTTGACGAACATGGTCTCGCCGCCGTACTCCTCGGCGACCAGGCCGTACTCGGTCAACTGCTGGCGGACCTTGTCCGGGTTCGCCTCGGGCTTGTCGACCTTGTTGACCGCGACCACGATCGGCACCTCGGCCGCCTTGGCGTGGTTGAGCGCCTCGATGGTCTGCGGCATGACGCCGTCGTCGGCCGCGACCACCAGGATCACGATGTCCGTGACCTGGGCACCACGGGCACGCATGGCGGTGAACGCCTCGTGACCCGGGGTGTCGATGAACGTCACCGCGCGGTCCTCGCCCTCGTGCGGGACGTGGACCTGGTAGGCGCCGATGTGCTGGGTGATGCCACCCGCCTCGCCGGCCACCACGTTCGCCTTGCGGATCGCGTCGAGCAGCTTGGTCTTACCGTGGTCGACGTGACCCATGACGGTCACGACCGGCGCACGGCTGACCAGGCGGTCCTCCGCGACCTCGGCGTCGAGGTCGATGTTGAACTGCGCGAGCAGCTCGCGGTCCTCGTCCTCCGGGCTGACGATCTGCACGTCGAAGCCGAGGTGCTCGCCCAGCAGCTGCAGGGTCTCGTCGGAGCACGACTGGGTCGCCGTCACCATCTCGCCCAGGTTGAACATCTCCTGGACCAGCGAACCCGGGTTGGCGTTGATCTTGTCGGCGAAGTCCGACAGCGAGGCGCCACGGGACAACCGGACGACCTGACCCTGGCCGCGGGGCGCGCCCGAGGACATGGTCGGGGCCGACAGGTTGTCGAACTCCTGTCTGCGCTGCTTCTTGGACTTGCGACCGCGGGTCGGCCGGCCGCCGGGACGCCCGAAGGCACCCGCCGCGCCACCGCCACGGCCACGGCCACCGCCGCCGGGACGGCCACCGCCGCCGACCGGACCACCCGGACGGAAACCGCCACCGGGAGCACCGCCACCGCCACCGGGACCGCCACGGTAGCCACCGCCACCGCCGCCACCACCGGGACCGCCGCGGTAGCCACCGCCACCGCCGCCACCACCGGGACCGCCGCGGTAGCCACCGCCACCGCCGCCACCACCGGGTCCACCGCGGTAGCCACCGCCACCGCCGGGACGACCGGCGCCGCCGCCGGGCCCGCCACGTCCGCCACCGGGGCCGCCGGGACGGCCGGTGGTCGGCCGCTGGCTCGGCATCGAGGCCGGGCTCGGCCGCGGCGGCATCGACGCCGGGCTGGGCCGCGGCGGCATGCCGGCCGGGCTGGGACGGGGACCGCCCGCACCACCGGCCGGGGGCCGCTGCTGCTGGCCGCCCTGGATACCGAACGGGTTGTTACCGGCGCCGCGCGCCGGCGGACGACCGCCGGGCCGGGCACCGGGGCCCTGACCCTGACCCGGACCGCCGGGACGACCGGCGGCCGGGGAACCCGGACGCGGCGGCATGGCGTTCGGACCGGGACGCGGACCCGGGCGCGGGCCGCCCTCGGCCGGGGGCTCCCGGCGTACGGTCTCGCGCTGCTGCTGGCGGGCGGCCTGGGCGGCCTTGACCGCGGCCTCCTGCTCAGCCTTGAGGGCGGCGGCACGCGCCTCGGCGGCCGCCACTTCGATGTCGTGCGCGCTCGCCGGCTTGGCGACCGGAGTCGCCGGCTGCGGCGGGCCGGGGACCGGGCCCTTGGGCTTCGGTCCAGGGGTCGGCGCGGCCGGACGCCGGGGCGGCATCGGCTTGGCCGAGACCCGGGGGGCACCCGGGGTCGGGGTGGGCGTCGGGGTCGGCGCCGGGCCACTGGGCGCGGCAGCCGGCGGGCCGGCGGGCGCCGACGAACCGGCCACGAACGCGCTACGCAGCCGCCGGGCGACAGGCGCCTCGACGGTGCTGGACGCGGACTTAACGAACTCGCCCATCTCCTTGAGCTTGGCGAGAACGGTCTTGCTTTCGACCCCGAGCTCCTTGGCGAGCTCGTGTACGCGGGCCTTTCCTGCCACTGCACTCCTCACTCCGAGGTCGTGCGGGCAGCACCCGCAGCGACCTCACTCGTGCACTTGAAGCCTGGTCATTTCTGGGACTTCATCGTGTGCTCATGTCGGTCGTCCTACCTTGCTAGCGACCCTCGACCGGTCGGGTTGACCGGTCGTCGGGGGTTGCGCGTCGACGTGCTCCGCAAGCGCACCGTGGTCGGGGACCTCGGTGAGGCGCAGTGCCCGCCCGAAGGCGCGGCGTCGCACCGCCTGCGCGAAGCAGGCCGGATCAGGGTGCATGTTCGCTCCCCGACCCGGCAGTCTGCGGGCCGGGTCGGGCCGGAGACTGATGTGACCAGCCTCGTCACCAACCGCGACGATCCGCAACAACTCGCTGGCCGGCGCTCGTTTCCGGCAGCCCACACAGGTGCGCTCCGGCAGCGCGCGTCGTACCACTGAGAAAGTCTACCCCTAGCTTCCCGAGATCGCGCCGCCCGGCTCCGGTACGTGATCAGCTCCGCCCCGGCTCTGCGGAGCCGCGGTCTCCGCGTCGGACCGGATGTCGATGCGCCAACCGGTCAGGCGGGCCGCGAGGCGGGCGTTCTGCCCCTCCCGGCCGATCGCGAGCGAGAGCTGGAAGTCCGGGACGGTCACCCGGGCGGTCCGGGAGGCCAGGTCGACCACCTCGACCCGCAGCGCCTTGGCCGGCGACAACGCGTTGCCGACGAAGGTGGCCGGGTCGTCCGACCAGTCGATGATGTCGATCTTCTCGCCGTGCAACTCGCTCATCACGGCGCGGACCCGCTGGCCCATCGGGCCGATGCAGGCGCCCTTCGCGTTGACGCCGGACGTGGTCGAGCGTACGGCGATCTTCGTGCGGTGACCTGCCTCACGCGCGATCGCGCCGATCTCCACGGTGCCGTCGGCGATCTCCGGCACCTCCAGCGCGAACAGCTTCTTCACCAGCGCGGGATGCGACCGGGACAGCGTGATCTGCGGGCCGCGCATGCCCTTGGCGACGTGCACGACCACGCAACGGATCCGCTCGCCGTGCTCGTACCGCTCGCCCGGGACCTGCTCGGACTGCGGCAGGACGCCCTCCAGCTTGCCCAGGTCGACGCTGACGATGCCCTTCTCGCGGCGGGTCTCGTGCGCCTGCACCACGCCGGTGACCAGGTCACCGTCGCGGCCGACGTACTCGCCGAAGTGCACCTCGTCGGTGGCCTCCCGCAGCCGCTGGAGGATCACTTGCTTGGCCGTCATGGCGGCGATCCGCCCGAAGTCGTGCGGAGTGTCGTCCCACTCCCGGGTCACCGTGCCGTCGGGGTCCAACTCCCGCGCGTAGACCGAGGCGGCCCCGCTCTTGCGGTCGATCTCCACCCGGGCGTGCGCCTCGGCACCGTCGGTGTGCCGGTAGGCGGTCAGCAGCGCGGTCTCGATCGCCGCGAGGATCGTGTCGAACGGGATCTCCCGCTCGCGCTCCAGGGCGCGCAGCGCCGCGAGGTCGATGTTCACCTCTCCTCGTCCTCCAGATCTTCGTCGTCGTCGGTGTCGTCACCGAAGTCCTCGTCGGCCAGGTCGTCCAGGCGGTTGAACTCCACCTGGACCCGGCCGGGCCCGAGTTCGGCGTACGGGTGTTCGGCGGGGCCGGCGTCGGTCTCCAGCACCACGCGTTCGTCGTCGGCGGCCGTGATCCGGCCGGTGAGCTGGCGGTCCCCCGCGTCGCCGCGGACGGTGACCTTGACCAGCCGCCCGGCGTTGCGCCGCCAGTGCCGGGGCAGGGTGAGCGGGCGGTCCACGCCGGGCGAGCTGACCTCCAGCTGGTACTCGCCGGCCACGATGTCGCCGCCGGCCTCCTCGGCCGCGTCCAGCGCCGCCGAGACCGCGCGGGAGACGTCCGCCACGGCGTCCAGGTTGATCCCGCCGTCGGCGTCCACGATCACCCGGACCACGTGCCGCCGGCCGGCGCGGGAGACGGAGAGGTCCTCCAGGTCGTAACCGGCGGCGGTGACGACCGGTTCGATCACCTCGCGCAGCCGGTTGCGGCGGGCGGCGAGATCGCCGCGGGGTGCGCCACTCCGGTCCGTGCCGCGGGGCCCGTCGGATCGGCGGGGCCGCCCGGCGGGCCCCGTCGACCGGGTGGCACGGCCACGCTGCGTCATTGCGCGCACCTCTCCTGCTGTTGCCACGACCCGCGGGCCGTGTTGTCCCGGGCCGGTGCGGGCGATCGGCCCGCCATACCGGCGCGCCACCGGGGCGTCCGCGCCCGGTGGTTGCGCAGAGCGTAACGCTTGTGGCCGTCGACGGGCCCGGCGGCGCACCGAGACCCTGCCCCACGAGGCGGCGCGGATGGTGTTGACTCTGTCAGGTGGGGATCGGCAGAACACCATCCGACCGGGTCAGAACGGGGCATTCCCGGCGCTGGCTGCTGCGCGCCGGCGGGCTCGTGGCACTCGGCGGCGCGACAGTGCCGCTGACCGGTTGTGATCTTTTCGACCGCGACAAGGAGCCACCGGCGCCCGACGCGCTGGAGCCGCTCGCCGCCGAGGCGCTCGCGCTGGAGGCCCGCTACCGGGCCGCCGCCACCGCCGCTCCGGCGCTGGCCGGCCAACTCACCCCGATCGCCGACGCGCACCGGGCGCACGCCGAGGAGCTACGCCGCGTGATCGGCCGTCCGGCGCCCTCCGGCGCCCCGGCGTCCGCCGCGCCGGCGAGCGCGCCGGCACCCGACGCCGCGCTCACCGAGCTGCGCCGGGCCGAGCAGGAGGGCCGGACGAACGCGGCCAGGGCGTGCGCCGCCGCGCCGGCCGAGCGGGCCGCGCTGCTCGGCTCGATCGCCGCCGCGCGGGCCACCCACGTGGAGGCCCTCAAATGAACGAACGCACCGAGCGGAGCGAGGGCCGTGAGTTCACGCCCGGTTGGAGCAGCATGACCGAACGCACCGAGCGGAGCGAGGGCCGTGAGTTCACGCACGGTTGGAGCAGCATGACCGAACGCACCGAGCGGAGCGAGGGTCGTGAGTTCACGCCGGGTTGGAGCAGCGTGAACCCGACGAACGCTCCGGCCTCGGCGCTCGCCGACGCGCTCGCCGCCGAGTACGCGGCGATCTGGGCGTACGGGGTGATCGGTGTACACCTGACCGAGGCGGCGCGTACGGCCGCCCGTGCCGCCGAGGCGGCCCACCGGTCCCGCCGCGACGCGCTGCTGCTCCAGCTCGCCGAGGGCTCCGGGCAGGTGCCCGCCGACCGGGCCGGGTACGCGCTGCCCCACCCGGTGACGGACCAGGCGAGCGCGCTGCGCCTCGCGGTGGAGATCGAGGAGCGGACGGCCGGGCACTGGCGGGCCGCGCTGGTGCACACCACGGGCGCGGACCGGAACACGGCGCTCGCCGCGCTCACCGACTGCGCGTTGCGCGCCACCCGTTGGCGGCGTACGGCGGGCGTGACACCGGTCACCGTTCCGTTCCCGGGCCGCCCGGCCTGAGCGCGATGCCGGTCACCCGGCGGAACCCTCCGGTTGCGTAGCGCATACCAGGTATGCATACTCGCGGTCATGTCCATCCGTCACGGCCTGCTCGCCCTGCTCGAACGCGGCCAGATGTACGGCTACCAGCTCCGTGCCGCGTTCGAGGAGTCCACCGGGTCGACCTGGCCGTTGAACATCGGACAGGTCTACACCACGCTGGCGCGGCTGGAACGTGACGGCCTGGTCCGCCCGCTACCGGAGAACGAGAGCGGGCAGCGGCCGTACGAGATCACCGACGCCGGACGGGCGGACCTGGCGCTGTGGTTCGCCACGCCGATCAGCCGCGCCGACCGGCCCCGTGACGAGTTGTCCATCAAGCTGGCGCTGGCGCTGACCACCCCGGGCGTCGACGTGCGGTCGGTGGTGCAGACCCAGCGCACCGCCACCATGCGTGCCCTCCAGGAGTTCACCCGGTTGAAGTACACGAGTGACAAGCCGGAGGATCTACCCTGGCGGCTGGTGCTGGACGCGATGATCTTCCAGACCGAGGCCGAGGTGCGGTGGCTCGACCACTGCGAGACGAGCCTGGTCCGGCACCGTCCGGCGCCGATCCGGGCGGTCGACCAGCCCGAGGCGGTGGACCGGGCCGGCGACGAAGCCCGCCGGTGACCCGGAACGGGAGGCGCTGATGGACCCGGTCGACGGGGTGCTGGAACTGCGGGACGTACGCCGGACCCACGGCGCCGGTGCGGCCGCCGTGCACGCGCTGCGCGGCGTGAGCCTGACCGTACGGGCCGGGGAGCTGGTGGCGGTGATGGGCCCCTCCGGGTCCGGCAAGTCCACGCTGTTGGCGCTGGCCGGCGGCCTGGACCGGCCCACCGGCGGCGAGGTGGTGGTCGAGGGCGAGGCGCTGGCCGGGCTGTCCGCCCGCGGGCTGGCCCGGCTGCGCCGCCGCCGGATCGGGTACGTCTTCCAGGATCTGAACCTGCTGGGCAGCCTGACCGCCGTGGAGAACGTGGCGCTCCCGCTGGAACTGGACGGCACCGGCGTACGGGCGGCCCGCCAACTGGCGCTGGCCGCACTGCGCGAGGTCGACCTGAAGGACCTGGCCGACCGCTTCCCGGACCAGATGTCGGGCGGCCAGCAGCAACGGGTCGCCATCGCCCGGGCACTCGTCGGCGAACGCCGCCTGGTCCTCGCCGACGAGCCGACCGGCGCACTGGACTCCCAGACCGGCGAGGCGGTGCTGCATCTGCTGCGCCGCCGGGTGGACGCCGGAGCGGCCGGGGTGCTGGTCACCCACGAGGCCCGGCACGCCGGCTGGGCGGACCGGGTGGTCTTCCTGCGCGACGGGGTGATGGTCGACTCGACCGCCCCGCTGATCGGCGTCGAGCACCTGCTCAGCGGCAGCAGCCGGTGAGCGGCGGCCGCCTCGCCGCCGTACGCGGATCGTGGCGGACCGCGCTGCGGATCGCCCGCCGGGAGGCACGGCGGTCCCGGCGGCGGACGCTGCTGGTGCTGGTCATGATCGCGCTGCCGGTGTTCGGCCTCAGCTTCGTCGCGGTCAGCTACGACATGGGTGACCTGACCCGCGCCGAGCGCATCGAGCGCCAGCTCGGCGGTGGCGACGCTGCGCTGCGCTGGGACAGCCTGACGCCGGTGACGCAGGACGCCTGGGGCGAGTCGGCCTGGCCGGTCGAGGGCGATTGGGTCGGCCGGACCCGTCCGGCGACCGCCGAGGAGGTGCGCGCGCTGCTGCCCGAGGGCAGCCGGGTCGCCCGCACGCGCTGGTGGATGACGTTCTCGACCCGGATCGGCCGGCACGTCGAGACGCTCGACGCGCGCGCCGTGGACCTGGCCGACCCGCTCACCCGGCCGCTGGCGCGGGTCCGCGACGGCCGCCCGCCGGTACGCCCCGACGAGATCGCCGTCAGCCCGGCGGCGCTGCGCCGGCTGGAGACCCGCATCGGCGACCCGGTCCGCGGCATCGACGGCACCACCTACCGGGTGGTCGGGGTGGTGGAGTACCCGGACAACCTCCGGGACGTGATCACGCTGCCCGGGGTGGCCCCGGAGGGCGCGGCCGGAAGCGACACCTGGCTGGTGGACCTGCCCGGCCCGCTGGACCCGGGACTGGTCGACCGGCTGAACGCGCAGGGCGTCCAGGTCGTCGCCCGCGACCGGCTGCCCGGACGGGACGAGTTCTCCCGCGGCATGACCATGCCGGACGCCGACGAGGCCGGCGTCGTCGGGGTGGTCGGCGGGCTGGGCCTGCTGGAGGTGGTGTTGCTGGTCGGCCCGGCCTTCGCGGTGAGCGTCCGGCGCCGGCGGCGCGACCTCGCGCTCGTCGCGGTGGCCGGTGGCGACGCCTCCCACCTGCGCCGGATCGTGCTCGCCGACGGGGTGGTGCTCGGTGCCGGCGGGGCTGCTCTCGGCCTGCTGCTCGGCATCGGCGCCGCGTTCGCCGGCCGGCCGCTCGTCGAGCAGTACGTGCTCGGGGAGCGCCTCGGGGCGTACCGGATCTTCCCGACCGCGCTGCTGGCGATCGCCGCGACGGCGGTGCTGGCCGGGGTGCTGGCGGCGATGGCCCCGGCCTGGACGGCCGCCCGGCAGGACGTGGCGACCGGCCTGGCCGGCCGGCGCGACGCGGCCCGGCCCCGCCGCCGCTGGCTGCTGGCCGGGCTGGCGCTCACCGTCACCGGGACCGCGATCGCCGCGTTCGCCGCCGGCCGCACCTCGCAGACCGGCGTGCTGGCCGGCGTCGCCCTGGGTGAGCTGGGGCTGGTGTTCTGCACCCCGACGCTGGTCGGTGTCCTGGGCCGGGCCGGCCGGCTGCTGCCGCTGACCCCTCGGCTCGCGTTGCGCGACGCCAGCCGCAACCGGTCGTCGGCCGCGCCCGCCATCTCGGCGGTGATGGCGGCGGTCGCCGGAAGCGTCGCGCTCGGCGTCTACGTGGCGAGCGACGAGACCCGGTCGAGAGAGCTCTGGCAGCCCGGCATCCCGCCGGGGAACGTGCTGCTCACCTACTCCGGTGACACCCCGGCGGTCCCGCCGTCGGCCGAGGTCGTCGCCGACCGGGCCCGCTCGGTCCTGCCCGACGCCACAGTGGCATCCGTCGCCTTCCCCGGCTGCGCCGGCAGGATCCGGGACAAGAACGACTGCACCGCGTACGCGCTCGTCCCGCCCGAGCAGCGCTGCCCGTACAGCTCCTCCGAGCAGGCCGTCCCCGACTCGGCCCGGCGGGATCCGCGCTGCGTCAGCCCTCTCCAGGAGCCGGTCGACGTCTACCTGCCGGCGCTCGTGGACGACGGCGGCGCGCTTGCCGCGCTCACCGGCGCACCGGACGACGAGCTGGCCGCCGCGCGCCGGACGCTCGCCACCGGTGGCGTGGTGGTCACCGACCCCCGGCGGGTGGTGGACGGGCAGGTCCGGGTGGAGGTGAACGACAACTCCGGCGGCTTGCCCACCGGGCGGCTCCTGCCCGCGTACGTGCTGCACGGCGGTCTTCCGGTCGACCGGCTGGTCCTCTCCCCCGTCGCCGCGGCCACGCTCGGCCTGACCGCCGTGCCGATGGGCTACCTGCTGGACACCGGCGGCTCGCCCACCGACCGGCAGATCGAGCTGCTGACCGACGAGCTGTACGACATCGTGCCCGTGTCGGCGCAGGTGGCGACCGCCGACCCGCCGTCGGACCAGCGCCCGATGCTGCTCCTGCTCGCAGTGGCCTCCGGGGTGATCACGCTGGGCGCCGCCGCGGTCGCCACCGGCCTCGCCGCGGCCGAGGGTCGCCGGGACCTGTCCACGCTCGCGGCAGTCGGCGCCGATCCCCGGGTACGCCGCCTGCTGTCCCTCTGCCAGGCCGGGGTCATCGCGGTGCTCGGCTCCGCGCTGGGCATCGTCGCCGGGCTCGGCTCCGCCGTGGTCGTCCTGGCCTCGCTCAACCAGCGGTACGCCGAGTCCTGGCCGGTGCAGCCGCCGTACCCGGTGACGGTGCCCGGCGTGACGCTCGCCGCGCTGGTCGTGGTGCCGCTGGTGGCGATGGGCGGCGCGGCGCTGTTCACCCGGTCCCGCCTGCCGATCGAACGCCGGCTCGACTGAGCCGGCCGTCCGGAGCGCCCGACCATGATCGACAGCGGTCCGGGCGGTCTGACCGTCCGAGGGGTGACGGGGCGCGGTGCGGGCGGCACACTTGTCGGATGTCCGCCCTGGGATCCCTCACCCGCCGCCTCGGTCACCAGCGTTGGTTCGGCGCCACCATGCGCCTGCTCGTCCCGGCCGACCGGCTGGTCGGCCGGATGACGAAGGGTCGCGTGGTCGCCTTCGGGCTCGTGCCCACGCTGGTGCTCACCTCCACCGGCCGCCGCTCCGGCAAGCCGCGCAGCAACCCCCTGGTGTACGTCCCCGACGGCGACGCCTACGTGGTGATCGGCTCGAACTGGGGGCAGCAGCACCAGCCGTCCTGGACGTTCAACCTGATGGCCCACCCGGGTGCCGAGGTGGACGTCAAGGGCCGCCGGATCCCGGTCACCGCGGAGCAGGTCACGGGCGAGGAACGGGAACGGCTGTTCCAGCGGCTGGTGCAGGAGTGGCCCGCGTACCGCACGTACGTCGAGCGCGCCGGTGGCCGCGAGATCCGCGTATTCCGCCTGGTCCCGAACGGCAATCCGGTCACGTAAGCGCCCTCGGCACGCCCCGTCAGAGCGCGTCGTAGACGTCGCTGCGGTGACCGAGCTGCACCACCAGAACGATCAGTTCCTCGTCGCGGACGGTGTACACCACGCGGTAGGAGCCGACACGGATGCGCAGGAGGCCCGGATGCCCGACGAGTGCCTTGACACCGGCAGGCCGAGGTTCGGCGGCGAGAGCGGCGATCGCGTCGATGAGGCGAGCCTGCACCGGACGGTCGAGCTTACGGAGGAGCTTGGCGGCTGCGCGGTCGATCTTGACGGTGTAGCCGGGTGGCGGCTGCCCGCTCACAGGCCCAACTCTTTGCGCAAGTCAGTGAGGGAAACCGGCGCTTCACCCGCATCCAGACGGGCCAGGGCGGCTCGGGCGGCCTCCACGTCGATCGCGTCCTCGGCGCGTTCGATCGCCTCGGCGAGGTCGGCCGGGACAATGGCAGCCAGCCGCTGCCCACGACGAGTGACGTAGGTGATGCGACCGGCGTAGTGAGCGCGTGAGACGACGTCCGCGAGATTCTCGCGAGCATCGGAGATCGGAAGCTCGGCAGCGGGCTCGGTCATACCTGAAGCGTACAGCTCGTACGAGTCGTACAACTGGAACTGACGACGTTGGGGATTGGCGGTGGCCTTGGCCGGCGAACGAGACTCCGAACGGCGTCTGGACGATCCGCGGTGGCAGGTGGCCGAGCGGACCGGTGACGCCGTCCTGCGGCGGTTCCCGGCCGACGTGCTGGCGGTCGCCGTACACGGTCCGCTCGCGCACGGCGACGACGACGGCGGCGGGGACCGCGAGGTCGGCCTCCTGGTCGTCACCTACCGGCCCGGCGCCGGACCGCCGCCCGGCGGGTGGACGGGGTGCTCGTCGACCTCACGGTGGCCGGGGCGGACGACTACCTGCGCCGGGCGACGACGATCACGTCCCGCTGGCCGCTGGCCGCGGACCGGTACGTCACCACGCGCGCCCTGCACGATCCGACCGGCTGGCTGCGGAAGCTGCGCGACGAGCACCTGGCGCGGCTGGCACGGGCCCGCGCGGCGCGGCAGGCGTGGTACCGGGGCAGCGCGGCGCACGCCCGCGCGGTGCGGCGTACCGGGCTGGCCGGTGCGGACATGACCGAGGTGGGCGCGGCGCTGACCCGCCAGGCCGAGGAGCTGGCCGCCCGGGGCCGCCCGGTCGACGGCACCATCGACGACCTGCTGTCCGGCTGACCGCTGACGGTCGCGGACGGCTCGGCGTCAGCCGATGCCGCCGCCGACGCCGATCAGCGCGCCGATCAGGTAGGTGGCGCCGGCCGCCAGCGCGCCGAGCAGCAACTGCCGCAGGCCGCTGCGCCACCAGGCCCGGTTGGTGAACCGGGCCACGACCGCACCGGCGACGAACAGCCCCACGCCGCCGACGGCGAGGGCCAGCCAGAGGCTGGTGAAGCCGAGCAGGTACGGCAGCAGCGGCACCAGCGCGCCGACGGAGAAGCAGACGAACGACGAGATCGCGGCGGCCCACGGGCTGGGCTGGTCGTCGGGGTCGACGCCCAGTTCCTCCCGTACGTGCACGCGCAGCGCCTCCTCGGGGTTGGCGCGTACCGCCTCGGCGACCTGCGTGGCCAGATCCCGGGGCAGTCCACGGGCGACCCACGCGTCGGCCAGTTCCCGGGCCTCGGCCTCCGGGTGGCGTTCCAGCTCGCGCCGCTCCTTGGCCACCTCGGCGGCGACCTGCTCGTTCGCTGACCGGACGCTCGTGTACTCGCCGAGGCCCATCGAGATGGCGCCGGCCACCAGACCGGCCGTGCCGGTCAGCACCACGCTGCGCGGGGACACCCCGCCGCCGCCCACACCGGCGATCAGCGCGATGTTGGTGACCAGCCCGTCCATCGCGCCGAAGACAGCCGGACGCAGCCAGCCGCCGGAGACATCCGCGTGGTGCGCCTCGCGCAGCGCCGCAGGGGTGTCGGTCACGGCAGCGTCAGGATCTCGTAGCCGTCGTCGGTCACGAGGATGGTGTGCTCGAACTGGGCCGTCCACCTGCGGTCCTTGGTGACCACCGTCCAGCCGTCGTCCCACATGTCGTACTGGTAGGTGCCGAGCGTGATCATCGGCTCGACGGTGAACGTCATGCCGGGCTCCATCACGTCGATGGGGCGCGGGCTGTCGTAGTGCGGCACGTAGAGGCCGCTGTGGAACGCCTCGCCGATGCCGTGCCCGGTGAAGTCGCGGACCACGCCGTAGCCGAAGCGCTTCGCGTACGACTCGATCACCCGGCCGATGACGTTGATCTGCCGCCCCGGGGCGATGGCCTTGATCCCGCGCATCATCGCGGTGTGGGTCCGCTCGACCAGCAGGCGGGCCTCCTCGCTCACCTCGCCCACGCAGAACGTGGCGTCGGTGTCGCCGTGCACGCCGTTCAGGAACGCGGTGACGTCGACGTTGATGATGTCGCCGTCCTGGAGCACAGTGGTGTCGGGGATGCCGTGGCAGATCACCTCGTTGATGCTGGTGCAGCACGACTTGGGGAAGCCCCGGTAGCCGAGCGTCGACGGGTAGGCACCGTGGTCGCAGAGGAACTCGTGCACCACCCTGTCGATCTCGTCGGTGGTCACCCCCGGCTTGCAGTGCTCACCGGCGAGCCTGGTGGCCTGGGCGGCGAGACGCCCCGCCACGCGCATCTTCTCGATGGTCTCCGGCGTCTGCACGTGCGAGCCGCGCCACTCCTGCGGGCGCTTCTTACCCACGTACTCCGGGCGCGGGATGTGGGCGGGAACCGCTCGCCACGGGGAGAGCGTGCCGGGGGTCAGCGGCGCACGGACGGTCATGGCGCAAGCCTATCCCCGGGGCCGGTGTGCCCCCCCGCCACAGGCCCGCCAGGGAGGTTGTTGCCGTGCCGCAAACGCTGTGCCATTGTTGCTCCGTGGATCAAGGGGGCGCGGCGCCCGTCTTCTCCGTGACCGCGCAGGTCGACGGCGACCATCTGCACGTCCAGGTGACCGGCGAGGTCGACATGGCGACCGCCGACACCATGTTCCAGACCGCGCTCCGCGAGCCCGCCAAGCGGCTCACGCTCGACCTGCGGGCGGTCACCTTCTTCGACTCGGCCGCCATCCACGCGGTGGTCCGGCTCGCCCAGCGGTTCCCGGACGTGTTGACAGTGCTGCCGTCCCCGCAGGTCCGGCGCGTGCTGGACATCTCCGGCCTGGGCGAACAGGACTGGCTGGCCGAGGGCTGAGGTCGGGAGCTGACCTCCGGAGCCGGAAGGCACACTAGGCCTTTCCGGCCGTACCGGCACTACCGTAGTGGAATTCTCCCGGCCGGATCGATGCTCTGCCGTCCCGTCAGGTCACCGAGGCGATCATGAAGGCCACGGCGTGCCGTCCGGACGGTGTCCGGACGGCTCCTCGGCGGCCGATCCGGTGCCACCGTCAAGGTCAGACCGCGCAAGCTGTTCGGATGAACATGGTCGGGCACCGGACAGTGGACGATCTATGCAGGCCAGGGGCGGTGTGGCAGCGTCGGTGATCGCCTCCGCGGGGCGCGGGGGCACATCACCTGGGAGCGCATCACCATGACCGCACCACATCACCCTGGCTCGTACCCGCCGCCGCCCGGTCCTCCGGGCTCCTATCCCCCGCCGCCCGGTCCCCCCGGCGCGTACCCGCCGCCTCCCGGTCAGCCCGGATTCGGACCGCCACCGAAGAAGAAGTGGCTCATGCCGATGCTCATCGGCGTCGCCGTCGTGGTGGTGTTCTGCTGCGGTGGACCTGCCCTGCTCGCCCTGACCGGCGATGACAAGAGCCCGGACGCGGCCGGTAGCAGCGCTCCCGTCGCCCCCGCCGCCGAGGGCGCCGGGCTGACCACGACCTCCGCTCCCACCTCGGCCGCCGCACCGCCGCCAGCCAAGAGCGAGAAGCCCGTCGACGCGCCGAAGGCCTACCGGATCGGCGACACGGTGCGCGGCGGCGACTTCGAGTTCACCACGCACAGCATCAAGTGCGGCATCGCCGAGGTGGGCAGCGACTTCCTGAACAAGAAGGCCCAGGGCAGCTTCTGCCGGGTCGTTCTCACCGCGAAGAACGTCACCAAGAAGGCGAAGCTGTTCCACGCCGACGGCACCGTCAGCGCCCTCGACGCGGCCGGCCGGGAGTACGAGGCCGACGGCGAGGCGGCGATCTACGGCAACGAGAGCGGCGAGGGTTTCCTCGATGAGATCAACCCGGGGAACGCCGTGAAGGCGAACGTCTACTTCGACGTACCAAAGGGGACGAAGCTTGTGAAGCTGGTGTTCGACGCCGGGCTTTTCACCCTCGCAGAGGACGCGGAGGTCACCCTCTAGGCGCCGCTGCGCCGCCGCGCCGGTATCAGTCGGCCAGCCGGCGGCGCAGCGTCAGCTCGGTGCCGTTCGCGGTACGGGTCACTGTCATCTCCCCCAGCGCCTGGATCAGTGCCAGCCCGCGTCCCCGGAAGCTCGACCCGCTCGACTCCCGCCAGCGCCCGCTGTCCCGGATCGTCGCGGTGACCGTCCGGTCGGCGACCGTCACCTCGATCTCGATCGTCGGGTCCGCCGGGTCGACCGGGTGCTCGATCGCGTTCGCCGCCGCCTCGGAGACCGCCACCGTCAGGTCGAACAGGTCGGTCTCGCCGACGTGGTGGGCGACGAGGAAGTCCTCCAGCCGCTTGCGCAGCACACTGAGCCGGGTCGGATCGGCGGGCAGGCGCAGCGCGAAGCGGTTCGGCTCGGCCGCCTCCAGCGCGAGCACCGCCACGTCGTCGTGCCGGGACCGCCCGGCCACCCGCGCCATTACGGCGTCGACCAGGTCGGCCACGTGCCCGGCGCGCGTGGTCGCGTCCACCCGCAACTGGCCCAGCCCGGCGTCGATGCCCGCGGCCCGGTCCTCGATCAGGCCGTCGGTGTAGAGCAGGAGCCGGCTGCCCGGCGCGAGGTCCCCCTCTGCGGTCGGATAGGCCGTGCCGGGAATCGCCCCGATCGGCGGCCCGAGGGCCCGATCGTGCAGGAACGCCACGTCGTCTCCTCGGATCAGCAGGGGTGAGGGATGGCCTGCGCTGGCGTACCGGATCCGGCCGGTGCGCGGGGAGAAGCCGAGGCAGACCACCGTGGCGAAGGAGCCGCTGCCGGCGGAGTGGACGAGCCGGTTGAGCCGGGTCAGCGCCTCGCCCGGGTCGTAGCCCTCCAGGACGTACGCCCGCAGCGCGTTGCGGAGCTGACCCATCGCCGCGGCGGCCCGCACGCCCTTGCCCACCACGTCGCCGATGACCAGCATCAGGTCGTCGTCGGAGGTGGCCATCACGTCGTACCAGTCGCCGCCGACCTCCACGTCGGCGCTGCCGGGCAGGTAGCGGCTGGCCACCACCGCGCCGGGCAACTGCGGCAGCGTACGCGGCAGCAGGCTGTGCTGGAGCGTGGTGGCGATGTGGTGCTCGGCCTCGTAGAGCTGGGCGTTCTCCAGCCGTACGCCGATCAGCCGGGCCAGTTCGGCCAGCGCCGCCTCCTCGGTGCCGCCGCCTTCCCGGCGCCACACCTGCAGCTCGCCGAGCTGCTCGCCGGAGGTGCCGGTGAGCGGCAGCACCGCGGTCGGCTCGGCGGGCAGGTCGCCTCCGGCGTCCTCCTCGTGGCGGGCCCCGGTGGCGGTGACCCGGACGCGTCCGGCCTCGGCCAGGCGCAGCGCGTGCCGCGCGGCCACCCGGACCACCTCGGCTGTGGACCGGGCGGTGTTGATCTCCACGGCGGCGTCGGCGAGTGCCCGCAGCCGGCGGATGATCTGCCCGCGCAACTGACCCAGTTCGACGTTGGCCCGGACCCGGGCCACCAGCTCCTGGCTGGAGAAGGGCTTGGTCAGATAGTCGTCGGCCCCGGTGGACAGGCCGGCGACCTCCTCGGCGGCGCCGGCCCGCGCGGAGAGCAGCACGATCGGCACGTACCGGGTGGCCGGCTCGGACCGCAGCGCGGTGACCAGCCCGAAGCCGTCCAGCCGGGGCATCATCACGTCGGTCAGCACCAGGTCGAACGGGGTTTCGACGGCCAGCCGCAACGCCTCCACGCCGTCCGGCACGGCCACCACCTCGTACGCCGGGGAGAGCAGCCGGACGACGTGTTCCCGCAGGTCGGGGTTGTCGTCGGCGAACAGGACGCGGCCGGAGCCACCCGGCGTGCCGGACGGCGCCGGCAGCCCGGCGGGGCGGGCCACCTCGTCGGTCCAGAGCGCCGTCTCGGCGACGTACAGGCGGGCCTGTGCCGGTTCGCTCAGCGGCACCGGGGACAGCGCGGCCACGTGGTCGGCGGGCAGGTGTGCGTACCCGAACGGCATGGTCACCGTGAACGTGGTGCCCCGGTCGACGACGCTGTGCGCGGTCACCGTGCCGCCGTGCATCTCGACCAGCTCGCGAACCAGGGCGAGCCCGATGCCGGTGCCCTCGTGGGTACGGGAGCGGGCACCTGCCACCCGGTGGAACCGCTCGAAGACCTGCGGCAGCTCCTCCGGCGCGATGCCGACTCCGGTGTCGGTCACCTCCAGGACGGCGGCGCCGTCGGCCGGGCGTACCCGGACCCGGATCTCCCCGTCGAAGGTGAACTTGACCGCGTTCGACAGCAGGTTGAGGACGATCTTCTCCCACATGTCCCGGTCGGCGTAGACCGGTGCGGGCAGCGGCGGGCAGTCCACCACCAGGCGCAGCCCGGCCCGTTCGACGGCCGAGCGGAACGTGCTGGCCAGCCGGGAGGTGTAGTCGGACAGGTCGGTGGGCTGGTAGCGGGCGGCCGACCGGCCGGACTCCAGCCGGGAGAAGTCGAGCACCGTGTTGACGAGCTTGAGCAGGCGCAGCCCGTTGCGGTGCATGACGGCCAACCGATCGAGGTAGCGCTCGGGCAGCTCCCGGTCGGCGAGCATCTCCTCCAGCGGGCCGAGAACCAGCGTCAGCGGGGTACGGAACTCGTGGCTCACGTTGGCGAAGAAGTTGGTCTTGGCGCGGTCCAGCGCGGCCAGCTCGGCGACGCGGGCGCGTTCCTGCTCGTACGCCCGCTGCTTGCCCACCGCGCGGGAGACCTGCGCGGCGACCAGGTCGACGAAGTGGCGGTAGTCGTCGGTGAACGGCAGCCGACGGGACACCCCGAGCAGCAGCACGCCGGCCGGCTCGTTGGTGGCGGTCAGCGGCAGCAGGAGCGCCTGGTCGGCGGCGTCCGGCGGCACCGCGCCGGGCAGGTCGGCGGTGGCGATCCAGCGCGGCTCGGTGAGCGGCCCGTCGCCGGGCGGTCCGGGCGGCGGGCCGGCGACGGTGCCCGGGTCCACCCCGGTGCAGCCCGCCGGCACCAGCGTCCCGCCCTCACCCTGGAACCAGACCGCACTGAACGGCACGTCGGCGCGGTGTGCGTCGAGCACCCGGGCGACGGCCCCGCCCAGTTCGATCAGGCCCGGTACGTCGCCCAGCTCGCTGCCCAGCTCCGCGAGGACACGCAGCCGGCGTTCACCGAGCACCCGGCCGGTGGTCTCGTTGACGAAGCAGAAGATCCCGCTGACGGTGCCGTCGGCGTCGCGGATCGGGTCGTACGAGACGTCGAAGTAGACGTCCTCCAGGAAGCCGTGCCGGTTGATCACGAAGGGGTGGTTCTCGCCCCGGTACGGCACGCCGGTGCGGCGTACCCCGTCCAGCAGCGGGCCGAGCACATCCCAGGTCTCCGCCCAGTGCCGGCGTGCGGCCTGCCCGATCACGGCCGGGTGCTTGTCGCCGATGGTCGGCCGGTAGGCGTCGTTGTAGAAGGCCAGGTGGTCCTCGCCCCAGAACACCACCATCTGCGCGCGGGACGACAGCATGGTGCTCACCGCGTGGCAGAGCGCGGCGGGCCAGCTGTCCGGTGTGCCGAGGGCGGTGGTCGACCAGTCGAACCCGCGCAGCCGCTCGCCCATCTCGCCACCGGCGGCGAACGCCGCGGCCAGCAGCGGTGGGAATGACGCCTCGCCGGCCGACGGGGACGAACGGCCGTCCTTCCCGTCCCCCAGGGCCGAACCCATGCAGCCTCCCGCTCCGGCCATGATCACGACGGTCGGCGATCTCCGGCCACCATCCCCGCGTACTACCCCGACGGAGGAGCAACGTAACGCACCCGCACCGTTCGACGCTGCTTACCTCCGCCTCATCCTGGCGTAACCGGCGCGGCGGGGCGACTCGGGCGGTCCTGGCCGCGTCGGCGGGCCCCCGATCCGGCTGTCCTGACCTACGAAACGCGGATGTGTGATCTGGCCGACATCGCGGCCCGGACCAGGGCCTCCACCGGCCGTTGGTCGGCCTCGTTCTCCGGATGCCACTGCACACCGAGCACGAAGCGCCGCGCCGGGTCCTCCACCGCCTCGATCACCCCGTCGTCGGCCCAGCCGGTGACCGCCAGGCCGCCGCTGTCGGCCACCGCCTGATGGTGGTACGAGTTGACCCGGTCCACCCCGGCCATCACCTCGGCGGCCCGGCTGCCGGCGGCGAAGCCCACCGGGTGCGCCCCGTACACGCCCGGCGCGGGGCGGTGCCCGTCGTGCCCGACCACGTCCGGCAGGTGCTGGTGCAGCAGGCCGCCGTACGCCACCGCGAGCAGTTGCATCCCCCGGCACACGCCCAGCACGGGCAGGTCCGCGGCGAGCGCGGCGGTCAGCAGCGTCGTCTCCCCGGCGTCACGCTCCGGGCGGCTCTCGGTACGCGGGTCCGGCGGCTGGCCGTACCGTTCCGGGCCGACGTCCGCGCCGCCGGCCAGCAGCAGCCCGTCCAGCAGCCCCAGCACGTCCGCGTCCGCGTCGTCGGGGGGCAGCACCACGGCCCGGCCGCCCGCCGCGGTGACCGACCGGACGTACGCGTGCGGCACGAGCGTCGCCGGCACGTCCCGCCACACCGCCCAGCCGGCCGGCTCGACGTACGCGGTGATGCCGATGACCGGCCGTCGCGCGCCCACAGTGCCGGCGCTCACAGGGGTGTGACGTAGGCGCCGGTGATGCCGCCGTCGACGACGAACTGCGCGGCGGTCATGAACGAGGCGTCGTCGCTGGCCAGGAACGCCACCGCGGCGGCGATCTCGGCCGGATCGCCGAACCGGCCCATCGGCACGTGCACCAGCCGCCGGGCGGCCCGCTCCGGGTCCTTGGCGAACAGGTCCAGCAGCAGCGGCGTGGCCACCGGCCCGGGGCACAGCGCGTTGACCCGGATGCCGTCACGGGCGAACTGCACACCCAGTTCCCGGGTCATCGCCAGCACCCCGCCCTTGCTCGCCGTGTACGCGATCTGCGACGTGGCCGCGCCCATCAGCGCCACGAACGAGGCGGTGTTGATGATCGAGCCCTTGCCCTGCCGGCGCATGTGCGGGATGACGTACTTGCAGCACAGGTAGACGCTCGTGGTGTTGACCCGCAGCACCCGTTCCCAGGCGTCCAGGCCGGTCTCCAGGATGGAGTCGTCGTCCGGCGGCGAGATGCCCGCGTTGTGGAACGACACGTCCACCCGGCCGTGCCGCCGCACCACGCCGTCGAACAGGTCGCGGACCGCCGTCTCGTCGGCCACGTCGGCGGCGACGAACTCGCCGTCCACCTCCTGCGCGGCCCGGGTGCCGGCGTCGGCGTCGATGTCCACGCAGACCACCCGGGCGCCCTCGGCGGCGAAGCGGCGTACGGTGGCCAGCCCGATGCCGCTGCCCGCGCCGGTCACCACCGCCACCCGGTCGGTAAGCCGTCCCTGCACTGTGATCACTCCTCGGTGCCGATGAACACGTTCTTGACGTCGGTGAAGGCGTGCAGTGCGTCCGGACCCAGCTCCCGGCCCAGGCCGGAGCGTTTCATCCCGCCGAACGGGGTCCAGTAGCGCACCGAGGAGTGCGAGTTGACGCTGAGGTTGCCGGACTCGACGGCGCGGGCCACCCGCACCGCGCGCCCGACGTCCCGGGTCCAGATCGAGCCGGACAGGCCGTACTCGGTGTCGTTGGCGAGCCGGATCGCGTCCGCCTCGTCGTCGAACGGCAGCACCGAGACGACCGGGCCGAACACCTCCTCCCGCCAGTGCCGGTCCGCCGGGGAGCCGGCGAGCAGCACGGTCGGGGCGTACCAGAAGCCGGGGCCGTCGGGGCACGAGCCGGTGAAGGCGACGTCCGCCCCGTCGACGTACCCGGCGACCCGGTCCCGGTGCGCGGCGGAGATCAGCGGGCCCATCTCGGCCGTCTCCCGGGCCGGGTCCTCCACCCGCACCGCCCGCACGGCCGGTTCGAGCAGTTCCAGGAAGCGGTCGTAGACCCGGCGCTGGACCAGGATCCGGGAGCGGGCGCAGCAGTCCTGGCCGGCGTTGTCGAAGACCGCGTACGGCGCGGTGGCCGCCGCCTTCTCCAGGTCCGCGTCGGCGAAGACGATGTTGGCGGACTTGCCGCCCAGCTCCAGCGTCACCCGCTTCACCTGGTCGGCGCAGCCGGCCATGATCCGGGTGCCGACCTCGGTCGAGCCGGTGAAGCAGATCTTGCGGACCGCCGGGTGGGTGACGAACCGCTCGCCGACCACACTGCCCCGGCCGGGCAGCACGGTGAACACGCCGTCGGGCAGGCCGGCGTCGCGGGCCAGTTCGGCCAGGCGCAGCGCGGTCAGCGGGGTCAGCTCGGCCGGTTTCAGCACCACCGTGTTGCCGGCGGCGAGGGCCGGGGCGAACCCCCAGCCGGCGATCGGCATCGGGAAGTTCCACGGCACGATCACGCCGACCACGCCCAGCGGCTCGTGGAACGTGACGTCGAGCCCGCCGGGCACCGGGATCTGGTGCCCGGTCAGCCGTTCCGGCGCGCCCGCGTAGTAGTCGAGTACGTCGCGGACGTTGCCCGCCTCCCAGCGCGCGTTGCCGACGGTGTGCCCGGCGTTGCGCACCTCCAGCTGGGCCAGCTCCTCCAGGTGCGCGTCGACGGTGGCCGCGAACCGCCGCAGCAGCCGCCCCCGATCCCCCGGCGCCATGTTCCGCCACGTCTCGAACGCCACGGCGGCACGCGCGACTGCCGCATCCACGTCGTCGACGGAGCACCCCGCAACGACCCCGATCCCCGCTCCGTCAACAGGCGAGATCACCTCACCCACGCGTCCCCCTCCCCCTACTCCGGCGATCTTGCAGTTGCCGCCCGGGCAAAAGCCGCACAACACCCGCGCCGGGGACCGCAAGTGCAAGATCGCCGAGGCGGGCCGGGAGCGCGGCGGCGTCAGAGGCGTTCGAAGCCACGGGTCAGCTCCCAGTCCGTCACCGCGGCGTCGAACGCGGTCAGCTCGACCTTCGCCTGGTTGGCGTAGTGGTCGGCCACCTCGTCGCCGAACGCCTCCCGGGCCACCGCCGAGCGCTGCCACAGGTCCAGCGCGTCACGCAGCGTGGTGGGCACCCGCTCGGCGTCCGGGTCGTCGTACGCGTTGCCGGTGCACTCGCCGGCCAGTTCCAGCTCGTTCTCGATGCCGTGCACCGCCCCGGCCACCAGCGCCGCGATCGCCAGGTACGGGTTGACGTCGGCCCCCGGCACCCGGTTCTCCACCCGCATCCCCTGCCCGTGCCCGACCAGCCGCAGCGCGCACGTGCGGTTGTCGGTGCCCCAGCGCAACGCGGTCGGCGCGAACGAGCCGGGCTGGTAACGCTTGTACGAGTTGATGTTCGGCGCGAAGAACAGGCTGAACTCGCGCATGGTGGCGAGCAGCCCGGCCAGCACCCGCTGACCGGTGACGCTCAGGTGCGCCGGCCCGTCCCCCAGCATCGCCGACGAGCCGGAGGCGTCGCGCAGCGAGAAGTGGATGTGGCAGGAGTTGCCCTCCCGCTCGTTCGGCTTCGCCATGAACGTGATCGCCATGCCCTCCTGGGCGGCGATCTCCTTCGCGCCGTTCTTGTAGATGACGTGGTGGTCGGCGCAACGCACCGCCTCGTCGTACCGGAAGGCGATCTCGTGCTGGCCGAGGTTGCACTCGCCCTTCGCGCTCTCCGGGGTGAGCCCGGCGCCCGCCATCTCGGTGCGGATACGGCGCAGCAGCGGCTCGACCCGGGCGGTGCCGAGCAGCGAGTAGTCCACGTTGTACTGGTTGGCCGGGGTCAGGTCGCGGTAGCCGCGCCGCCACGCCTCCTCGTACGAGTCGCGGTAGAGCACGAACTCCAGTTCGGTGCCGGCGTACGCGGTCAGCCCGTGCGCGGCCAGCCGGTCGAGCTGCTTGCGGAGGATCTGCCGGGGCGAGGCGACCACCGGGCCGGAGCCGTCCAGCCACTCCAGGTCGGCCAGCAGCAGCGCGGACCCGGGCTGCCAGGGCATCCGGCGCAGCGTGTCCAGGTCGGGGCGCATGGCGAAGTCGCCGTAGCCGCGTTCCCAGCTCGACATCGCGTACCCGTCGACGGTGTTCATGTCGACGTCCACCGCGAGCAGGTAGTTGCAGCCCTCGCTGCCGTGCGTGACCACCTGGTCGAGGAAGTAGGGCGCGTGGAACCGCTTGCCCTGCAGTCGGCCCTGCATGTCGGTGAGGGCGAGCACCACCGTGTCGATCTCACCCTCGGTGACGGCGACCCGCAACTGTTCCAGCGAGAGCGGCGTTTGCTTCATCAGGGGCCTCCATCACCAAGGTCTACTGGCAAACCGGATCACCGTCAATGCCCCGGCGGGGCCGGGTGCGAAACCGGGGAGTGCACATGCGCCGTCGTACCGTCGCCGTCGTCGCCGCCGGCCTCGCGATCGTGCTCGCGGTGACCGACGCCCACGCGGGCGACCGGCCCACCGGCGAGCGACCCACCGGCGGCCCGGACCGGCCGGTCCCCACCGACGCGCGCCCGGTCGCGCTCGACCTGCACGGGTTCGACGGGCGCGCCGGCTGGTCCGGCTACGACCTGACCCGACCCCACGTCGTCGCGACCGGGTTGGCAGCGCCGTGGGGGCTGGACTTCCTGCCCGACGGCAGCGCCCTGGTCACGCAGCGGGACTCCGGCACGATCCTGTGCGTACGCCCGGGACGCCCGGCCCGGCAGGTGGCCCGCATCGCCGACGTGGCCGCGGGCGGCGAAGCGGGCCTGCTCGGCCTGGCGGTCTCCCCCCGCTACCGCCGCGACCGGTGGGTCTACGCCGCCTACACCACCGCTGCCGACATCCGGATCGTCCGATTCCGTCTCGGCTCGTCGCGGCCGCCGCAGGTGCTGGTCAGCGGCATCGCCCGCAGCGCCGTCCACGACGGCGGCCGGATCGCGTTCGGCCCCGACGGCATGCTCTACGCCGGCATCGGCGACGCCGGGGTTGCCGCCCGCGCGCAGGACCTGACCAGCCGCAACGGCAAGATCCTGCGGATCCGCCCGGACGGCGGCGTGCCGGCGGGCAACCCGTTCCCCGGCTCGCTCGTCTACAGCTACGGCCACCGCAACGTGCAGGGCCTCGCCTGGGACCGGCACGGACGGCTGTTCGCCACCGAGTTCGGGCAGAGCACCTGGGACGAGGTGAACCGGATCGTGCCCGGCGGCAACTACGGCTGGCCGCACGTCGAGGGCGTCGCCGGTGATCCCCGCTTCCGCGACCCGGTCGTCGTCTGGCCGCCCGCGCAGGCGTCCCCGAGCGGCGCCGCGTTCACCAGGGGCACGCTCTACGTCGCCGCGCTGCGCGGCGCCCGGCTCTGGGCGGTGCCCGTCGACAACGCCGGCCGCGTCGGCGTACCCGTGGCGGAGCTGGCCGGCACGTGGGGCCGCCTGCGTACCGTCGAGGTGGCCCCCGACGGCGCGCTCTGGGTGGCGACCAGCAACCGCGACGGCCGCGGCACCCCGGCGGCCGGCGACGACCGCATCCTCCGCTTCCCGCTCACCCACCGCCGACCCACGATCTGACCCCTGGGGTACGCGGACAGCCCACCCCGCGTCAGTCACGAACCCGCGCCCAGGCCAGGAAACGGCGGTGCAGGTCCGGCGCGTGGTGGGGACTCAAGCGGGCGAGTTGTTCCCGTGCCTCGGCCATCAGGCCGCCGAGATAGAGCAGCAGCGCGGTGCGGTCCTCCTGGTACTCGACGAGCAGCGACAGACGGGCCGGTTGGCAGGGCCACTCCGCACCGCAGTTGCGGCACCGCCACAGCGGCCGCAGAGGCAGGTGCGGAACCATGCGACGGCCCATCACCGCAGCCTTCGGGCGATCGCACGCGCCTCGTCGTCGCTGAGCGGAAGGAACCAGAAGAACCGCCGGACGATCTCGGGTGGCTCCGGTCCTTCGACGCGACCGCGCAGATCCCGGATCGCCCCACGGACGAGGAACGCCATCATCCGGATGAGCGCCGCCGTTTCGAGCTGGTCGCGGGGAATGCGACGCAGGGTGGGACACGGCCACGGCTCCCGGCAGCGCTCGCATACCCAGTCCGGCTCGTACCCGATGTGACCGATGGCGCTGAGCACACCGACCAGGGCCGTCACCAACGGCCTCCGTTTGCCCGCCACTCCTGCGCCGGCGTCAGACGCCCCGGGCTGCCCGGACGAACTGTGGGGAACGGCCGGGTCGGTTCACGCATCCAGGCCGGCAGATTGCCGCCGGGTTCGCGCTTCGGCAGGGTGGGCAGCTCACGGGTACGGCACCGGAACCATCGGACACGCACATCGGCCTCCTCGCAGATGGAGGGGGCCGCCCGGCATCGTCGGGACCGGGCGGCCCCGGGCTGGGATCCGCCCGTGCTCGCGTGCGACGAGCGGATCCGCATGCGTGACAGTCTGGTGAGGACACCGCTACGGTCGGAAGACATTGAGCCTGGTCACGGCGCACGAGTGAAGCACCGAGCCGGCTGGCAGATGTCGAATGAAGTTCACGCACGGACTGTGGAGGAACTGTGGAGGAACCGACAGCAGATCTCATCCGAGCGCAGCTCCGCCGGATGCGCTCCGCCGCCGGTCTCAGTCAGGAGGAGTTCGGCAGGCTTCTGCACTACTCCGCGTCCATGGTTTCGTCAGTGGAGACCGGAACACGTCCGTTGGACCGCGTGTTCCTCACCCGAGCCGATGAAGCGCTGAAGACCGGCGACCTGCTGACGACGCTGCTGAAAATGGCCGAACGGGAGAGCCAGCCTTCGTGGTTCCGGCCCTGGCTGGAGGCCGAGCGTTCAGCCCGTCAACTTCGGTATTTCAATCCGTCCCTGGTCCCTGGCCTGCTTCAGACGGCGAACTATGCCCGGATGGTGCTGCGCTTCGACAGCACGAGACCGCACGAGGAAGTGGAGAAGCAGGTAGCTGCACGATTGGAGCGGCAGGAGATCTTGCTTCGCGACCGTCCCCCGCTCGTCATCGCCGTCATTGACGAGTCAGCGCTCCGCCGCCGTGACGCCATCATGGCCGAACAGCTTGCGCATCTGCTGCACATGGCCGAACTCCCTCATGTTCAGCTGCATGTCATTCCAGCCGATGCGGGCCTTCACGTCGGCCTTTCCGGGCCGCTGGCGCTGGCCCGCTCGGCAGAGGGCGGCTGGGTAGGGCACCTGGAGAACCAGCTTGCGGGCCTGGTCGTCGATGGTGAGGATGCGATGGCGACGCTCCTGGCACGGTGGGAAGGCGTCCGCGGCGTAGCCTTGCCGCAGACCCTGTCGGTCGCCCTGATGAAGGAAGTCGAGAGTCAGCATGGACCTCAGTAGCGCGATCTGGAAGAAGTCCACCCACAGCGGTACGAGCGGTGGCGACTGCGTGGAGGTGGCCGACAACCTGCCGGGTGTGGTGCTGGTGCGCGACAGCAAGAACCGCGACGGCGGCACCCTCCACGTCACCCCGTCCTCGTGGCGTGCGTTCGTCACACTGGCCAAGCAGGCCGCACCCGCTGCCTGACCAACAGGTCGTCGCGGGGCGACCTTGGCGAGTTCTTGTTCGCACCGAACGACAACTCGCCAAGATCTACTAGACGATCTGTTCCAAGGGTCAGTGGTCGTAGGCGGTCAGGGACCGTAGGACCGGCTGGCCGGTGTGCCAGTTGTGCCAGATCACGGCGGTGAGCGCGAGGATGCGTTGCAAGACGCGTACGGCCACGCCGGCGGGAGTTCGTCCGCCGTGTCGTTCGAGGTCGAGTTGGCCTTTGAGGGTCTGGTTGACCGACTCGATGCTTTGGCGCAGGGCGTGTAGCAGTGCCCGTCCGGGGCGTTGCGCTTCGGTGCGGTAGGCGGGGCGGATCATGGTGACGCCGCGTTCGGCCAGCTGCTGTTCGACGGCGGCGTCGCGGTAGCCCTTGTCCACGATGAGGATCAGTCCGTCGGGGTGGGTCAACAGGCCGGTGTCGAGGTCGAACAGGTCGGTCAGGACTTCGCGTTCGTCGGTGGTGGCGGTGGTCAGGGCGAACGCGACGGGCAGGCCGTGCACGGTGGTGACCAGGTGCAGACGCAGTCCCCAGAAGCGACGCGAGTGTGAGGCGCAGTAGCCGTAGCTGGCCCAGCCGGCCAGGTCAGAGCGTTTGACGGTCTCGCGGGAGCGTCCACACTCCACCGGGGTGGAGTCGGCGAGGCGCACCGGGTGCTGCCACAGGTCGGTGTCCAAGGTCAGTAGCCGGATGAAGTGGGTGATCTGCGAGGTCAGGGTCCGCAGTCGCTTGTTGTATCCGGGCTGTTTGGGCAGGTCGGGAAACAGGTGGAGCAGGTTCTTGCGCGCGTAGCGGATCCACTGGGCTTCCTTGTGGTAGCTCAGCACGGACTGCAACACCGCAAGGGTGATCAACTCCGCGTCGGTGATCTTCGGAGCGATACCGACTGCTGGTCGCCACCGGTTGAGCTGGGGTGACGCCTTCAGCTCATCGTCGATCTTCACGTACAGTGCGGTAGCGAGGGTGTCCCGATCGACGTGCACGTGGCCTCCATGGTCATCGTTGCTTCGCAACGTCGATCATGGACACCCTCGCTCCTGTTCGCTGCCCCGGAACCCTTGGAATAGATCGTCTAGTGACCGACCGGGAGAGGCGAGCGCCATCATGGATGTGGGCGGCGCGATGTGGCGCACAGCGACCCGCAGCGGCAACACCGACTGCGTCCAGCAAGGACCGCGACGGCGGCACCCTCTACGTCACGCCGTCGTCGTGGCGAGCGTTCGTCGTGTTGGCCGAACAGATCGGGCCTGCGACCTGACCGGCAAAGCCAACAACGAGTTCTCCGGACGGCCCGGCGGTCAGATCGGCTGGACCGAGGCGGATCGCCACTGCGGGGACGGGTCCGCGCCGAGGCTCGTCCAGTACTCCCGCCCGTCGACGATCCGCCCGTCGCGCACGGTCCAGAACGACGCGACCCGGTGCACGCCCATCCCCTCGTGCGGCACCTCCACCTCGGACACCACGGTGTCGCCGGACGCCACCACCCGCAGTACCCGGATCGACCAGCCCTCCGGGTACTCGGCGTTGACCTTCACGTAGTTGTCGCGGCCCACGATCCGTTCGGCGCTGACCGGCCACTCGACCACCACGTCGTCGGCCAGCAGGTCACCGACGCCGGTCCAGTCCCGGGCCTGCATGCGATCCCACAACGCGCGTACCACAGCTTCCGAGTCCATGGCCGGATCATGGCAGGCCCCACCGACAGCTACGACGGCTCGGCGGGCTCGGGCTCGGGCTCGGGCTGGTCGACGGTGCGGCGCGGGCCGGTGAACCACTTGCGGGCCGAGGCGTACCACCAGATGGCGACGCCGAGCAGCACGCCTCCGACCGCGATCGGCGCGTAGTTGACCGCCGTCCAGCTGAAGTCGGGATTGCCTGGTACACCCGCCGGGACGATCGGCAGCACGAAGTAGACCGAGATGACGGCGATCTCGACCACCGCGATCCAGCCGAGCAGCTTGTAACGCCGGCCGAGCGTCCACGGGCCCGGGGTGAACCGGTCGCCCATCCGCAGCCGCAGGAAGATCGGGATGATGAAGGACAGGTACAGCCCGATCACCGCGACCGACACCACCGCGTAGAACGCCACCGGGATGCCGCCGCGCTGGTAGAGCGCGGGCAGCGTGAGCACCAGCCCGGCCAGCGTCGCGCCGATGATGGCGTTGACGGGCGTGCCGTTGCGGTTCACCTTCGACCACAGCCGCCAGCCGGGCACCGCGCGGTCGCGACTGAACGCGTACGCCATCCGCGACATCGACGTCACGCAGCTCATGCCGCAGAAGAACTGCCCGATGGTGGAGATGATGATGACGGCCTTGAAGAAGAACGGCGTCAGCGCGCTCTCGAAGATCGCCCCGGAGAAGCCGCCCGCCTCGTTGATCGCGTCCACGTCGGTGGCCGCGAACAGGAACGCCAGCAGCAGGATCCAGCCGCCCACCGCGGAGTAGAAAATCGACCGCCACAGCCCCTGGGCGGCGGCCTTGGACGCTCCCCGGGTCTCCTCGGAGACGTGCGCGCAGGCGTCGAAGCCGGTGATCGTGTACTGCGTGAGCAGGAAGCCCAGCGGCAGCACGTAGAACCAGAACGCCAGCCCGCCGCTGTCGCCGTCACCGAAGCCGGAGTTGTTGAACCGCTCGGTGAACACGAACCGGAAGCTCTGGTGGTCGTCCGGAACCAGCACCAGGATCAGCACCACAGCGGCCGCGCCGGCCACGTGCCACCAGACCGAGACGTTCTGGAGTACGTCGATGATGCGGTGCCCGTAGATGTTGATCAGCCCGTGCAGCGCGAGGATCACCACGAACAGCCCGAACGTCTGATGCCCGGTGCCGGCCCAGCCGTCGAACAGCGCCGACAGCGTCAGGTTGAGGAACGTGGCGCAGCCGTAGTCGACCGACGCGGTCACCGCGACCAGCCCGATCAGGTTGAGCCAGCCGGTGAACCAGCCGTGCACCGGCCGGCCCATCTTCGCCGCCCACCAGTAGATCCCGCCCGCTGTCGGGTACGCCGACACCAGCTCGGCCAGGCAGAAGCCGATGATCAGGATGAACAGCGAGATCAGCGGCCAGCCCCAGGAGACCGCCACCGGGCCGCCGTTGTTCCACGCCTGGCCGAACGTGGTGAAGCAGCCGGCCAGGATCGAGATGATGGAGAACGAGATCGCGAAGTTGGAGAAGCCGCTCCACTTGCGGCGCAGCTCCTGTTTGTAGCCGAGTTCGGCGAGTCGTCGGGCGTCGTCGTCCATCGGCTGCTCGGCGGTCGGCGCGGGCGTCGTGGCCACTGCACACCTCCTCGAGGCGGTGCTCGTGCGAGTGCTCGCAGTGTGCTCCCGGCCGATCAAGGCGGTCAATACGTACCCCGGTAATTGCGTTGTCGGCCGATCCCGCCCGGGGCATCATTGTGGGCGTGACCAGGCCCGACCCGACGGGCCGGCACCGGGCGCTCGGCAACGCCCGGTCCGCGGCGGCGCGCGGCGTCCACCTCTCTCTCACTGATGTACGGCGATCGGCCGTACCCTCCGGACGCCCCGCGCCGCCGCACCTCTAGGCGAACAGCAGCCCCGCGACCCACAGCGCGGCGATCATCAGGCCGGCGGTGAACTCCAGGACCATCGACAGCCCGGCCGCCTTGAGCGCCTGCACCGTCGCCGGCCAGGCCAGCCGGGTGTCGCCGAGCCGCAGCCGCTCGGCGCCGAAGATGCCGCCGACGAACCCGATCGGCAGCCCGACCACCGGGATCACGAAGAACCCGACCACGCCGAGCAGCCCGCCGGCCAGCAGCGACGTGGTCGGCACCCCGGTCCGCTTCAGGTTGCGCCCCGGCCAGAGGTACTTGAGCACGGTGCCGCCGGCGGCGAGCACCGTGGCGGCGGCGAGCACCGCCCAGCGGCCCGGCCCGGCGTCGCCGAACAGCGTCCACACCAGCACGCCGCCCCAGCACAGTGGCAACGCCGGCAACCCGGGCACCACCACTCCGGCCAGGCCGGCGACGATCGCCAGCGCGGCGACCACCGACACCACGGCCTGCGAATCGGTGAGGCTCAACCGGTTCTCCCTTCCTCGCCTGCCGCGTCTGCGCGGAAGGTGTTAAGCGGGGCCCCCTCCTCTACTGGAGGCGTTAAGAGGGGGCCCTTCCTTACCCGCCCAGGCGGGCGCGGATGCCGTCGGCGGGCATGGGGGCGCCGAACAGCCGACCCTGCCCGGTGTCGCAGCGCAGCGCCCGCAGCCGTTCGGCCTGCACCTCGGTCTCCACCGCCTCGGCCGTCACCGACAGCTCCAGCGCATGCGCCAGCCGGACCAGCGCGTCCACGATCCGCTCGTCCCGGTGGTCGGCGACCGCGTCGGCGCCGTCGCCGCGTATCCCCTCGACGAACGGGCCGGCCAGCTTCACGCAGTGGATCGGCAGCCGCCGCAGGTACGCCAGGTTCGAGTAGCCGGTGCCGAAGTCGTCGATGGCCAGGCGCAGCCCGAGGCCGGCCAGCTGGTGCAGCGTCCGCAACGGCTCCCCGGCACTGCCCATGACGGCGCTCTCGGTCAGTTCCAGCTGCAACAGCTCGGCGGGCAGGCCGGTGTGCTGCAACGCCTCGGCCACCGTCTCCACGATCGCCGGGTCGTCGGCCTGCCGGGCGGCCAGGTTGACGCTCACCACGGGCCTGGTGTCCGGGTACGCGCGCCGCCACGACTCGGCGTCGCGGCACGCCTGCCGAAGCACCCAGGCACCGAGCCGGACGATCAGGCCGGTCTCCTCGGCCAGCCCGATGAACCGGTCCGGCCCGATCAACCCCAGCTCCGGATGCTGCCAGCGCACCAGCGCCTCGACCGTCACCATCGTGCCGTCCAGCAGCGACACGATCGGCTGGTAGTGCAGCACGAACTCGCCCCGGTCCAGCGCGGCGGGCAGGTTCGCGGCCAGCGCGGAGCGGGCGATGTCGGCGGCGCTGCGCTCCGGGTCGTACACCGCCCAGCGGCCCCGGCCCTCCGCCTTGGCCCAGTAGAGCGTGGTGTCGGCGGCCTTCATCAGGTCGCCGACGCTCGTCTCCGCCGCCGGGCACTCCACGATGCCGATGCTGGCCGAGACGGCGAGCTGCTGGTCACCGACGTGCACCGGTGCGGACACCGCGGCCAGGGCCAGCTCGGCGACCTCCACCGCGTCGTCGATGCCACCGTCGGAGTCGACCAGGATGACGAACTCGTCGCCGCCCATCCGGGCCACCAGGTGACCGCGGCCGGCCACGCAGTCGCTGAGCCGCCGGGCGATCACCTTGAGCAGCCGGTCGCCCAGGTCGTGACCGAGGCTGTCGTTGACCGCCTTGAAGCCGTCCAGGTCGATGAAGCAGAGCCCGACGCGCTGGTCCGGGCCGGCGCCGTCGAAGACGTCCTCGAGTGACTCGAAGAACAGGGTCCGGTTGGGCAGGCCGGTCAGCGGGTCGTGCAGCGCCTGGAAGCGCAGCCGCTGCTGCAACTCGTACCGCTGGGTGATGTCCTCCACCATCGCCACCGTGAACCGGGGCCGGCCGTCGTCGTGCCGGATCAGCGACACCGCGAGGTCGGTCCAGACCACGCTGCCGTCCTTGCGGTAGTAGCGCTTCTCCACCCGGGCGCTGTCCCGCTTGCCCTCGATCAGCTCCTGGTACAGCTCCCACATCCCGGAGGCATCGTCGGCGTAGGCCAGCGCCGACACGTTCATCCGCCGCATCTCCGCGACCGTGTAGCCGAGCATGTCCGCGAAGGACTGGTTGACCTCGATGATCTGCCCGTCCACCCCGGCGATGCCGATGCCGATGGCGGCGCCGGTGAAGACCGCCCGGAACCGTGCCTCGCTGTCCCGCAGCGCCTGCTCGACGGTGTCCCGGGCCTGCCAGGCGGACCGGGCGATCCGCTCCTGCTGGCTGAAGACCCGGTCGCGCAGCGCGCGGGCGAACCCGGCCGCGAGCGCGCCCTGGAGCAGCGCGACCCGCTCGCGCAGTTCCGGCGACTCCGTCCGCGACGGCAGCACCCACTGCAGGAACCGGTCGCCGAGTGCCTGCACCGACCAGTCGAGTACGCCGGGCTCGGTGAGGTGCGCCTCGACCAGGGCACGCCCCACCTCCTCCGCCGGGCGGGCGGAGAAGGTGGGGGCGACCAGGGCCTCGCCGAGCCGTTCGGTGAGCGGCATCAGCAGGCGCTCGGTCTCGGCCGCGCTCAGCGGCACGAACCCGATGCGGCGCACCGCCCGAGCCCACTCGGTGGCGTACGCGGCGGCGCCGGGCCGGCTGACGTCTCCCCCGTCGCTGTCCGGGGCGCGCACGGTCTCAGCCGGCGGCGCGGTCGTGCCGGGCGACGCCGCCGAAGGCTCCGAACCGCTCCGGGTGCTCGTCCACGTCCGACGGGGAGTCGGGCCGCCACAGCGGCATGTGCACCACGCCCGGTTCGAGGATCGTCCAGTCACCGAAGAAGCCGGTGATCTCGGCCCGCGAGCGCAACGTGATCTCGGTGGCGGTACGCGCCGACAGCCGCTGCGCGTCCAGCATCTCCTGCGGCTGGTCCTCGAACGTGGAGTGGGAGATGACCAGGTAGCTGCCGGGCGCGGCGGCGGCGCGCAGCGTGGCCAGGATGTCGGCCGGGCGGTCGGCGTCCGGCACGAAGTGCACCACGCCGGCGAGCAGGATGCCCAGCGGCCGGTCGAAGTCGATCAGGCCGCTGGCGCGGGCGTGGTCCAGGATCAGCTTCGGCTCGCGCAGGTCGGCCAGGATCGCGGTGGCCCGGTCGTTGCCGGCGAGCAGTTCGTGGCTGTGCGCCACGGCGACCGGGTCGGTGTCGACGTACACGATGCGGGCGTCCGGGTCGGCGGCCTGGGCGACCTCGTGCACGTTGCCGACGGTGGGGATGCCGGAACCGATGTCGAGGAACTGGTCGATGCCGGCGTCGAGCAGCACCCGTACGGCCCGGCGCAGGAACTCCCGCCCGGAACGCATGGTGGCGGCCAGGTTCGGCGTCATGGCCGCGATCTGCTCGGCGAGCTGCCGGTCGATCTCGAAGTTGTGCGCCCCACCCAGGAAGTAGTCGTAGACCCGGGCGGCGCTCGGCCGGCTCAGGTCGATCTCGGTGGGCAGGCTCTCCGGCGTCTGCATCGCTCGGTCCCCCAGGTCGTCGTCCGCCGTCGATGGCGGATCATGTGGTCCAGACCACTCTAGGCCGGTACGGCCAGGTATGGGAGATCCGCCAGAGGCGATGCCGGCGGCCCGGGTCAGTCGGCCGACTCCAGCAGCAGCGAGATGCCCTGGCCGACGCCGATGCACATGGTGGCGAGGGCCCGCCGGCCGCCCCGGCGGCGCAGTTCCAGCGCGGCGGTCAACGCCAGCCGGGCACCACTGGCGCCGAGCGGGTGACCCAGCGCGATCGCCCCGCCGCCGGGGTTGACGTGCTCGGCGTCCTCCGGCAGGCCCAGCTCGCGCAGCACCGCCACCGACTGCGCGGCGAACGCCTCGTTCAGCTCGATCACGTCCACGTCGGCGAGTGACAGGCCCGCCCGGTCGAGCAGCTTCCGGGTCGCCGGAACCGGGCCGATGCCCATGATCCGTGGCGGTACGCCCGCCGACGCGGCGCCGCGTACCCGGGCCAGCGGGGTGAGGCCGTAGCGTGCGACGGCGGCCGCGGAGGCCACGAGCAGCGCGACGGCGCCGTCGTTGACGCCGGAGGAGTTGCCGGCGGTGACGGTGCCGCCCTCGCGGAACGGGGTGGGCAGCGCGGCGAGCTTCGCAAGCGTCGTCTCGCGCGGGTGCTCGTCGGCCTCGACCAGTTTCGTCTCCCGCTTGCCGGCGGGCACCGTCACCGGGACGATCTCCTCGGCCAGCCGGCCGTCGGCCTGCGCCTTGGCGGCCCGCTGCTGCGACCGGTACGCGAAGGCGTCCTGCGCGGCCCGGTCCACGCCGAACTCGGCTGCCACGTTCTCCGCCGTCTCCGGCATCGAGTGGATGCCCCAGCCCTCGCGCATCAGCGGGTTGACCAGCCGCCAGCCGATCGTGGTGTCGTACACCTCGGCGGTGCGGGCGAACGGCGTGGCCGCCTTCGGCATGACGAACGGCGCGCGGCTCATGCTCTCCACGCCGCCGGCCACCACCAGGTCGGCCTCCCCGGCGACGATCGCGCGGGCGGCGGAGGCGAGCGCGTCCAGGCCGGAGCCGCAAAGCCGGTTGACGGTGCTGCCCGGCACCTCCTCGGGCAGGCCACCGAGCAGCGCGGCCATCCGGGCCACGTTGCGGTTGTCCTCGCCGGCCTGGTTGGCGCAGCCGAGGATCACGTCGTCGGTGCGGGCCCAGTCGACCGACGGGTGGCGGGCCACCAGCTCGCGGACGACGTGCGCGGCCAGGTCGTCGGGGCGCACCCCGGCCAGGGCGCCGGCGTACCGGCCGATCGGGGTGCGGACTCCGGCAACGAGATAGGCCACTGTCATCGCGCGTACGTCCTTCGGGGGTGGGAAGGGGTCGGTCGGCGGGTCGCGGGGGTACCCGGCGCCAGGATATCCGCGACCGGAGCGGATAGGTTTGCCGCATGTCCGGGGCCCAGTTCAGCGCAGAGACCAGCGGCGGCGGCGCGTTCGTCCGCCAGCCCAACCGGTTCACCGGCCGGGTCACCCCGCACTCCACAGCACCCGAGGGCGGCGGGCCGGACGAGCAGGGACGCTGGCCGCTGGAAGCCGGCCGGTACCGGCTGATCTGGTGCCGGGCCTGCCCGTGGGCGCACCGCGCCCGGATCGTGCGCGGCCTGCTCGGCCTGGACGAGGTGATCTCGCTGGGCACCGTCGACCCGATCCGGGACGAGCGGGGCTGGCGGTTCGCGCTCGACCCGGACGGCTTCGACCCGGTGCTCGGCATCGGCTTCCTGTCCGAGGCGTACCTGTCCACCGACCCCGACTACACCGGCCGGGTGACGGTGCCGGCGCTGGTGGACACGCTCACCGGGCGGGTGGTCACAAACGACTATCCGCAGCTCACGCTGGACCTCTCCACCGAGTGGCGGCGCCTCCACGCGCCGGACGCCCCGGATCTGTACCCGGTCGAGCTGCGCCCGGAGATGGACGCGCTGATGGCGGAGATCCACCGGGACGTCAACAACGGCGTCTACCGGTGCGGCTTCGCCACCTCCCAGGAGGCGTACGACGAGGCGTTCACCGCGCTGTTCGCCCGCCTCGACGCGCTCAGCGAGCGGCTGGCCGGGCGGCGTTACCTGATGGGCGACGCGATCACCGAGGCGGACGTGCGCCTGTTCACCACGCTGGTGCGCTTCGACGTGGCGTACCACGGGCACTTCAAGTGCAACGAGCGCAAGCTCACCGAGATGCCGGTGCTCTGGGCGTACGCGCGGGACCTGTTCCAGACGCCGGGCTTCGGCGAGACGGTGGACTTCGACCACATCAAGCGGCACTACTACGCCACCCACGACATGATCAACCCGACCCGGATCGTGCCGCTGGGCCCGGACCTGTCCGGCTGGACCACAGCGCACGGGCGTGGCTGAGGGAACAGCCCGCCGGATCGCCGCCGCGTTCGCCGCCGTCTGCCTGACTGCCGGCGTGACAGCGGTGACGGTCGCGGTGGTCGCCGGTCCCGGTCCGGGCCTGACCGGGTACGTGAGTGAGGCGGGCGTCACCGACAGCGGGTACGCCGGGGCGTACCGGACGGGGATCTTCTCGGTGGCCGCGTCGCTGCTGCTGCTCGCCGGGGCGCTGCCACCGGGGGTACGCGCGGCGGCCGGGCTGCTCGGCGCCGGTGCGGTGGCCACGGTGCTCTCCGGCGCGGTGACGTGCAGCGAGGGCTGCCCGCTGCCGCCGTTCGAGGCGACCACGGTGGCCGACCTGGTGCACGGCGGGGCCAGCATCGCGGCGACCGCCGCGGTGGTGCTCGCCATGCTGGTGCTGCTGGTCTCTCCGGCGGCGGACCGGGGGGTGCGGCGGATCGCCGCGATCGGCGCGGCGCTGGCGCTGCCGGTGGCCGCCGTGGTCGCGGCGGCGCTGCTGCTGGTCGGGCGCAGCACGCTGCTCGGGGTGTCGGAGCGGGTGCTGCTCGCGGTGGTCGCCGTCTGGGGACTGGCCACCTCCGGCTACCTGGCTGTAAGGAGCCTCACCGCCGACGGTCCTTCCGTTCGGACTCCGGACGGGAGTAACGTGTCACGACGATGACCAATGTCTGGTGCCTCACCGAGCGCCTGTACGTCGACCTGCGACGGCAGGCCAGCGGCGTCTGTCCGGCGTAGCTCCACGCCCCGACGCCCGCCTTCCCTCTCCAGACCTTGGATCCGTCCTCATGACCTCCGCCCTGCGCAGAATCCCCTTCTCCGTCCAGATCCTGCTCGGCCTCGTGCTCGGCGTGGCGCTCGGTTTCCTCGCCCGCGCCGCCGACCTCGCCTGGCTGACCAGCACGCTCGACACCGTCGGCGGCCTCTTCGTCCAGCTACTCAAGCTGGCCGTGCCGCCGCTGGTCTTCACCGCCATCGTGGTCAGCGTGGTCAGCCTGCGCGGCGTCGCCAACGCCGCCCGGCTGGCAGTCAAGACGCTGCTCTGGTTCGGCGTCACCGCGCTCGTCGCGGTGAGCATCGGCATCGGCCTCGGCCTGCTCACCGACCCCGGCCGGGGCGTCAACCTGGACCCGGCCGGCGCCTCCGCGCCGAAGACCACCGGCTCCTGGATCGACTTCCTCACCGGCATCGTCCCGACCAACCCGGTCGGCGCGTTCGTCGAGGGCAACGTCCTGCAGATCGTCTTCCTCGCCCTGGTGGTGGGCGCCGCCGCGCTGCTGGTCGGCGACGCCGCCGAGCCGTTCGTGGCGCTCAACCGCTCGCTGCTGTCGATCGTGCAGAAGGCGCTCTGGTGGGTCATCCGGCTCGCCCCGATCGGCACGCTCGGCCTGATCGGCAACGCCGTCGCCTCGTACGGCTGGGACCTGCTCGCCCCCCTCGCGAAGTTCACCACCGCCGTCTACGTCGGCTGCGCGCTGGTGCTGTTCGTGGTCTACCCGGTGCTGCTGGCGGTGGCCGGCAAGCTCAACCCGCTGCGCTTCTTCGCCGGCGCCTGGCCCGCCATCGAGCTGGCGTTCGTCTCCCGCTCCTCGGTCGGCACCATGCCGGTGACCCAGCGCTCGGTCGAGCGTCTCGGCGTCCCCCGCGAGTACGCCTCCTTCGCGGTGCCGTTCGGCGCCACCACGAAGATGGACGGCTGCGCCGCCATCTACCCGGCGCTCGCCGCGATCTTCGTGGCGCAGGTGTTCGGCGTGAACCTGGGCGTCACCGACTACCTGCTGATCGCGTTCGTCTCGGTGGTCGGCTCGGCCGCGACCGCCGGCCTGACCGGCGCGATCGTCATGCTCACGCTGACCCTGAGCACGCTGGGCCTGCCGCTGGCCGGCGCGGGTCTGCTGCTGGCCATCGACCCGATCCTGGACATGATCCGTACCGCCACGAACGTGGCCGGGCAAGCAGTGGTGCCGACCATCGTGGCCGCCCGGGAGGGCACGCTCGACCGGGCCGCGTACGACTCGGCCGGCAAGCGCGACCTGATCGAGCCGGTCGAGACCGAGCGGCTCGACCCCGTACCCGCCTGATCCACAACAAACGGGTGCGCCTGCCGGGAAGGAGGCGCACCCGTTGCCACGACCGGAGGAGCCTGAAGAATGAGTGCCCTGTTCACCCCGCTCGCCCTGCGCGGCGTCACGGTGCCCAACCGGGTCGCGCTGGCGCCCATGTGTCAGTACAGCGCCGGACCCGACGGCCTGCCCACCGACTGGCACCGCGTCCACCTCGGTTCCCGCGCGGTCGGCGGGGCCGGCCTGGTGATCACCGAGGCGACGGCTGTGGTGCCCGAGGGCCGGATCAGCCCGCAGGACACCGGCCTCTGGTCCGGCGCGCACGTCGACGCGTGGCGGCCGGTCACCGCGTTCGTCGCCGCCCACGGCGCGGTGCCGGCCGTGCAGCTCGCGCACGCCGGGTTCAAGGCGTCCACGTACCGCCCATGGGCGCCGGCCCGCGGCGGTGTGCCGGACGCCGAGGGCGGCTGGACCCCGGTGGGCCCGGGTGACCAGCCGTTCGTACCGGACTACCGCACCCCGACCGCGCTGGACGAGGCGGGGATCGCGGCGGTGGTGGACGCCTTCGCCACCGCCGCCGGGCGGGCGCTCGACGCCGGGTTCGCCGCCGTGGAGATCCACGCCGCGCACGGCTACCTGCTGCACGAGTTCCTGTCCCCGCTGACCAACCGGCGCACCGACGGCTGGGGCGGTGACCGGGCCGCCCGGATGCGGCTCACGCTGGAGGTGGCCCGCGCGGTACGCGCCGCCGTCGGCGAGTCGGTGCCGGTGCTGACCCGGATCTCCGCCACCGACTGGACCGACGGCGGCTGGACCGTCGACGACAGCGTGGTGCTCGCCGGGGAACTGGCCGCCGCCGGGGTCGACCTGGTCGACACGTCCTCCGGCGGCGCGGCGGTCCAGGCGTCCATCCCGGTCGGCCCCGGCTACCAGGTGCCGCTGGCCGCCCGGATCCGCCGCGACGCCGGGGTGCCGACCGGCGCCGTCGGCATGATCGTCGAGCCCGAGCAGGCCGAGCAGATCGTGGCCGGCGGCGAGGCGGACCTGGTGCTGCTGGGCCGGGAACTGCTGCGCGACCCGTACTGGCCCCACCGCGCCGCAGCCAAGCTGGGAGCCACCCCAACCTGGCCCGACCAGTACACCCGAGCCGTCTGACCTTGCGCGTCGATCATGAGGTTGGCGGCAGTCGGCGTCGGATTTGTCGCCGCCAACCTCATGATCAACCAGGAAGACGCGGTCAGCCGGCCAGGTGGTTCCAGCGGGGTTCCAGGTCGGTCCAGGTGCCCTGGTCGGCCACCGTGCCGTCGATCAGCACCACCACGTGGTCGGCCCGGACCAGCGCGGCCCGCTTCGCGGTCGAGCCGACCACTGTGACCCCGTGTTCGCGCAGCGCCGCCCACAGCGCCAGCTCCGTGCCCACGTCCAGCGCCGACGACACGTCGTCGGCCACCAGCAGCTCGGTACGCGGAGCGAGCGCCCGGGCCAGCGCCAGCCGCTGGAGCTGACCACCGGAGAGCCGGGTGCCCTTGTGCCCGATCAGCAGACCGAGCCCGCCCCCGGCCGCGGCCAGGTCGTGTTCGAGCTGGGCGGTCGAGACCGCCCCGGCGGCGTCCACCTGGTGGCCGAGCGCGATGTTGTCGGCCACCGTGCCGGAGAGCACCCGGGGCAGCTGGCCCACGTACCCGACCTGGTTGGGGCGCAGGAACATCTCCGGTTCGGTGACCGGGTCGCCGTTCCAGCGCAGCTCGCCGACGTGGTGCACGATCCCGGCGAGCGCCCGCAGCAGCGACGACTTGCCGGACCCGACCGGGCCGACGACCAGCACCAACTGTCCGCGCTCGACCACCAGGTCGACGTCGCGGACGGCGAGCGTGCCGTCGGAGTGCAGCGCGCCGAAGCCGGACAGTTCCAGGCGGCGCAGCGGGTGCCGGGGCGGCGGCTCGGGCGCGGGCGCGGTGCCGGCGACCAGGTCCAGTCCGGGCACCGGTGCCGCGTACACGGCCTCGCCGGTCATCGCCACCGTCCGCCTGGTCCACACCCGTGCCGACGGGTACTGCGACACCAGTGACGCGGTGGTCCACGCGAACCAGCGGGCCGCGCCCAGGGTGGAGACGGCCACGAGCGTGGCCCCGGCGGACAGCTCACCGGCCAGGTAGAGCGCCCACGCGCCGATCGGCAGCAGACCACTCGCCACCGACGGGGTGGACCGCGCCCACACCTGCATGGCGATCTCGCGCCGCTGCCGCTCGCTGCGGACCTCGTCCAGCCGGGCGAGGTGGCGCAGCACCGGGCGGGTCGCGCCGGCCAGCTTCACCGTACGGGCGGCGGACAGCGCGGAGACCAGCGCGGTGGCGAACGCGGCGCGCGCCTTCACCGTGCCGGCGGCGGTGCGTTCCAGCTTCGGTCCGAACAGCGTCGCCGCCAGCCCGGAGACCACCATCGTGCCGACGAAGAACAGCGCCGGTACGAGACTCCCCGTCACCAGCGTCATGGCGACCACGATGACCAGCGAGATGACCTGGTCCATCAGGTTGTCGGCGAGGCGCACCACCCGTTCGGTGTCGCCGCCCTGGGCCACCACCTCGGCCGGGGTGTGCCCGCTGACCCGGCGCGCGCCGGTCTGCCCGTGCACCAGCCGGGCGCTGATCCGCAGCATCTGCCGGATCCACCACTGCGGAAACCACAGGTTGGTCAGGTACGGCAACGGCAGCACCACCAGCAGCGCGGCCACGATGCCCAGCGCCGGCAGCCACGGGTCGCCGCCGCCGACCATGTCGGCCCAGAGCCACGGCAGGACCGCGCCGTCCAGGCCGAGCACCGTCATCACGACGAACAGACCGACCGAGAGCAGGCCGTACCGCGGGTCGTTGGTGCCCAGCCGGAAGATCTCCCGCATGGTCCGCGCCGGCGGCGTGGGCGGCGCCGGTGGCGGGTCGGCGCGCGGCACGGCCGCCGGCCGGGTCGCGGGCGCGGTCGGTGTGGCGGGCGCGTCGTCCCAGGCGGGCGCGGTCGGTGTGGCGGGCGCGTCGTCCCAGGCGGGCACGTCGAGCAGGTCCACGCCGCCGCGCCGGGCGCCCACCCCGGCGCCCACCCCGGCGTACGCCCCGACGTGGCTGGTGGCGAGCAGCTCGGCGAAGCGGGCCGACTCGCGCAGCGGACCGGCCTCCAGCACCGCGCCGTCGGCCATCACCACCACCTCGTCGCAGCGGCGCACCGAGGAGAGCCGGTGCGCGATGACGATGCCGATCCGGTCGGTGAGCAGCCGTTCGGTGGCCTCGCGTACCCGGTTCTCGGTGACCGGGTCGAGCCGCGCGGTGGCCTCGTCGAGGATCACCACGTGCGGGTCGCGGACCAGGATGCGGGCGAACGCGACGAGTTGCTCCTGCCCGGCGGAGAGCACGTACCCGCCGTCGCCGAGCCGGGTGTGCACGCCGTCGGGCAGCTCGGCGATCCAGCCGGCCAGGCCCAGCTCGGCGAGCGCCCGCTCGGCGGCGTCCAGCAGTTCCGGATCGAACAGCGCCACGTTCTCGGCGAGCGTGCCGGCCAGGATCTCGGTGCGCTGCGGCACCACGGCGATCCACCGGCGCAGCTCCTCCACGTCCAGGTCGACCAGGTCGGTGCCGCCGAGGAACACCGCGCCGCGCGGCACGTCGACCGCCCGGGTGAGCACCTTGGCCAGCGTCGACTTGCCCGAGCCGGTCCGCCCGACGAGGGCGTACGAGCGCCCGCGGACGAAGTCGAGACGCACGTCGCGCAGCGCCGGCCCGCGGTCGTCCCCGCCGGCCGGGTAGCGGTAGGTGAGCCCGCGCACGGTCAGGTCGCCGTCGACCGGGGCCTCGCCGCCGTCCGGCTCCTGCGGCGATCCGGCGAGCAGTTGCACCCGGCCCCACGCGCCCAACGCCTGTTGCAGGTGCGGCACCCAGCGGGCGATCTGCTCGACCGTCGCGCCGAACGCGACGGCCAGCAGCCAGATCGCGGTGAGCCGCGCGGCGTCCACCCGGCCGGTGGCCAGCGCCCACGCGCCGCCCAGCACCACGCCCGCGACGCCGAGCCCGACCGCGCCGGCGGCGATCGCGGTGACCCGCGCGGAGAGCCGGAAGACCCGGACGCACCGGGCGATCACCTCGGCCGCGCGGCGGGCGTAGAGGCGCAGCACGTACGGCCGGGCGAGGCTGGTGCGCACGTCGTCCTGCCCGTGCACCGCCTCCTCCATCACGGCCGCGAGGTCGGACCACGCCTCCTCCTCGGCCATCCGGGCCGGGGCGATACGGGCGGTCGGGCGGCGCAGCGTCACCGCGAGCAGCGCGGTGAGCAGGATCATGCCGACACCCGCGGGCCACCAGACGATCAGCGCGCCCACCAGCGACAGGGCGCAGACCGCGAGACCCTGCGCCAGCCGTACGCCGGTGTTCCGCATCTCGGCGGCGACCTGGTAGACGTCGTTGTCGATCCGGTCGAGCAGCTCGCCGACCGGCGTGGTCTCCAGGGTGGGCAGGTCCTGGCCGAGCGCGACCCGGCAGAGCCGCCGCCGCACGTCGGCCGACCAGTCGGCGGTGAGCCGGGCCATGATCAGGCCGATCAGCAGGTCGGTGACGACAGCCGCGACGAGCGCCGCGGCGAGCGCGACGAACCAGCCGGACGAACGGTGCACCAGCACCGGCCCGGCCAGCGCGGCGGCGGCCGCCTGGCCACCGGCGCCGAGCACGATCAGCAGCAGGACCGCCGCCATCCGCCGGGGCGCCGTGGCCCAGAGATCTCGGAGCAGGCGCATGGAGGGTCCTCCGGACTCGGATCGGTGGGGCGGTGTCCCCAGCCTCGTCCTCACGGCGGCCCGGATTCAACCGAATTATCGGCCCTTGGTCAGGTCCAGGCGACCCGCCGGACGATGCCGAGCAGCGACTCCTGCACCTCGTCGATCGGCCGCTCCGGCGAGAAGACCAGCCAGTCCACGGCCACCACCAGCCCGACGCCGAACAGCGCCGAACTCGCGGTACGCACGTCCAGGTCGGCGGGCAGGTCACCGCTGTCCACCCCGGCCTGCACCGTGTCGGCGATCACCGCGATGGCCTCGCCGCGCAGCAGCCGCAGCGTCTGCTGCCACTCCCGGTTGGTCCGCCACATCTCCGAGAGCAGCAGCTGGGCGAAGGCGCGGTAGCGGCGGATGTACTCCAGCTGGGCCCGGACCAGCGCGCCGAGCGCCTCCAGCGGCGGCAGCCCGTCGACGGCGGCCCGGAACTCGGCGGTGAGCAGGCCGACACCGTGCCGCAGCAGCTCCTCGAACAGGACGGTCTTTGACTCGAAGTTGTAGTAGACGGTCCCCTTGGCCACGCCGGCCCGGGCCGCGATGTGGTCCACGGTGGTGGCCGAGAAGCCCTGCTCGGCGATGAGGTCCACCGCCGCCACGAAGAGGCGCTGGCGGGTGTCCTCGCGCCGGCGCGTCCGTCCGTCCGTCACCGGCTCATCCTCACATGGTCAGTTCGGGGTGCAGCTTGGCCGGGGTCAGGCGGCGGGACCGGCGAGCCGCGCCGACGGTCAGCGCCATGGCGCCCAGCCCGAACGCGAGCAGCACCAGCGCGGCGGTGACGACCGGGGCGGTCGCGCCGCCGTTGACCGTGTGCCGCAGGCCGTCCACCACGTACGTCATCGGCAGCCAGGGGTGGACCGCCTGGAAGAAGCCGGGCGAGGTCTGCACCGGGTAGGTGCCGCCGGACGAGGTGAGCTGGAGCATCAGCAGCGCCAGGGCGGCCAGCCGGCCGGCCGGGCCGAGCGCCACGCCGAGCAGTTGCATGATCGCGGTGAACGCCAGCGAGGTGAGGGCGAGCAGCCCGAACGTGGCCGGCCCGTGCCGCGGGCCGAGCCCGAGCGCCAGCGTCACCACCGTGTAGAGCACAGTGACCTGGGCCAGGCCGATCGCCGCGGCCGGGAGCCACCCGGCGAGCACGACCCGCCAGCCGGGCGCGCCGGACATCACGTGCCGCCGGTTGACCGGCCGCAACAGCATGTACGTGATCATCGCGCCGACCCAGAGCGCCAGCGACAGGAAGTACGGGGCGAAGCCCACGCCGTACGAGCCGGCCGGGTTCTGCGAGTCGCGGATCAGGCCGACCGGGTCACCGAGGACCTCGGCGCGCGTGGCCGCGTCGTCGTACCCGGGCAGTTTCCGCTCCCCGGCGGCGAGCCCGTCGGCGAGGTCACCGGCGCCGCCCTCCAGCCGGGTCAGCCCGTCGACCAGGCGGTTGCTGCCGCTGCCGAGCTGGGCCAGGCCGCCGTCGAGCTGGCGGGGGGCGCTGGGGAGCCGGTAGAGGCCGCCGCGCAGCCCGTTCGCGCCGGTCGACGCGTCGCCCAGCCCGTCGCGGAGCTCGGCGCTGCCCTGGGCAAGCGTGGCGAGCCCGCCGGCCAGCTCGTTGACCTTCGCGCGGGCGGAGGCGACGTCGTCGGCCAGGTGCGGCGCGGCGGCGGCGACCTCGCGGGCGGTCTTCGACACGTCGGTCATCTGCTTGCGCAGCGTGGCCATGTCGGTCTCGTCCAGCGCGGCCACCACCGAGCGGGCCTGCGTGACGGCCCGGTCGGCGGCCTTGCGGGCGGCGGCGAAGTCCGGGTCGTCGGCCAGTTCGGGGTGTTCCTTCGCGACCGCGTCGAGCCGGTCACGGACCTCCTCGGCGGTGGCGACCACCTCGGCGGCCCGGCCCGGCAGCGCGTCCAGGCCGGCGGCGAGCTGCTGCGCGCCGTCGGCGACCAGCGTGGCCGCCTTCTCGATCCTGTCGGCGTTGCGGCGCAGCACCGGCTCGTACCTGTCGGCGGCGGCGTTCACGGTGGCCGCCGCGGCCCTGGTCTCGGTGGCCGCCCGCCCGGCGCCGTCGGCGAGCTGGGCCGCGCCGGTACGCAGTTGGTCGAGGCCCTTGGCGAGCTTGTCCGCGCCCTGGACCGACTGGCTCAGCCCACCGGCGAGTTGCCCGGCGCCGTTCCCTGCGTCACCGAGCCCGTCGGCGAGTTCGTCCGCGCCCTGCTGGGAGCTGCCGAGCCCGTCCGCGATCCTGCCGGCGCCGTCGGCGGCGCGCCCGGTCTCGGCCTTGGCGTCGGTGAAGCCGATCAGCATCCGGTCGAAGTACGTGGCGGCGGTGCTCTGCGCGGCGGCGGCCCGGATCTCGCTGAACGCCGACCGGGCGAGCAGGCCGGAGAGGTAGTTGGTGGCGTCGTCGTTGACGACCTTCAGCTCGCCCTGCCGGGCCGGGCGGTCCGGTTCCGGACCGGCGGCGAGGGTGGCGGAGAAGTCCTCCGGAATGGAGAAGATCAGGTGGTAGCGCCCGTCGCGCAGCCCCTTCGTGGCGTCGGCCTGGTCGGTGACGGTCCAGCCGAACACCTTGCGGTCGAGCAGCTTCTCGGTCAGGTCGCGGCCGGCGTGCACCTCGCTGCCGTCACCGGCGGCGGCCGGGCGGTCGGCGTCGACCAGGGCGACCGGAATCCGGTCCATCTTCCCGTACGGATCCCAGAACGCGTACAGGTAGAGCGCGCCGTAGAGCAGCGGGACGACGGTGAGCACCGCGAGGGCGGCGCGGGGCAGCCGGCCCCGGGTCATCCGGCGCAGCTCGAACAGGGCCAGTCGCAGGACGCTCATGCGGGCACCTCGGCGGGTTCGGCGGGAGCGGGCTCGGTGGGAAGGGCGGGGACGGGCACTGCCGGGTCGCCGACGCGGTGCACGGTGGCGGCGACCCCGGGTTCGACGGCGCGGGCGCTGGCGACCACGGCGTACCCCTGGCCGGCGAGGCGTTCCAGCGCGCCCCACATCCACTCCCGCTCGGGTCGGTCGGCACCGGCGTCCACGTCGTCGGCGACGATCAGGCCGGGGCCGCCGAGGCCGGCGAGCACCAGCCCGAGCACCTGCCGTTCGACCGGCGTGAGGTCTCTGCCGTACCGGCCGGGGTCCAGCGGCTCGTCGGTGAGCCCGGCGCCGTTGACGGCGGCGGCGTAGGCGTCACGGCGGTAGGCCCGGCGGGCCCGGACCGCTGCCACCGGGACGAGCCGGCGCCGACGGCGCGGCACCGGGCCGAGCAGCAGCAGTCGTTCGGTGATGTGCTCGGCGACGGTGAGCGTCGGATCGGGCTCGTGCACGCCCGCCACCTGCCCGAGCGCTGCCGGGCCGCGGCGGCGCAGCTCACCGTGGTTGTGCGGGAAGCGCCCGGCCAGCGCGAGCAGCAACGAGGTGCGCCCGCTGCCCGGCGGGCCGGTGACGGCGTGCAGCTCACCGCTCGCGGCGGTGAGGTCGACATCCCGGTAGACCCAGCCCCGGCGGGTGCGCAGCCCCAGGCCGCGGGCCTCGACGATGTTCATCAGGAACCCGAATTCCAAACTGACTGGTCAGTACAAAAACATGCCCAGCATAGCGCCGGTTGTCCGGTTCGGGACGGTCCGGCGGGAGTGATCCTCAGAACAGCACTGTGGCGAGCGTGCCGACCGGGCGGAAACCGCAGCGCTCGTAGACCCGGCGGGCGGGCAGGTTGAAGTCGTTGACGTAGAGGCTCACGGTGGGCGCGACCCGGGCCAGCGCGTCGCGGACCACGGCGGCCATCGCGGCGGTGGCGATGCCCCGGCCACGCCACTCGGGTGCCACCCAGACGCCCTGCACCTGCGCGGTCCGGCGGGTCACCACCGCCAGCTCCGCCTTGAAGACCACCCGCCCGTCGACGAAACGGGCGTAGGCGCGGCCGGCGCGCACCAGCTCGGTCACCCGCCGCCGGTAGCCACGCCCGCCGTCCTCCGCCAGCGGCGACACCCCGACCTCCTCGGTGTACATCGCCACCGCCGCCGGGAACAGCCGGTCGACCTCGTTGCCGCGCACCCGCCGGACCTGCGGGTCGGGCGCCACGGCGGGCAGCGCGTCGGTGGCCAGCAGCGGCTGGTTCGGGCGTACGTCCCGAGCCGGCCCCCAGTAGGCGGAGAGGCGGTCCCAGAGCCCGAGCACCGCGTCGGCACTGCCCACGATCGAGGAACAGAGCCGCTCCTCGGCGCTCAGCTGGTCGGCGAACGCGGTCACCGCCGACTCGGACGCGAGCACCGGGGTGAGGTTGCCGCCCAGCCAGCAGATCGACTCCAGGTGCCGGCGGGAGCCGTACCCGAGGATCCGCGCCTCGGCCCGCCACCACGCCAGCCCGCGTGCCGCCACCCGCTCGGCGACCTGCGCGCCGGCGTACGGGTCGAGGTCGAGCAGCCGCTCGACCGCGCGGCGCTCCGACTCCCCCAGTTGGCGTACCGGCACCGTGAGCACGGCTACCAGCCTGCCAGATCCACCCCGGCGCGCGCGGGCCGACCGGGCACCTGCCGCACCGCGCTCAACCCGCAGCCGCCGGCACCGGTTCGGGCACCGGCGGCCGGGTCCGGGCGGCCCACCGCACCACCGGCGGCACCAGCACGCCGAGCAGCAGGAACACCACGCCGAGCACCAGCCACCCGGGCACGCCCCACCCGATCGCGAGCGTGGTCACGACCACCGGGGCGACCATCGAGCCGAGCTGCATGCCCATCCCGTACGCGCCCTGGTACTGCCCGTGCGCGTGCGCCGGGGCCAGGCCGAAGGAGATGCCCCAGCCGGCCGCCGCGTGCCACAACTCCCCCACGACGTGCACCAGCGCACCGGCCAGCAGCAGCGGCACCGCGAAGGCGACCGGCACCCCGCCACCGGCCGCGAACAGCGCGCACGCGGCCGCTAGCAGGACGCCCGCCCGCCGGGCGGCCCGGCCCGCGCCGGTCAGGTCCTCGGTGCCCCGCGAGGCCCGGACCTGGAACAGGATCACCACCACGGTGTTGACCAGCAGGCAGGCGGAGATCAGCCAGTTCGGCGCGGTGGTGTGCCCGGCGATCCACAACGGCAGGGCGATGTTGATCAGCGAGAAGTGCATGGACATGAGCCCGTCCAGCACGGTGAAGGCGAGGAAGGGGCGGTCCCGCAGCGCGATCAGCCGGGGCCCGTGCGCCGGAGCGGGCATCGGCGGCACCGGCGGGAGCCGCAGCAGCACCGCCGCCGCCAGCAGATACGTGGCGGCGTCGAGCAGGATCAGCGTGACGTACGCGCCGCGGGTGTCGGCGGCGAGCGCGAACCCGGCCAGCACGGTGCCCACCGAGATCCCGACGTTGGTGACAGCGCGCAGGTAGGCGCGGGTGCGGACCCGCTGGTCGGGTGGGACGGCACCGGCGATCAGCGCGCCCCGGGCGCCACGGGTGCCCGCGTCGGCGACCGCCATCAGCATGCCGACGACCAGGAAGCCGGTGAACGAGCGCACCGCGACCAGGGCGGCCGTGCACCCGGCCGAGGCGAGCAGCGCGGACAGCTGGAGGCCGCGCGGGCCGAGGCGGTCGGCGAGGTAGCCCATCGGCGTGCTCGCCACGAGGCTGACCAGCGCCGTGAGGGTGAGCGCCACACCGACCTGGGTCACCGAGAGCCCTACCGACCGGGTGAGGAACAGTGCGCTGGCGGTGAGCCAGGTGCCCCGCCCGACGGGTGTTGACGAGCGTGGAGAGGGCGAGGGTCCGGGACGGGCCCGGTTCGGGGAGCAGGCGCACACCGGCACATTAGCAAGACGTACGTACGGTTTGCATTTCCGTCGGCCTGACGTCTTGTCGGCGATGCATTGCCGATATATCGTTGATGCATCAGCGACACACGACAGAAGGAGAACGACTGATGGGTTTCCATCGACGCATGCACGCCGTGCACGACGAGATGCGCCGCCACGGCGGCTTCGGATTCCCGCCCGTACCCCCGGGCCCGCCGCCCTTCTCCCCCGGACCGCACGGTCGCGGGCGGGGCCGAGGCGGCCGGGGACTCGGACGGCGGCCGAACGTCCGCGGCGCCGTGCTGGCCCTGCTCACCGAGCGGCCGATGCACGGCTACGAGATGATCCAGGAGATCGACTCCCGCACCGGCGGGGCCTGGCGGCCCAGCCCCGGCTCGATCTACCCGACGCTGCAACTGCTGGAGGACGAGGGCGTCATCGCGACCGCCGCCGACTCCGAGGGCGGGCGCAAGCGGTTCGCGCTGACCGAGGCGGGGCAGGCCGAGGCGACCGGCGCGGCGCAGGCCCCGCCGTGGGCGGAGTTCGCCGAGCAGACAGTAAACAGCTGGCACGACATCCGCGACGCCGGCGCGCAGGCCATGCAGGCGCTGCGGCAGGTGATGACCACCGGCACCGACGACCAGCGCGCCCGCGCCGTGCAGGTCCTCGACGAGACCCGGCGCAAGCTCTACGCCATCCTCGCCGAGTCCGAGTGAGCGCCGGGCGGCGCGACCCGGACACACCCGGCGCGCGGTGACGCCGTGCGCACCGGTCCGCGAACGCGCGTGCGGCCGCCCCCGATGCCGGGGACGGCCGCACGGCGACGCGGAGAGCGGATCAGTGCACGGTGACAGTGGCGCCACCCGGCACCAGGTCGCGCAGTTCCTCGGGGATCTCGGCGCCCATCTCGTCGGCGATCCGCAGCGCCTCCTCGATCAGCGTCTCCACGATCTGCGCCTCGGGCACCGTCTTGACGACCTTGCCCTTGACGAAGATCTGGCCCTTCCCGTTGCCGGAGGCCACGCCCAGGTCGGCCTCGCGGGCCTCACCCGGACCGTTCACCACGCAGCCCATGACCGCGACGCGCAGCGGCACCGGCAGGCCCTCCAAGCCGGCGGTGACCTCCTCGGCCAACTTGTAGACGTCGACCTGCGCCCGGCCGCAGGACGGGCAGGAGACGATCTCCAGGCCACGCTCACGCAGGCCCAGCGACTCCAGGATCGCGGCGCCGACCTTGATCTCCTCGACCGGCGGGGCGGACAGCGAGACCCGGATGGTGTCGCCGATGCCCTCGGCCAGCAGCGCGCCGAACGCCACCGCCGACTTGATCGTGCCCTGGAACGCCGGGCCCGCCTCGGTGACGCCGAGGTGCAGCGGGTAGTCGCACTTCTCGGCCAGCAGCCGGTACGCGCGGATCATCACCACCGGGTCGTTGTGCTTGACCGAGATCTTGATGTCCCGGTAGCCGTGCTCCTCGAACAGCGAGCACTCCCACAGCGCCGACTCCACCAGGGCCTCGGCGGTGGCCTTGCCGTACTTGGCCAACAGGCGCTTGTCCAGCGAGCCGGCGTTGACGCCGATCCGGATCGGCACGCCCGCGTCGCCGGCGGCCCGCGCGATCTCCTTGACCTTGTCGTCGAACTGCCGGATGTTGCCCGGGTTCACCCGCACCGCGGCGCAGCCGGCGTCGATCGCGGCGAAGACGTACTTCGGCTGGAAGTGGATGTCGGCGATCACCGGGATCTGCGACTTCCTGGCGATCGCGGGCAGCGCCTCCACGTCGTCCTGCGACGGCACGGCGACCCTGACGATCTGGCAGCCGGACGCGGTCAGCTCGGCGATCTGCTGGAGCGTGGCGTTGACGTCGGCGGTGAGGGTGGTGGTCATGGACTGCACCGAGACCGGCGCGCCACCACCGACCGGCACCGAACCGACCATGATCTGGCGGCTGGCCCGGCGCGGGGCCAGCGGCGGCGGCGGTACGGGGGGCATACCGAGACTGACAGCGGTCACTTCAGGCACTCACCTTGAGAAGAGCGTGATCGGGTTGATGACATCAGCGGTGACGGTCAGCAGCGTGAACGCGCCACCGATCAGGATCACCGCGTACGTGAACGGCATGAGTTTGAGGTAGTCGACGCGGCCCGGGTCGGAGCGGCCGATGCGCGCGTAGAGCCAGGACCGCGCCCGTTCGAACCAGGCGATGGCGATGTGGCCACCGTCCAGCGGGAGCAACGGCAGCAGGTTGAACACGCCGATGAAGAAGTTCAGCGACACGAAGAGCATGAAGAACACCAGCCAGGCGTTGTTCTCCACGGCCTCGCCGCCGAGCCGGCTGGCGCCGACCACGCTGATCGGGGTGTCCACGTCGCGCTCGCCGCCGGTGATCGCGTCCCACAACGCCGGCACCTTCTGCGGGATGCGCTGCATGGCCTGCGCGGTCTGCACGGCCATGTTGCCGGTGAAGTCGGCGGTGGCGCCGAACGCGGCGACCGGGCCGTACTCGACCCGGGTCGGGGTGGTGGGCGAGAGCACCACGCCGAGCGCGGAGACCGGCGAGGTGGCGCCCTCCGGGTCGCCCAGCGGCGGGCGCTGCACCGCGGCCAGGTCGACCCTGGCGTCCTGCGAGGTGCCGTCGCGCAGGTAGGTGACGGTGACCGCGCCGGGCGGGGTGGCGCGGACCACGTCGAGCATGTCGCCCCAGGTGGAGACCGGCTTGCCGTTCACCGCGGTGATCCGGTCGCCCTCCTTGAGCTGGGCCTTCTCGGCCGGGCTGGCCGGGTCGCCGGGCTGGCAGGCACGGACCTTGTCCACCGTGACGCACGGGACGGGGGCGATCACCGCCGGTTCGGCCCGGTAGCCGGCCTCGGTGGTGGGGAACTTCGGGTTCGGCAGCCCGACCGACACCGCGATGATCCAGAGGGCGACCAGGGCCAGGGCGAAGTGGGTGATCGAACCCGCGGACATCACGATCGTCCGCTTCCACACCGGGTAGCGCCACATGGCGCGCTTCTCGTCCCCGGGCTCGACGTCGTCGTCCTGCGGTGTCATGCCGACGATCTTGCAGAAGCCGCCGAGCGGGATGCCCTTGATGCCGTACTCGGTCTCACCCCGCCTGAACGACCAGAGCGTCGGGCCGAAGCCGACGAAGTAGCGGGTGACCTTCATCCCGAACGCCTTGGCGGTCAGCATGTGCCCCGCCTCGTGCAGGCTCACCGAGATGAGGATCGCGAGGGCGAACAGCACCACCCCGAGCAGATAGCTCATCGAGCTCCTTCCACCGACCCGACGATGATCTCCTGGGCGTGCGCCCGTGCCCACGACTCGGCGGCGAGCACGTCCTCGACGGTACCTGGTTCGTCGAAATCGGGAGCGTCCTCCAGCACCCGCTGGAGGGTGTCGACGATGCCGAGGAACGGCAACCGGCCCGCGACGAACGCCGCCACGCACTCCTCGTTCGCCGCGTTGTAGATCGCCGGGCGGCAGCGCCCCGCCTCACCCGCCGCCTTGGCCAGCGCGACCGCCGGGAACGCCGCGTCGTCGAGCGGGAAGAACTCCCAGGCGTGCGCGCCGGTCCAGTCGACCGCCGCGGCGGCGCCGGGCACGCGGTCCGGCCAGCCGATGCCCAGCGCGATGGGCAGCCGCATGTCCGGCGGGCTGGCCTGGGCGAGTGTGGAGCCGTCGGTGAACTCGACCATCGAGTGGATCACCGACTGCGGGTGCACCATCACCTCGATGTCGGCGTACGGCACGTCGAACAGCTCGTGCGCCTCGATCACCTCCAGCGCCTTGTTGACCATCGTGGCGGAGTTGATCGTGACGACCGGGCCCATGTTCCAGGTCGGGTGCGCCAGCGCCTGCTCCGGCGTGACGGCGGTCAGCTCGTCGCGCCGCCGGCCCCGGAACGGGCCGCCGCTGGCGGTTACCACCAGCCGCCGCACCTCGCCCCGGGCACCGCCGCGCAGGCACTGCGCCAGCGCCGAGTGCTCGGAGTCGACCGGAACGATCTGGCTGCGACCCGGGTGCCGCGACAGCGCGGCCCGCACCAGCGGGCCGCCGGCGACGAGGGACTCCTTGTTGGCGAGCGCGAGGGTACGCCCGGCGTGCAGCGCGGCCAGCGTCGGCGGCAGGCCCAGCGAGCCGACCACGCCGTTGAGCACCACGTCGCACGGCCACTGCGCCAGCTCGGTCATCGCGTCCGGCCCGGCCACGATCTTCGGCAGCTTGAAGTCGCCGGTGGCCCAGCCGCGCCGGCTCGCCTCGGCGTAGAACGCCAGCTGAAGATCCTGCGCGGCGGACGCGCGGGCCACACCGACGGCCTCCACGCCCAGCTCCAGCGCCTGCGTGGCGAGCAGGTCGACGTTGCCGCCACCCGCGCCCAGCGCCACCACCCGGAAGCGGTCCGGGTTGCGCTTGACGATGTCGATGGCCTGGGTGCCGATCGAGCCGGTCGAACCGAGCAGCACGAGATCTCGGGGAGTGGTCACCGGACCATTGTTCCCCAGCGCCCCACCACGGTTCGTCCCGGAGTGCCCGGCGAGACGGAGATGCGCCGCAGCAGCACGCGGCGATCCATGAGTCGTTGACCGGCCGCGGCCGTCCACGAAGCTGGGCCGCTGCCTGAATTCGCCCCCAACGCACCGCGACGGTCTCGTCGAAAGGCAACAGGACCAGGTTCCGCCGCCAGCGCGCGAGGTCAGCCAACCTGCGCGGGCCCCAGCTCCGCACCACGGTCCATCTGGTCAGCTCTCCCAGCGTCACGAAGGTGATGGCGAGGGTCGCCCCGGTCAGCCGCGCTCTCAACCGCTCGTCGACCCGGCCTCGCAGAATGGCCGATGCCACGTCGGTGTCCAGGACGACGATGCTCAAGCCAGTCCCTCGCGCCGTGAGGCGTACAGGTCGGCGAGGAAGCGTTCCAGTTCCTCGTCCGATTCGATCAGGTCCGGACGGGCGAGGTCGTCGAGACTGGTGACCGGCTCGACGCCCTGGCGACGTGCGAGTTCGTCAGCCGGCACGTGAACCGTGCCCGGCCAGTCCGGGTTGCGCTCGGCGTCGGTCGACATGGGGGCGCTCACCTTCTGCACCTCACTGAGTGCTTCATCCTCTCACCTGGCGGCGCGGAAACCTGCTGATCGCACCCGAGGCCCACACGTTCCCGGAGCCGCCGGTCGCACCCTGTGCGCCCCTCTCTCCGCACGGTCAGGCGGGGCGCTCCAGGACGAAGGTCTCCAGTTCGGCGCCGCCGTACCAGTCGGTGCGCACACCCGCGTGCGTCATACCGAGCCGCCGGGCCACCGCCATCGACGGGTCGTTCCCGGCCATCACCACCGCGTACACCCGCGGGGTGCCGGTGGCGAACTCGCGCTCCAGCACCGCGTGGGCCGCCTCGGTGGCGTAGCCGCGGCCCTGGGCGTCGGGGTGCAGGTGCCAGCCGACCTCGATGTCGTCGGTCAGCGTGACCCCGTCGCGTCCCGGTAGCGGCTTGAGCAGGATGCTCCCGGCCACCGGTCCGCCGGCACGCGGCTCGATCGCCCACAGGCCCCAGCGGCCGGCGTACGGCGTCCAGCGTTCGTGCCACATCCGGACCCGTTCGAGCGCCTCGGACGGGTCGGTCATCCGCCCCTTGCCGCCGCCCAGCCAGCGCATCACCTCGTCTCGGGAATAGATGTCGTAGATCCGGCCCAGGTCGCCTGGCGACTCGGTCCAGTCCCGCAGCACCAGCCGCTCGGTCGTGGCGATCGTCATGCCGCCGGATCGTAATGCGTGGCGCGGGGTCGTACGGGGAACGAGAGGGCGATGGGCGACGGGTGGGAGCGGACCAAGCGGATCACGGCTGCGGCGTTCCGGCCGGTCCGTGGCCGGGACCTGTCGCTGCACGCCGCCGCGATCACCTTCTACAGCGCGATCGCCGTGGTGCCGGTGGCGCTGCTGGCGATCTGGCTGACCGGGCTGCTCGCCGGGGCGGACCGGGTGCGGCGGCTGACCGGGTACGCCATCGACACGCTGCCCACGGAGATCGGCGCGCACCGGGCGGCGGCCGCGCTCGTCGAGGCCGGGCTGGGGCTGACCCCGCTGCTGGCACTGGCCTCGCTGCTGCCCGCCTCCCTGTACGGCGAAGGGCTGCGCCGCGCGTTCGTCTCGGTGGCCGAGCCGCGCGCCGAGTCCGGCGCGCTCGTCGGCTGGCGGGGTCGCCTGCTGCTGCTCCCGCTGCTGGCGCCGGCCCCGGCGCTACTGCTGTCGATCCTGCTCGGACTGCCGATGACCACCCGGCTGGTGCGCCAGGGCGGCTGGATCGGCGCACTCGGCGTGGTGCTGTCGTTCCTGGCGGTGTGGCTGGTGCTCACGCCGGTGCTGATCTGGGTGTTCCGGGTGGTCGGCCCGGCCTCCCCGGACTGGCTCGTCACGGTGGGCCTAGGTTCGTTCACAGCGGCGAACCTGTCCGGCTTCCTGCACGGTTTCGTGCTGTTCTGCTCGCTGCCGCTGGACCTGGGCGTGCCGTTCGGCGGGTTCGACGAGATCGGCGGCGGCGTGGCGGTGCTGCTCTGGCTGTACCTGTTCCACGTGATCGTGCTGTCCGGCTACTCGGCCACGCTGGCGGCGAGCCGGTGGCGGGCCACCCGGGAGGCGGCCCGCCCCTGACGGTACGGGTCAGCGCCGGAACGGGCCGCGTACCTCGTACGTGATGCCGCCGGTGCCGACCCGGGCGCCGCTGGTGCCGCGCTGCGAGGAGAAGTAGAGCCGGCTGCCGTCCGGGGAGAACGCCGGCCCGGTGAGTTCCGACTCGGCCTGCCCGAGCAGCCGCAGGAACGGGGTCACCACACCGGCCGGCGTGATCATGTTGATCTCCATGTTGCCGCCGTCCTCGGCCACGTAGAGGTCACCTCCCGCGGTGCCGGTGATGTTGTCGACGCCGGTCAGCGGCGCGGCCCCGGCCGGCACCAGCGAGTCGTCGTACGCGAGGTCGAGCCGCTGGTTCACCGCGTCGTACGCCCACACCCGGTTGTCGCCCTTGGTGGTGAACCAGCAGGTGTCGTCCGCGTACCAGCAGCCCTCGCCGCCGTCGAACGTCTGCGCCGCGCCCACCTGGTAGCGGGTGGGCACCGGGAACCCGTCGCGGTCCGGCAGGTCCCGCCAGGTCACCGGCCCGGTCACCTGGCCGTCCGGGGCGCACAGCACCTGCACCTTGCCGGTACGCAGGTCGCCCCAGGTGTCCGGGACGAACCGGTAGAAGCAGCCGTCCCCCTCGTCCTCGGTCAGGTAGACCACCCGGCGCACCGGGTCGCAGGCCGCCGCCTCGTGCTTGAAGCGGCCCATCCGGGTCCGCTCCTCGCCGGACCGGCCGCCCTCGGGCCAGGTCTCGAAGACCCGTCCCAGCGGCACCTCCTCGCAGGACAGCCAGGTTCCCCACGGGGTCGGCCCACCGGCGCAGTTGACGTTCGTGCCGCCGAGGATCCGGTACGCGGCGACGATGGCCCCGTCGGCGGCGAACCGCACCGCCGAGGCGCCACCGACGAGCGGAACCTCCGAGTTGGAGACGTAGATCCAGCCGGTGCCGGACGGGAAGCAGGCGCCGCCGTCCGGCGCCGGGTGCCAGGTGTACGAGGTGCCGGCGACCCGCTGCCCGGAACGCGCGATCACCCGGCTGGTGAAGCCGGCCGGCAACTGGAGGCCGTTGGCGTCGGCGGCCAGCAGGTCGCCGTACGGGCCGGAGCCGGGCTGGGCGGGCTGGGCCCGGGCGGCCGCGGCGGCCCAGAGAGCACCGGCGAAAGCAGCGGTGCCACCGGCGGCGGTGGCACGCAGGACGGTACGACGATCCATCGGGGATTACCTCCCGGAGGCGGTGGGTTTCCCGTCGACGGTAGGACAGAAAAGCATCGACAACTGCCGCTACCGGGTGAACGCCCGGTGACGGCCGTCCGGCGTCAGAGTCCCTCGACGTACCGCTTGGCGTCGGCGAGCGACATGTGCGTGTGCTCCCGCACCACCTTGATCGCCTGGATCTTCCGGCCCCGGTGCAGCAGCCGCGCGGCCTCGGCCCGCACCGCGTCGTCGACGCCCCGTCCCGGCACCGGGCCGCCCGGCGACCAGGATCCGCCGGCCTCCAGCGCGTCCACCACCCGCTTCGCGTCCAGCAGCGGCAGCCCGGTCTGCCGGCGGAGCACCCGTACCGCCTCGACCGTACGCCCCGCGCGGGCCAGCCGGAGCACCTCGACCTGCCCGTCGCCAGCCGGGCGATCGGGGACGACCAGATCCCGGGGCCGGTCGCGCCGCAGCACGAGCAGGAGGAGGAGCACCACGACGAGCGTCACCGCGAGCGCGATCTGGACAGCCGGGGACATGCCCGGAACGGTAGCGCCCCGCCGCGAACCCTCCCGTCGGGGCCCGGCCGCGGATAGGCTGCGCGAGCATGAGCGAACGCACCGAGCGAAGCGAGGGCCGTGAGCGCATGCCCAGCCCGCACAGCATGAGCGAACGCACCGAGCGAAGCGAGGGCCGTGAGCGCATGCCCAGCCGGCCCAGCATGAGCGGCGCGAATGAGCTGCCGTCCCGCGCCGACGTCGTGATCGTCGGCGCCGGGCACAACGGCCTGGTCTCGGCGATCCTGCTGGCCCGCGCCGGCCTGGACGTGCTGGTGCTGGAGGCATCAGGAGTGATCGGCGGGGCGACCCGCACCGAGAACCCGTTCCCGAAGGTGCCCGGGCTGCGCCACTCCACCGGGTCGTACCTGCTCGGGCTGATGCCGCCGGAACTGCTGGCCACGCTCGACGTGACCATCCCGGTGCTGCGCCGCGACCCGCACTACTTCCTGCCCACGCCGGGCGGGCCCGGCTCGCCGTACCTGCTGGCCGGCAGCGACATCGCCGCCGGCCGGCGGCAGCTCGCGGAGATGTTCTCCCCCGCCGACGTCGCCGCCGACGACGCGCTGCACGCCGAGCTGGCCCAACTGCGGGAGGATCTCGCCCCGGCGTGGCTGGCCGAGCCGATGCCGGTCGAGGAGACCGCGGAACGCTACGTGCGGCCCGCGCTGCGGCAGGTCTTCGTCGACCTGGTACGCGGCTCGGTCGCCGACCACCTGGCCCGCTTCGACTTCCGCTCCGAGCTGCTGGTCAGCATGTACGCGGTCACCGACGGCCTGTCCGGGCTCAACGCCGGCCCGGACGATCCCGGCACGGGCCACAACTTCCTGGTGCACAACATGTGCCGGTTGCCGGGCGCGGACGGCACCTGGATGATCACCCGGGGCGGCATGGGCACCGTGTCCCGCATGTTCGCCGAGGCCGCCGAGCGCGCCGGAGCGCGGGTCGTCGCCGACGCGCCGGTCACCGGGATCCGGCTGGCCGGAGGCGCCGCCGCCGGGGTGACGCTCGCCGGCGGCCGGGAGGTGGACGCCCCGGTGGTGCTCGGCGCCTGCGACCCGTACCGGCTGATGGAGCTGCTGCCCGACGGCGCGCTCCCGGCGGAGCTGGGCGCGCGGATGGCGGCGGTCCGCCGCCCCGGCACCACGCTCAAGCTCAACCTGGCGTTGACCGGGCTGCCGCGCTTCTCCTGCCTGCCCGACGACGCGCCGAGCCCGTTCGGATCGACCATCCACCTGCTGCCCGGCTCGGCCTCGCTGGTCGGCGACGGCGGCGAGTCGCCGATGGCGGCGCTGCGCGGCATGTGGGCGGACGTGCGGGCCGGGCGGCTGCCGGACGAGCCGACCATCGAGTGGTACCTGCACACCACTGTCGACCCGTCACTGTCCGACGAGGCGGGGCACCACTCGTCGGCGCTGTTCGTGCAGTCGGTCCCCTACGAGCCGACCGGCACCACCTGGGACGCGGTGCTGCCCGGCTACGTGGAGCGGCTGATCGCAATCTGCGAGCGGTACGCCCCGGGCGCCGCCGACCTGGTCGCGGACGCGGTGCCGCTGCCGCCGCCCGGCATCGAGGCGCACTTCGGCATCACCGGCGGCCACATCCACCACGTCGACAACACCGTGTCGTTCACCGACCGGATGCCGTACGCGACGGGGGTGGACGGCGTGTACGCGGGCAGCGCCGGCTGCCACCCGGCGGGCAGCGTGATCGGCGCGGCCGGGCACAACGCGGCCCGGCGCATCCTCGCCGACCTGTAAGGAAGGGCCCCCTCTTAACGCCTCCGGTAGAGGAAGGGCCCCTTATTATTGAGGGGTAGGGCAAATGTGCCGTGGTTATTCTGCGGCGTAGCGGACTTCGGGCTTGCCGAAGAAGGCTTTCACCGTGGCTGGCTGGTTCTGCCGGCGGCGTAGGTGCCGGCTGGCTGCGGTGGCCAGATCTGTAGGGCTGGCCGGGCGGGCTTGTGCGACATGGTGTTTGACGTCGTGGTTGAGCAGTTCCACGGGGTTGAGTTCAGGGGCGTAGCCGGGCAGGAAGTGCATCTCGATGTCGTCGGTGCGCTCGGTGAGCCAGTCGCGGATCATGACTCTGCGGTGCACG
>NZ_KB895830.1:0-225894 GCF_000374985.1 Micromonospora sp. CNB394 | reverse complement strand
CTCCTGCTACGACAACGCGGTCGCCGAGTCGTTCTTCGCCACCCTCAAGGCCGAGATCGGCACCCGCGTATGGGACACCCGCGAGCAGGCCCGTCGAGACGTCTTCGCCTACCTCACCTACTACAACCACAACCGTCTACACTCGACGCTGAACCACCGCACGCCCCATGAAGTGCGTGCCTGCTACCGTCAAGCCCTCGCCCTCGCGGCATGAAACCCCGGTGTCCGGTCCCAGGGTGGAACTTCAAGCTTCGTGCCACTCATCCGGTGGTCGTCACGCCACGTGTAGCTCTGCACCCGCCCGTCCGGCAGGGTACGCCGCTCCAACTGGCCGTTCTTGTTCCAGCCGTACCCGAAGGTCTTGCCGCCGCGGACGATGCTGTTCACCCGTCCGGCGGTGTCGTAGCCGTAGGTCGCGGTGCTGGTCCCGTTGCTCGCCGTCTTGATCTGCCCAGCACCGTCGTACGTGTAGCTGAGGTCCGGGGTGGTATCGCTGTAGTCCACATTCGTCGTGCGACCCGCCCGGTCGTACGCGTACGTTATGGAGCCAGCGGGGAGGGTCATCGTGTCGACCAACCCGTCCCAGGTGTAGGTGTATCCGGTGACCCGGCCGGTGGGGGTCTTGACGGCGGTAACCCGGCCGGACTTGTCGTAGTCGTAGTCGTAGATCTTGCCCAGCGGCGTGGTCACCGTCTCCAGGTTGCCGGCCAGGTCGTAGCCGAACGAGGTAGCCGGACGGTTCGGCGCGGTCACCTTCTGGACTCGACCGAGGCTGTCGTACTCGTAGGCGGTGGGACGGTTGTTCGCGTCGAAGACCTTGGTGGACCGGTTGCTCGCGTCGTACTCGGTCACCGTGGAACGACCCAACGGGTCGATGATCTTAGTACGGTTGCCCGCCGCGTCGTACTGGAAGGAGGTGGTGAAGTCGGCAGCCGTGGCCCCGGCGATGTTGCCACGCGGATCGGTCATCGATTCAAGGCGACCGTCGTTGTCGTACTTCCACGTGGTGGTGTGGCCAAGCGGGTTCACCTCGTGGGTGCGCAGGCCGTCCGGGTCGTGGTCATAGTTGGTGGTCTTGGTGAGCGCGTCGATGGTCGCGTCGAGCCGCCCGGCGTCGTCGTACTGCCAGGAGGTGACCGCACCACTCGGTTCGGTGACCGACGTCTGGTTGCCGGCCTTGTCGTAGCCGTACCACGTGCTCCGCTTCAGCGGGTCGATCACCTGAGTCGGCCGGTTGACGTCGTCGTACCTGGTCTCCGTCACGGCTCCGGACGGGTCGGTGATCGAGGTCGGATACCCCTCGTTGTCGTATCCGTAGCTGGTCGTGTCGGTCGCCGGGTCCCCGCCCGTGGCGTTGCCGCGCGGCCCGACGACGTGGTGCAGCCGACCTGCGGCGTCATAATGGTACGTAGTCTTCGCGCCGGTCGCCTCGGTGATCGAGGTGATGTTCCCGGCGTTGTCGTATCGGGTGGACCGGGTGTGTCCCGCTGGATTGGTGACGTCGGTCAGCCGGCTGGCGTTGTCGTAGACGTAAGTGGTGACGTGGTTGTCCGGGTCGGTGACGCTGGTCTGGTTGCCGTTGGCATCGTAGCCATAGGCGAACACCCGGCCGGCGGGGTCGGTGCTGGTCAGCATGCGTCCGGCGCCGTCGTAGGTGTAGCGGGTGGTGTACTTGGCGGGGTCGGCGCCGGTGACGTTGCCGCGTGGGTCGGTGCTGCTGAGCATCCGGGCCGGCAGCGTCGTAGGTGTACATCGCCTTGCGGCCACCCAGTGTGGTCATCGACGTCACGTTGCCGGCCCCGTCGTACCCGTAGGTGGTCACCCGCCCGGCGGGGGTGGTCACCGTCTTCACATCCCCGGCCGTGGTGTACGTGTAGCTGGTCTTGCCGCCTAGCGGATCGGTCTCGATCAGCAGACGCGCCTGGCCGTCGTAGGTGTAGCTGGTCTTCTTCCCTCGGCCATCGGTGTACGAGGTGACGTTGTTCGCGGCGTCATAGGTCCACCATTCGACGATCCCCACCGACGACGGTGACGTCCGGCTGAGCATGTTGCCCGCGCGTCGTAGGTCATCGTGGTGACGTGGTTGTTCCGATCAGTGATCTTGATCGGTCGCAGCGTCGGGTTTGGGCTGTTGAAGTCGTACTCGTACTTTGTCACCTTGCCCAGCGGATCGATCTGCTCGGTCAACACGCTGCCCGTGTACATGTCGGTCCAGATGCCACCGTTGTTGTCCGGGAAGTCCGCCACCGAACTGTCCCAGGTCGGCCGGATGGTGTGACCGGTCGCGTCGGTCTGCTGCGTGACCCGGCCGGACGAGTCATAGGTGGTCTGCATCACTAGCTTGTTACGCGGGTCGGTGATGCTGTTGAGTCGTTGGCTCGCGTCATAGGTGTACTTCGTGACGCCACCGTTGAGGTCGCGCACGGTGGCGAGCCGGTTGCCGGCGTCGTAGGTGTAGGCGAGGTACCGGCCGTCGGCCAGGGTGACCCGGGTCAGCCGACCCGACGCCGCGTCGTATCCGAAGGTGTGGGTGCGCCCGGCCCCGTCGGTGACACCGGTCAACTTGTAATCGGTGAAGCTGAAGCTGAGTCCCATGCCCGACCGGTCCTTCCAGGACACCAGGTAGCCCACCGAGTCGAAGGTCAGCTTCTTCTGGTCGACCGTGGTGAGCGTCAAACCGGTGGCGAGTGTGCCGCTGAGGGTGGCCTGCACACCCGCCGAGGCGGGTTCCCACTTGCCCGCGCCGAGGTCCTTGAAGACGGCGTACGAACCGTCCTCCAGTCTCAGGTTCGCCCGGCCCGATGACACATTCACCCACAACGGGTACGAGTGCGCCCACCGTGGACCGAACCAAAGCGACACGTTGCTGGCCGACGAGTAGGTCCGTGTCAGCCGGAAGTCCACTCCCGGTGCGGGCACGTGAGCATCGACGACGGACTCGCTCAGCCCACCGGTCGCCGTATTGACCGGGTCACCCCGGAACGCCTGGAAGCACGGGCGGCCACTGGCGTTGCTGAGCCCGCAGCCCAGGGTCTCGTTCGCGGGCAGGACCGACGCGCCGCCCCGCGCCACGACAACCGGGGATATCGCCTCGGCGCTCCAGTCCGTCCCACAGCTCCAATCCGGGCTCCACTCCTCTGCGGTGCCGCTCGCCGTGACGGCAACCTTCCCGTAGTAGCCAACACCGGGCACGTAGCCGTGCTCGGGGGTCATGTACCACTCATAGAAGGCGGCAGGATGTGGAAACCCGGCATCGTAGCAGTACTCGTCGATCTTGACGTTGTCCGACGCGCGATGGACCGTAATGTGGTACGCCACTGTGCTGGCCGGCTGCTCCCAGTCAATGCCCCAGTAGATCGTGCCGGGGGCCACCTCGAAGTCCCCGGGAACCTGGAAGTTGAACGGTGGGCCGATAGCCGCACTGGCGGGGGTGGATGACGTGGTCGCGTCGGATCGGCCTGACTTCCGCACCCCCGTCATCCGGTGTCCGCCCGGAGCGTCGTGCCGCTTTCGCACCCACTCGGTGGCGCTGTATGCCTCGTTCCGTCGTGCCGACCGGTCGGCGCCCCGCAGCTGCTCGACCTGCGCCTGGCGCTCCGTCGGCGTCATCGGTTTCGGCGGCCTCGGGACCTGCCGGGCGGGCGGCACCACGGCGGTCGGCCGGGCCACCGAGCCGTGCTGGCCGGTGGTAGCCCCAACTGGCGAAACACCGGCGAGTTGAAGCATGACAAGCATCACGACCATAAACGCGAGCAGGCTGAACTGTCTCGTTCGACGCATGGGCGGTCCCCCGTGGACAGATGATGATATCGACGATGCGGCCGCTTGAAGGCCAGCCAGCCTCGAGCCTCCCGTCGAAGACCGGAGATATGTAAGGCCTTACATCCGCAGCAACCCCGTGCTATACGTACACGCAAATCCACTCTCTGTGACCGATCAGGCCAACCGACGGATCCGGCAGCTCGGTGGCTCGCCTCCACCGGCCCCGACCCCGGTCCGCTCTTGGCGCCTGCCCGCCTCACCCCCGCCCAGGCACTTCAGATGAGTACACGCCGAAAGCCAAGCATGCTTGGCCTAGCGTAGTAGGCTTGGGGCCATGAGCCGGTTTGCTGAGGACGACCTGCGGGCGGTTGTCTCCCAATATGAGGCGACGCGGGCGCAGGCGTTGACCGAACGGGACGAGCAGCTACGGGCGTTTCACGCCGCCGGCTGGCGACCGGTCGATCTGCAACGGGTCACCGGATACAGCCGGGAGACGATCCGCCAGGCCCTGCGACCGGAAGTCCGGCGGGCGACAAACCTCAGCCGGCGCCGCACATCCCCCCAACCGCCGGCGGACTACCGGCCCTACGGCGACCGCAAGCCCTACGTCGTGGCCGAAACCCTCGCCGAACTGCACGGCCCAACCGGTGGCACGGTGACGCTTCCGCATCATCTCGACTGGTCCGGGCACGCCGAATACGACCTGAACCGGCCCGCGCGCGCGGCCAGCATGTACAAGGTCGTGCTCACCGAAGCCAGCACGGCCGAGGATCTGCACACCTGGCTCGACGCCGACCTCCTCCTTCGGCTCTGGCCCACCCTCTGGCTGCCACCCCAACTCCGCCAGCGCTGGGAGGATGCCATCCCCGAACTCGCCGCAACCCGTAGCGAGGCGGCGTAGCGGTGGACCCCTTCCACGAACGCCTCGCCCGCACCGGACTCGCGGCAGCCGATCGATACGGCTTCGCCTTGGCCGGCGGCTACGCGGTCCAGGCCGCCGGGCTTCTGGAGCGGCCCAGCGAGGACGTCGACCTGTTCACCGCCTGGGACCGCCGCGACGAGTTCACCGCCGCAGTCACCGCCGTCGTAAACGCCTACCGCGACGACGGCCTGACCGTAGAGACCGAGCGCCAGTACGACACCTTCGCCCGGCTCGCCGTCACCGACGGCGTACGGATCGCCAAGGTCGAACTCGGCGTGGACTGGCGCGCCAACGAACCGATCCTCATGGCGATCGGACCCGTCCTCCACCCCGACGACGCGGTCGCAAACAAGATGAGCGCCCTCTACGGACGCGCGTTCGCCCGGGACTTCATCGACATCGACGCCACCCTCCGATCCGGCCGCTACACCCGCGACGCCCTCCTCGCCCTCGCGCAGCGCGCCGACCGGGGCTTCGACCCGCGTATCTTCGCCGACGCCCTCGGACAAGCCACCCAGCTCGATCCCGACGACTTCGCCCAGTACGGCGTCACCGGCCCAGCGCTGGACGATCTCCGAAGCCGATTTGCAGAGTGGCGCCGCGAACTGCTCGACGACGAGGAACGATGACTCGACTCGTGGCAGCGTCAAGCTGCACGCTCAGGCCTCACAACGTTCCAGCTGATCTTCGGCAAGCGATCGCAGCGAGCCCGCGAAGCGACAAGCACGCAACGGGGGACGACAGGAAAGCCGCAGGTCATCGGCCTATGGAGACCGGTGGAGCGTCGGGTTAGGAAACCGATGCTCTATCCCCTGAGCGACGAGGGGGCGAGGGCCTAGTCTCGCGACCTGCGGGTTCACCTGGGGTGGCAGGGAGTGGCCCACGTTCACCCAGCGGCTGGTCGCCGGCCGCCGCTCCGAGACCGGCCTGATTCCCATGCCAACCGTCGTCCCAGCGGCTTGAATAGCGGTGTGCAGGTCAACAAGGACGGGCGGGACTGGCGCGTCGGCACCGCCGCCGACGTAAGCTGGATCGCCGGGCACACCAGTGCCGGCCTCTCGATCAGCACCGCCATCCCGCCGGTCTTCGACGCCTACGCCACCACGTACCAGACCGACGACGTCACCGCCGCCGCCTACGAGCAGGCCCTCATCGCGCACCTCATCGCGCACACGCCCGACCAGCCCTGGTGGCTGGCCTACCTCGACACCGGCGCCCACGACGTCGTCTTCCCCGACGCCCCGCGGGTGTTGCTCTACTGGAACTGGCCGTACGTGCTGGTCGAGGCCGGACCCGAGCAAGCCCTCACCTGGCGCACTGGTGGTCATATCCGCCACCCTCACGGAGCGCTACCCGACCTGTTCTTCCCCGCCGACCGGTCACGGCTGGTCTCCGCGCTCTGGGACGACACCTGGACCTGCGTCGGCGGCCCGACACTACTGATTCACACCCTGGAACGTGACCCGGTGGCCAATGCCCGCCAGGTCCGACCCGGCGAGGACGCGCTGCCGCCGGGGCTGACCCGTGAGTGACGACCCACGCCCCGGGCAGCGGTCAGCCTCGGATCGTCGCTAACGCCCCCACTTCTCGGCAGGACGGCAGTCGCTGGTCGGTTTGCCGTAGATCCGCTTCCCGTCCGGGCCCGCATAGCAGTGCTCGAGTTGGTCCTCGGCCTGGAACAGCGGACGCCTGTCGATCTCCGTCCCGTGGACGTCATAGCTGACCAGTTCGGGGTCGTCGCCGCCCTCGAGTCTGGCGTCGCTGGTCATCAGGCCGAACGCGCCTTCGGATAGCCGCGCTGTGGTGATGTGACCGTCGCCGTGGTCGAGTACGAGCCGGTGGACGCGGCAGGTTTCCGCCTCGACAACAAACTGAGCCCGCTGACAAGTCGCTCCTCAGCCCCTCAGGGCTACCGAAGACCGAGAGGCGTGGCCCGCTGATCTTCGGCAAGCGATCGCAGCGAGCCCACGAAGCGACCGGCAACCAAATGGTGGGCGATAGGAAAGCCGCACGTCATCGGCCTACGGACACCCGGAGGACCGTCGGGTGGCTACCGCGCCACGGGTGCAGTTGGACATGTCCCGGGCGGTGATCGACGGCTCCCACGTCCGGGCGCTCAACGGCGGCCCGAGCTGGTCCGAGCCCCGAAGGGACTCGGACCGCTAGCCTTCTGATCCGTAGGGCGACTCAGGTCCGCGCCGGGTCACGTCATCGATCAGCATGTGACGCTGCGCGCCGACCTGGACGACATTCCGCCCGTACCGCCTTTCGTCCGGCTGATCGCGAATTGACGCGCGCCGCCGTGCTGGACGCCGACGGCATCCGGGTCACCCTGCACCGTCTGCGCCACGTGGAGCGGCTATGCTCGCTCGCGCGAGGTCACCGCGGGCAGCAGCACGAGCACCGGGAGCGACAGGGCAGATGGCATCCGAAGCAACCGTCTGCGCCTTCTGCGGCAGGGCAACCGACTCCGGCCGCCCGGTCCACGAACGCGGGACGTTACCCGGCACCGCCCCGTACGGCTCCTGCTGCGAAGCTTGCGACTCCGAGTTCACCGAGCTGGTCGGGCGTCTCGTCCGGACCCACCAGCCCGGCCACAAAGACCGGCTGGTGTTCGACTCCGGCTCCGATCAACGGACTCCACGCCACTGGCGGCGCAACACACGCATCGCGGCCCTCGTCAACCGGCTCCTAGACCGACTCGCCCCGGTCCCACCAGCCGCCGCTCGGATCACCGCGTTGACCGAATCGGTCTTCGTACCGCCTGAACCACGGGCCCACCCCGACCGTCATGCGGCATTGGACGATATCGCCAGCCAACTCGCCGACGCGTTGCGGAAGTACGACGGGTCGTACTCGTATCGGGTCGGAACCGTCGGTGACGGGGCCGGCATCGTGCTGCAGAAGACGCTCGACGACCTGTTGAGCAGTCAGTTCGTCTACATGTTCGACACGCGGAACTCGGTGCACGCCTTCTTCTGGTACCGCCGCTGAGTGTCTGGCCACCTCGCCCGAGCGGACGCTGGCGCACCGCTGCGTCATACTGGCTGCCGTGTTCTCCCTTGTTGCCGATACTGCAAGTGCGTCTACATGGCGTTGATGAGCCTCGACCCCACCGGGACCGGACGCCGACGCTGGACCATGCGCTGGAGGGCACCCCTGAACGCCTTCCAGATCGCCTTCGAGGGCCGGCTCACCCTGACCAACGGCTGACCACCTCAACAACCAAGATCAGCCCTTAACTTGACAGACCCGACCCACACATGCAAGAACGCCCCAGAGGCCGCGCAAATCGAACACCGGGCCGCCGCATTTCGAACGCATCTTCGCCGCAAATCGAATGCGAAGGCCCTCGCAGATCGAAACCTTGCTGGCTATCATGATGTCGTTCCGACACCGCACCTGATTCCACGTCGGGCCGCCGCGCAGGTCGACGCGGCGCTGACCGACACCCGCGTCGTGCTGATCAGCGGAGCACGCCAGACAGGCAAGAGCACGCTGGCCCGCATCGTCGCCGGCGATCGTCTGGCCGAGCGCCGCGATCTTGATCGGGCTCAGGACCGGGCGGCGGCGATCGCCGATCCAGTCGGGTTCGTGGACTCCTCCGAGCTCTTGGTCATCGACGAGATCCAGCGCGCTCCGGAGCTCCTGTTGGCCATCAAAGCAGCCGTCGATGAGGACCCGCGCCCTGGCCGGTACCTGCTCACCGGCTCGTCCCGCCTCTTCGGCATGGTGGCCGCCCCGGACGCCCTGCCCGGCCGGATGGAAACCGTCGAACTCTGGCCGCTGTCTCAAGGCGAACTCGACCAAGCGCCGGACGGATTCGTCGATGCCATCTTCGCGCTCGGCCCTGACCTGCGACACGAGTCCGACGTGACCCGCGCCGACTACGCGGCCAGAATCGTGCGCGGCGGCCTACCCGAGGCCACCACCCGCACCGACCCGCGCCGCCGCCAACGATTCCTCGACGCCTACGTCCAAGCGCTCATCGACCGCGACGTCCGTCAACTGTCCGACATCCAGCACAAGGGCGAGCTACGCGAACTGGTACGGCTCCTCGCAGCCAGATCCGCGACCATCATCGCCGCGAACTCCCTCGAATCCGCCCTCGGACTGAGCCGGCCGACGATCGCCCGCTACCTCCAAGCCCTGGAAGAGATCTTCCTGATCAAACGAATTCCCGGCTGGTCCCGCAACCTGGGCACCCGTGCCACCGCCGCGTCGAAGCTGATCTTCGTCGACTCGGGCATCGCTGCCAACGAAATCGCGACCGACGCCCGGGCACTGCTCCGGCCGGGTGCACCGTTCGGCCCGCTGCTCGAGTCATTCGTCCTGTCCGAGCTTTCCCGGCAGCTCACCTGGTCCGAGGAGTTCGTCGACCTTTCCCACTACCGTGACCAGAGCAGGTACGAAGTCGACGCGGTGCTCGAGAACCGAGCTGGCCAGGTGGTCGGGATCGAGGTCAAAGCCGCCAGCACCGTCGGACCCGACGACTTCCGCGGCCTACGCCGACTGGCCGACCGCCTCGGCGACGACTTCATCGTCGGCATCGTCCTCTATACCGGGACCGCCACGCTGCCGTTCGGCGACAGACTCCGCGCCATGCCGGTCAGCGCCCTGTGGCAGGTTTCCGCCTCGACAGCAGACTGACCTCGCTCGCAGGCCGCTCCTCAGCCGTCATGAGAGTGGGCATGCCTCAGCCGGGCGAGGGCGGCGGGGTGGCGGCCACGAGCAGGCTGAGTTCCGGACCAGGTCGTCCAGGGACTGGCCGGCCTGCGCGCGGACCAGGCCCAGGTCGAGGTCGGCCAGCAGGTAGAAGCCGAGCGTGCGGGCCTGGTCGGTGCTGAACGACTCCAGCAGCGCCTCCGCCGGCGAGGTCACCGCGGTGGCGGGCGGCGATGACCCCGGCGGCGCGTCGCCCAAGGTCGGCGGCGACCGGGACCGAACCGGTCACGCCGGTCAGAGCTTCGGCGCGGCGGCGCGGGCGGCGCCGAAGCGCGCGGCGACGTCGGCCCAGTCGACGAGGTTCCACAGCCGGTCGACGTAGTCCGGGTCTCTACGCGAGTTCGCATGGCGCCAGCTCTGCTGATCGTGGTTGTTTGGGCTGGTAGGGGCCTTGTCGCGGATGCAGGCCCAGAGGACGTTGAGGCGTTGTCTGGACAGGGCGGCGGTGGCTTGGCAGTGGGTCTTGCCTTCGGCTCGTTTTCTTGTCGTAGTAGGCGCGGGATCGTGGGCAGTGGGTCAGCGCGGTGAAGCTGGACATGCTGAACACCCGGCGTAGGCCGCGGTGGTAGCGGTGGGGCCGAACCTGGTGGCCTTGGCGGCGGCCGGAGTCGCGGGAGATCGGTGCGAGGCCGGCGTACGCGGCGAGTGCGGCGAGTGCGGCGAGTGCGGCGAGTGCGGCGAGTGCGGCGAGGCTCGCATAGCTGGCGAGGGTGCCGGCGTGGGCGAGGAACTCGGCGGCGAGAGTGGTGCCGACACCAGGGAGACTCGTGACGACCTCCCCAAGTTCGTGCTCGGCGACAACTACGGTGATGGTTCCTCGATGGCGGTGATGCGGTCGTTGACCGCTTCCAGGTCGGTGGCCGTCTGCGCCACGATCGTAGCCGCGGTGGCCTCTCCCGCGACGGTGACGGCCTGCGTCCGCGCGGCGGTGAGTTCGACGAACTTGGCGGCCGTTGCGTTCAAGGCGAAAAACTGGCGCCCCTCCGGAGTTGCCCCGAGCGACCCGACCTTGCCGGCGGTCGAGGAGCTGCGGGCGCGAGGGGTGAAAGTGGTGCACCCGGCGGAGTCCGGCTCGGCACAGTCTGCCGCCTCGCGATCGGTACCAGCTCCGTATCCTTGCGGGGCATGGCCGTCGTCCTGCCGCTCCGCTGCGGAGGGGTCGTGCTGGCCAGCACCCTCTCCACCGCCCCGTGACGGCGACTCGCCGGCCTGTGCCGCGATCCGACCACGATCACCATTGAACCGCGGGCGACCCGGTCCGTAGTGAGCCGGACGGCAGGATGACGATGGCAGAGGACAGGGAGGGCGACGCGTGCGGATGCGGCGAGCCGTACAGGCGGTGCTGGTGCTGGTCGGGATCTGGCTGGTGACCGGCGCTCCGGCGCACGCCGCACCGGCGGAGACCGGCCGGTACTACATGGTCGGTCCGCCGGTGGGCGGGCAGCGGGAATACCTGTACGCCATCGCGCTTCGCACGCTCGGCAACGGAAACCGTTACCGGGAGATCGTCGAGCTGAACACCGGGCGGGTCCAGCCGGACGGCGAGACGTTCACCGACGGGTTGAAGCTGAACCCGGGCTGGGTGCTCGTCCTACCCCGGGACGCCAAGGGCCAAGGGGTACGCATCGGCCCGCTGCCCCGGGTCCGGGCCCGTACCACCCCGCCGGTGACCCGTTCCCCGGCCCTCACGCAGTCCGCACCGACCCGTGCCGCGGCCGTGCCGACCCGGATGCCGCCGTCCACCCCCGCGCGGTCACCCGCCACCACCGGGGAAGCGGCCCGGCCCCCGGCCACCACGGAGGTCGCCGCACCCCCGCTACAGGGACGGACGACGCGCGGCGGCGGGATCGACCCGCTGGTGATCCGGGTCGGCGCGGGCGTGCTGTCGGTGCTGCTCGCGGTGGTGGCGATCGTGCTGCTGCGTCCGGGCCGCTCCGGTCGCGGGCTGGCGGTGGCGGTGGCGGGCGACGACGGGCCGTGGCCGCCGGAACGCCACCACACGCCCGCCCCTGGTGAGAACGCGAAAGCCGGGCCTCCCACGAAGGACGCCGCCGGACCGCCGGCCACCCGGCCCGCACCGGACGCGCCGCCGCCCGCGTCCGCGCCGGCTTCGACGTCCGCGCCGGGCGCAAAGCCCACGGCGGTCGTCGCGTCCGTCCGGGGCTCGGGATCCGCCCTTGTCTCGAAGTCCACGCAGACCTCGAAGCCCGCTCAGGCTTCCGGGCCCGCGTTGACCGCCGCGTCCACCCAGGACTCCGGGTACGCCCAGGACTCCGTGCCCGTGTCGGCCGCCACCTCCGCCCGAGCCGCCCAGGCCCCAGCGTCCGCCCGGACCGCAGCGTCCACCCAGACCGCCGCGTCCACCCAGACCGCCACGTCCGCCCGGCCCTCCGGGTCCACGTCGGAGCTTGGATCCGCGCCGACGTCCCGGGCCGCCGGGCCGGTGGGCGGGGAGGTCACGCCGGACGTGCCGCGCCCGTCGCTGCCGGCCGGGGACGAGGCGCCGTACCTCACAGCCGAGCTGAACACCGACGTCGGCCCGGCACGGGTCCGGCTGATCGGCGTGGCGGCCGGGCGCGGCGCGCCGTACACCTGGTTGGGGCCGGGAGAGACGGCACCGCCGACGGTGCTGCCGCTGGTGCTGGGGCGCAGTGGGCCGTGGCGGCTGCATGTGGATCTTGCTCGGGTGCCGGACGTGTTCACGCTCGTCGGTCCGCTGGCGGTCTGCCGCCGCGCGGCTGCGACCCTGGCCGGAGGGCTGTCCGCCGCCGGGGTCGGTGTGGCGGCCGTGGGGGAGGCGCTCGGCGGTGGGGCGCCGGCCGGCTGCCGTCGGCTGCCCGGCCTGCCCGAGCCACCGGGGCCGGGCGAGATGCTGCCGGAGCCGTCCGTGGTGTTCGTCGAGGGCCCGTCGCCGGCTGGGGCGCGTGGTCTCGCCGCCGCCACCGGGGGGCGGTGCGTGCCGGTGGTGCTCGGCCCGGTCCCGGCCGGTCGCTGGTCGCTTCAGCTCGACGTGGACGGGGAGGCGACCGGCGGGGACTGAAGGCCGCGCAGTACCACGGGCAGCGGCCCCGCCGCCGCCCCGGGCACCGTCTCCCACACCCCGTCGCGCGCCCGGTGGACCCGGTCCACCTGGACCCGCTCGTAGGAGCGGCTGGTGAGGATCAGGTCGACCCCCGCCTGCCGCAGGCGCTCCGCGCGACCTCGGGCCAGCGGCAGGGCGGCGAGGGCGTCGGCGGTGGCCCCGACGTCGACCGTACGGCCGCGCGGCACCCGGACCTCCACGAGCAGCCGGCCGGCCCGGGGCGCCGGTCGCCGGCGGGACAGCGGCAGCCAGCCCGGCGCCAGGCCGCGGGAGCGCGCCGGCAGCAGCGCGTACGCCCGCCGGGTGCCGTGCGCCGGCCACCGGGTGACGTCGTGCGGCAGCCCGGTGCTCGACGCGCTCGCGGGCGCGGACCGGATGCGCAGCGCCCCGCCGTCGAGCCCGTCGACCCGTCGGAGCCCGTCCTCGTCGGTGGCCCGGAAGGCTTCCCGCACCTGCACCCGATCCAGCCGACCGGCCGGCAGCAGGTAGGTGTCCGGGGCGCCGAGCAAATACTGCAGGCGCGCCGGAACGTGCGAGCGCAACACCTGCACGGGGATCGCGCCGCCCGGGGCGATCCGGACGCGCAGGAGGTCGGTGCGGCGCGGCGCGGACCGTGGGTCGAGGTGCGCGACCAGGCACAGCTCGGCAGTCGGTACGCCTTCCGTCGCGGCCCGCTCCAGGTCGCCGGTGACCGGCACGAACGCCTCGAACGTGGCGACGTTGACCTGCTGGCCGGGGTACAGCCAGGGCGGCCCGTACCGGCCCGCGCGGCGGGACTCGGCAGCCAGCGTGGGACGGGCCCCGGGTGCCGGCCGGCCCGCCCCGCGTCCGTCCGCCCCCGTGCCGGCCGAAACGGTGCCGGCCGAGGCGGTGCCGCCCGGCCCTGTCGCGTCCGGTGTCGAGCCGGCAGGCGCGGCGGTGGCCTGTGCGTCGGCGACCACCACGATCCGCTGCCGCGACGAGCGGGGCACCAGCATGCCGTCTGCTGTCGCGTCGACCGCCGACGGGCCGTCGGCGTACCTCGGTCGGTGGGCCTGCCACGCGGCCACGCCGCCCGCCGCGTCCAGCGCGCGCAGGTCGCGACGGTCGCCGACGAGTTCCGCCCGGCCTCCCGGCGGCGGGGTCCACACCGTGGCGCCGGTGATCTCGGCCAGGTCGGCGGCCTGGGCGACGAGCTTCACCTGCTCGTCCGGCTCGGACGGCCAGGTGAGCCACAGTCGCAGGTCGGCGCCGTAGAGCGGCAGCTCGCCGAGAAGCGCCGCCAGGTGCCCGGCGTCGCGTACCTGCTGGGTGCCGCTGTAGTCGCCGATCAGGAAGCCGCCGAAGCGGGCCGTGACGGAGACCGTGACCAGCTCGGGCACGGAGGCGCCGAGCCGGTGGGCGGTGGCCCGGCGGGCCACGAAGTCCGCCCGGGTCGCCAACGCCACACCGGTCGCCAGCGGCAGGTTGACCACCCCGGTCCGGGGCCGGACCAGGCCGTCCTCCATGGCGAACCAGCCGGGCAGCGGCGTGGCCAGGTCGGGTGGTTGCAGCACCAGCCAGTCCATCGGCTGGCGGGTGACCCGGTCCAGCGGCAGCGCGTGCAGCGGGCCGTCGTCCGCATCGGAGTCGCGGCCGGCCAGCACCTGCCGGATGTCCGCGCCGTCCGGGCTGACCAGCACGTCGTGCCCCAGTAGCCCGGCCACCTCGGTGAACAGGTCGGCGTGGCGGGCGCCGTCGTCGGCGAGGATCCGCACGTCGTCCGCGGCGTCGCCGGTACGCCGCACCAGATCCGCCACGGCGGGGGCGTCCAGCGGGCGGTCCGGCTCGGTGGGCAGCGCCGGCCGCCCCCGGGGGCCGCACACCAGCCAGAGATCCAGCAGGCCGGGTACCCGCCGGTGCCGGCGCGGGTCGAAGCGGCCGGTGCGCGGCACCCGGTCGATCCCCCGGCCGCCCACGGCCTGCGCCAGCTCTGTCACCGCCGTCCCCGCCTTCGTCCCACCGACGCCCCAGCGCCGGCCGGAGCTGCTCGACATCGAGGGCCGGTACCCTCGGCGGTCTCCATGACGGACGCCATGGAAATCTGGTTCAGATTGATTTGAACGAAGTCGGCGCTGATCCGCAATAGACGGTGACGGCCGGTCGGTCTGGGCCGCGGTGACGGAAGGGAGCCCCGGTGCTGACGAAGCACTCCATCCTTGCTCGGCTGCTCGTGGTGGTGATGGTTGGCTGCGCGATCCTGGTCGCGCCCCGTCCCTCGACCGCCGGGTCCGCGCCCGACACCGAGCCGTACGTGAAGTACTACGTGGTGACGGCGCGCCACCAGGGCCAGCCGGAGAACCTCACCGAGATCGCCCGGCGCTTCCTCGGCAGCGGCGAGCGGTCCGCGGAGATCTACCAGCTCAACACCGGCCGGGTCCAGCCGGACGGGGCCCGGCTGACCGACCCGGTCACGCTGCGGGCCGGGTGGTACCTGGTGCTGCCGTGGGACGCCGTCGGCCCGGGAGTCGAGTACGGACAGTTGCCGGCCGCCCGCAAGCCGTCCCCCGGCCCGGCCCCGACCCGCTCACCGAGCGCACGGCCGAACGGCAGCCCGTCGCCGAGCGCGAGCCCGACGGCGTCCCGCTCACCGGCCGACGGCCGCCCGGCCGCGCGCTGCACCGCAACGACCGCGTCGAGCAGCCGGTCGGAATGGGCGCAACTGCGGATGGCGGCCGACAGCGCGTGGACCCTGACCCGCGGCAACGGGATCAAGGTCGCGGTCGTCGACAGCGGGGTCGACGCCGGTCTCCAGCAGCTCAGCGGCCGGGTCGCGGTGGGCGCCGACGTCACCGTCGGCAATGGACGTGGCGACGAGGACTGCCTGGGATCCGGTACGGCGATGGCCGGCATCATCGCCGCCGACGACAGCGTCGAGGGCAACCCGGTGGGGCTCGCGCCGGACGCGACCGTCGTGCCGGTGCGGATGGTCCGATCCTCGGGTGACGCCCGGCCGGCCGACGCCGCGACGGCCCTCGAGGTGGCGGTCAGCACCGGCGCCTCGGTGGTCGCGCTCGGCTCCCGGGTCGACCTGGCCGACCCGGCGGTGGCGGCGTCGTTGGCCACCGTGCTGGAGCACGACGTGGTGGTGGTGGCGGGCGCCCCGGTCAAGCCCACCACGCTTCCGTCGCCAAACGGCGGTTCCCGCCGCGGGGCGCTGGTGCTCACCGGCGGCGTCGGCGCCGGGGGCCAGCTCGCCGAGAAGTATCTCGACGGGGCGGTCGAGGTGGTCGCGCCCGGCATCGAGGTGGCGACGCTCGGCGTGGGCGGGGGGAAGGTGGTCGGCAACACCGGCACCGAGTTCGCGGTGGCGTTCGTGGCCGGCGAGGCCGCGCTGATCCGGGCCGCCCAGCCCGACCTCACCGCCGCCCAGGTCGAGGAACGCATCCGCAGCACCGCCGACCCGGTCGGCGGGCAGGTGGCCGAGGGCGATCCCCGGTACGGCTCGGGCATGATCAACCCGGCTGCCTCGGTGGCGCCGTCGGTGGAGGGCCGGGACCCGGCCGCCGCCGAGGCGAACCGCGGCGGGGCGGGCACGCTGATCGCCGTACTCCTGGGTCTGGCGCTGGTGTTCGGCGCGGGCGGCTTCCTGGCCGTTCGGATGCGCCGCCGCTACGCCGCCTGACCCGCGACGCAGAAGGGGCCCTGGTCGACAGAAGCCTGTCGGCCAGGGCCCCTCCCCACGTGTGCGGCTAACGCAGCGACCAGGTCTGCTTCGGGTTGAACACGCAGGTCCAGGCGTTCAGCGGGGCGCCCGTGCCGTGACCGTCCACATCCAGGCAGCGGTCGGTCTCCCGGTTGAAGAGCGACCGCCGGCCGTCGCGTTCGATCCACTCCCACTTCTGCGCGGGGTTGCCGCTGCAGAGGGCGGTCTGTACCGGCGCACCGTCACGCTTCTCGCCCCACGCCACGTCCAGGCAGAGTCCGTTGACCCGGACGGTGCTGTCGGACCCGAACGTCCACCACTGCGGGCGTTCCTCCCGGCACGGGCGCAGAACGACGGGAACGCCGTCCCCGCTGCCGCCGCTGGCACAGAGCCCGGTCTCCATGCCGACGAGTTGCTTCGCGCCGCTCGGGCGCTTCGGTGGGGCCGGCTTCGGCGGCACGGCCGGTGGGCTGGTCGAGGGCGACACGCTGGGTCGGGGCGCGGGGGATGCGGCCGTCGGCGACAGCGAGGGGGACGGCGACGGCGACGAGGGCGCCGACGGGGACGGGCTGGCCGGGGCGACCCGCAGCCGGCTGTCGAGCGCGTAGAAGTCGGTGAACTCCTGCACCTGCCGCAGGAAGGCCTGTGTCGCGTCGTCGAGCTCGCCGCCGGTCTGGCGGACCGCGGTGGGGCCGTTACGGTAGGCGGCCAGCGCGAGCAGGCCGGGGTCGCCGTCGAGGCCGGCGAGGTCCCGCCGCAACGCGCAGACCGCGGCGCCGACGGCTGGCACGGCCACCTGCGGGTCCCACGGTGAGGCGCCGGCCGGGCCGTGTGCCCGCCACACCTCGGGCAGGAACTGGGCGATCCCCCGTCGGCCGTCGTCGCCGAGCAGGTTGGCGTCGAAGCCGGACAGCGCCATGAGCTGGGCCGCCACCGCCGCGGGCGGCACCTCCGGGCACACCGAGCCGGCCCGCACCACGAGGCGTACGTAGCCCGCGGGCACCGCCCTGGGCTGCTGGCGCTCCGGGTCCGGGCGGGCGGTGCCGGAGCCGCCGAACGCGGCCAGCTCGCCGTAGTACGCCGCGTAGCGACTCACGTCGTCGACGTACGCGACCGCGGCGGACGGCACGCCCTTGGCCTCGCGTACCTGGTCGAGCCCCGTGTGGAACGCGGCCAGCGACAGCCGCCACCGGTCGCCGGGGACGCCGGCGAGCCGCAGTTGCCCGCTGAGGTCGCACATCTGGTGCGCCAGCGCGAGGATGTTCGCGGCGGTGTCGGTCCGGTCGGCGCCGGGCCACGGCGCCCAGGACTTCCACCGGTCGTCGTTGAGCCCGGCGAAGCCGCGACCGCCCGACGTGGTTTCCTTCACGCGACCGTCCAGGCCGGACTCGGCCATCAGCTGCCCGGCCAGCCGGGCCGGGTTCAGCGTGGGGCAGGACCGGGCGGCGGCCCGGATCGCGGTCAGATGCGCGGCGGAGACGCTACGACCGGTCAGCCTGTCGTCGCGAGCGGTGGCGATGCCCCAGCTCACGGAGGCGGCCACCATGCACAGCACCGAGAGGCCGGCCGCGATGGCGGCGACGACACGACGCGGGATCCGGGCGAGCCGGGATCGGATGCCAGGAAGATCGGGTGTCACGGGGCTTCCCTTCCGGTGATGGCGTCGCGAGGAGTGACGGATGCGCGACGTCCTCGGTTCACCCGACTGGAATCGGATCCGATTCCAGTCCGGCCGTCATTGAACCGACCGGCGTACCGACCCGTCAATGTGGACGCCGCCGGGAGGACCGGCCCCCGGCAGCCGACCACCGATCGGAGTGTTCGATGTCGACTCGCTACCACCCGGCAGTTGCGGGGCCGACCCGCGTCGTCGTGGGCAGGGCGGCCATGGACCGCGCCCGATGAGCGCCGGGACCCTGGTCGCCCTCCGCCGGCCGGGAGCACTGTCCGATCGGTACGGCTATCCTTCTCGCTCAGAGGGGCTCGGCGCCCACGCGCCGGGCCGGCCGGGCGGGCACGCCCCACGCGTCAGGGGGAGGCGTTCTGTGTCGGCAGTGCCCAACGAGGCGGTGCAGCCCGGGACGCCGGGCGACGCCGTCGCGCAGGGCTCGCCCGAGAGTCTCATGCGGTGGATCCACGAGCAGTACCGTGAACCGCTGCTGCGCTTCGTCACCCGCCTCGTCCTCGGGCGGCAGGAACTGGCCGAGGACCTGGTCCAGGAGACCTTCCTGCGGGCCTGGCGAAACCTGGGGACGCTGGCCGCGGAGCCGCGCCGGATCGCGCCCTGGCTCTACACCGTCGCCCGGCACGTGGCCGTCGACGCCGGCCGGGCCCGGCAGGCCCGGCCGGTCGAGGTCGCCCTGCCCGACCTCAACCGGCTCACCACTGCCGAGGACGAGATGGACCGGGTGGTCAGCGCCCACACCGTCCGCCTGGCGCTGCGGCAGATCAAGCCGGAGCACCGCGACGTCCTCATCGAGATGTACTACAAGGGTGCCTCGGTCGCGGAGGCCGCGCAGCGGCTCGGCATCCCCGAGGGTACGGTAAAGTCGCGGACGTACTACGCGGTGCGGGCGCTGCACGCGGCGATCGGCCCGATCGAGTCGGCCTGATGTCACCTCCCGGCGAGTCCTCGTCCGATGCCCGGCACCGAGGCGGTGGCCCGGATCATCGCTCTGGCGCACCCTCTGTCGGGTCGGGAAGGGGGCGTGATGCGTACCGGCGGTGAGAATCCGACGTCCGAGCACGAGTCCCTGGCGCTCTATCTGCTCGGCGCGCTCGACGAGACCGACCGCGTCGCCTTCGAGGCGCACCTCGCCGGCTGCGACGAGTGTCTCTCCGTCGCCAGCGACCTGGGCGGTGTGACCAGCGGGCTCGGCGGCCTCAGCGCGGCGGACTGGAAGGAGTTCGCCCTCCCCCCACCGTCCGTCCTGCCCCCGGCATCCGTCCTGCCCCCACCGTCCGTTCCGCCGCCGGCCTCCGTTCCGCCGCCGGCCTCCGTTCCGCCGCCGGCCTCCGTTCCGCCGCCGCGTTCCGCGTCGGGAGCGGAGGACGTGCCCGCGGCTGAGCCCTGGGCCGACGCGCCGGACCTCGCGTCGGCGGCTGGGCACGAGGGCGGGTCCCGTACCGACGTCGCGGGTACGACGACCCCCGGCACCGGGACCGGTCGTCCCCGTACCGACGATGCGGGACCGGCCCCGGGTGCCGGGACCGGTCGAGGGCCGGCGGGGCGGCGGGGCAACCGCCCGGGCGGAGCGCCGGGTGGTGCGGGCCCGACTGGCCCGGGGAGGACACCCGGTGACCGGCCCGGGGGACGTCGGCCACGGGCGCTGTCCGCCCGTCGCCGGCTGCTGCTGTGGGGCGGGGCGGCGGCGCTGGCGTTGGCCGTGCTCACCGGCGGGATCGTGGCCACGGTCGGGGGCGGTGGACGCGACGACGTGGTGCTGACCGCGACCGGAGAGGCGCCCGGCCAGGGCGCGAGCCTGTCCGTGTCGATCACCACCCACGAGGGGCGGGGCTCCACCATCCGGATCACCGCCACCGGGCTGCGACCGGGGCTACGCCACCGGCTCTTCGCGGTGACCCGCGACGGGGTCACCCATCCCGTGCGGGACTGGACCGCCTCGAACGGGCCGCAGGAGGTCACCGGCGAGCTGTCGCCACCGCTCGATCAGCTCTCCTTCGTCGGCGTGGGCCTGACCGACGGCACCTCCATCGTCACCGCGCCGATCTCGCGCTGACCGCGCTCGCCGATCCGCCTCACTTCCCGTTGAACCGGAGACCCTCCCGGATCGTCGTGTGGTCGTGCGCCAGCCGCACTCGTCGGGGGACGCGGCGCGTCCCCGCCAGGCCAAGGGAGGGCTACATGGCTGTGAGGACCGGATCGTCTTCGACCCGCGGGATGCGGGCCGGGGTGTCGGGCGGGGGCCCCGCCACGGACGGGGGCGTCGACCGAGGCCCCGACCCGACACGCGGGGCGGGCAGGGGGGCCGCGCTGCTAGCCGTGGCGCTGCTCGCGCTGGGGCTGACTGTCGGCGTGCCGGGCAGCCCGGCGAACGCCGCCACCGGGGAACGGGTGACGTTCGTCAACGGCACCGCGGAGACGCTGTGGGTCGGCGCGGGCGAGAGCGCGGACGGCTCCCGGCCGATCACCGGCCTGCCCACGCTGCAACCCGGCGAGTCGCGCACGATCGTCATCCCGAACGACGGCGCGCCGGGCCACTGGCGCGGCCGGTTCTTCGCCCGCCAGCGCTGCGGCGGCGACCCGAACGGCGGGTTCCGCTGCCTCGTCGGTGACTGCGGCGCCTTCGCGGACCGGTGCGAGCGGGGCGCGGAGCCGGTGAGCCTGGCCGAGTTCAACTTCGACCGGAACAACGGGGGCGCGCCCTGGTACAACGTCAGCTACGTCGACGCGCTGTCGACCACGATCACGATCGACGTGCCCGGCGCTCCCCGGCCGGAGAAGGCGGGCAGCTGCGCGCGGTGGGACTGTTCCGGCGGGCAGATGCTCGCCGCCTGTCCGGAGGCGCACGCCGTCCGGGACCCGGCAAAGGGTGACCGGGTGAACTGCGTGAACCCGAACCGGGATGCGGAGAGCGCCTACACCGCCGCGCTGCTCCCGTTCGGCCCGCGCGCCTACCTCTGGTCCACCCACGACCGGGTGGCCGGCAACGAGACGGTCTACAACTGCCCCGGCTGCGACGAGGTCGTGGTGACGTTCCGCGGCGGCGGCGCGCCGTCGGCTACGCCCGTGAAGCGTACCGCTGACCGTTCCGGCTCTGGCTTCGCACTGCGCGGGTACGCGGACAAGTGCGTCGACGTGCCGGACGGCAAGTCCGCCGACGGGGTGCGGTTGCAGCTCTGGCGGTGCAACGGCACCCCGGCCCAGCACTTCACCCGGGGCCCCGGCGGCACGCTGAAGGTGCTGGACAAGTGCATGGACGTGGCGTGGGCGTCCCGGGACAACGCGGCCAAGGTGCAGCTCGCCTGGTGCACCGGCGGCCCGGCGCAGGTGTGGGTGGCCGAGCGCGGGCTGCTGCGCAACCCGAACTCCGGCAAGTGCCTCGACGTGCGCGACTGGAACTCCGACGACGGCGCGCCGTTGCAGATCTGGGAGTGCGCGGCGAGCCAGAGCAACCAGAAGTGGCGCGAGGCCCGCTGACCGACGGACGCGGACGGGCCCGGGTGGGGAGCACCCGGGCCCGCCGTGTCGTACGGGTTCGGTCAGCGACCGCGCGCCGGCGCCTGCTGCGCCGGGCCCGCCGCCGGGGCGGTGCTCGACCTCGGGCTGGTCCGCCCGCGCTCCAGGTCGACGTTCTGCGACTGCTGCTGGATCGCGGTCCGCCGCTGGTCGACCGCCGCGTTGGTGAACGCGGAACCCGCGGCGACCATGCCGCCGGCCGCGGTGAGGTGCGTGATGTTCGTCGCCGTGCCGGCGATGCTCAAGCCCATGCCGGTGAGGTTCCCGGCGTGGACCGCGGCCTTGGTCCAGTCGCCCTTCTGCGCGGCGTCGATGAACTCCACGCCGGACTTCAGGGCGGTGACGCTGGCCGCGCCGATCTGCGTGCCGCGCGCGGCCCACCCCTCGAGGACGCCGGAGATGGCGCTCAACGAGCTGGCGGTGAACTCCGTCCCGGGCGGCAGGTACCTGTTCATGCAGTTCTTGAAGTCGGTCAGGCCCTTGAAGCCGGCGTTCTGGGCGCCCCTCCGTGCCTCGCTCTCGGTCGGCCGGTTCGGGTTCGCCGGACGCACCTGGCTGCTCCGCCGGGGCTCGACCGGCTCCGGCGTGGTCACCGCCCCCACCTGCATGGCCGTCTGCACGAGCCGGTCCGGGTCGCTGGCGACGAAGGTGGACCGGCGGCGGAGCCGGTCCACCTGGTGACTGGCGGCGGCGGAGTGGCGGGCCGCGGCCGAGCTCTGCCTGCTGGACCGCGTCGGAACGGGTGGGGACACCCGCCGCCCGTCGTTGAACGAGTCGGTGAACTGCGGCGGCGCCACGTCGGTGGACGACGACGGGTACCCGTACGCCGGCTGGCTGTACGGGTTGACCGGCAGGCTGTAGTGCCGGTCCGTGGCCTCCATCTCGTATTCGTTGTCCACGGCGGAGAAGGTCTGGGCGCGTTGCGACGGATCCAGCGGATCCGGCTCGTAGCCGTACCTCAGATCGGACATTGTCACTCCTTCGAGCGCTGTTCCTGGCTGGGTCGACCGGCGGTCCGCCGCCGGCTCGGGGTGCCGCCTCCTTCCACGGATCGCGGTGCACCGACTACGGGCCGGCGGGGACCGTGGTTCAGCGCCGGTCGGCGTTTTCTGCGCCGCCCGGCCCGCGGGAAAAAACCCGGGATCCCGGTCGAACCGAGGGGGCCGCCGCGTCGTAGTGCGGCCGTCGACCGCTGCGGCCGGGCCGCCCGGCCGCGGTCGGCGCGCGACGGAGGACCGGGACAGGAGGCGGGGCGGGCGATGAGCCGACCGATGGTGCTGGGGCGCCCACGGGAGCGGGACGAGCGTCCGGTCCACAGCCGCGACGTCCTCTCCGACGAGGGCATCGGCTGGATCGGGGCGCACGGCGGCGCGGGCGCCAGCACGCTGACCCGGCTGCTCGGCGGCGTCGACATCGGTTGCCGCTGGCCGGACCCGGCGATCGGTGAGCCGGCCCGGGTCGCGCTGGTCGGGCGGACCAACATGGACGGGCTGCGGGCGGTCTCCCGGGCGCTCAACGCGATGCGGGAGGGCCGGCACCCGGCGGGGATGCGGCTGGTGGGGGTGGTGCTGATCGCCGACGCCCCGGGCCGGCTGCCGGGGCCGCTGCTCGGCCGGATCCGGATGCTGCGCTCGGTCGCCCCGGTGCACCGGGTGCCGTGGGTCCCGTCGTACCGCGTCGGGGTGGAGCCGCAGCGGCCACCGCGCCAACTGGCCCGGCTGGCCGCCCTCGCCGAGGCGCGGCCCGGGCGGGGGTCGCGGTGAGCCGGCCGGTCCGGTCCGGGGCGGCGCTCGTCGCGTTTGTGCTGGCGTTGCTCGCGCTCGCGCCACCGGGCCCGGCGGTGGCCGCGGGCACCTACACGGTGACGGTGGACGGCGGTGGCGCCGGCTTCCTCTACAAGATCTGCCTCAAGACCACCACCACGGTCAACACCTACCCGGCCGGGGGCGGCGACCGGGTCTGCTCCGGCAAGAAGGGCTCGACGGACGGATCGTTCGACCTGACCGCCGAGTACACCGAGGGCGACACGGTCTGGATGGACGTCGAGATGCTCGTCGACCTGAGCGGCCACTCGCGGACCAAGGACAACGTGGAGATCACCGGATCCCACTCGTGCACGCTCAAGGGCGCCCTCTACGCCGGCAAGTTCCAGTGCGAGAACGTGATCAACAAGACGAGCTTCACCCCGCCGGTGATCGATCCGTACCAGGTGGCCGTGGACGATCCGAACGCGCCGGTGGTGCAGTTGCTCACCCTGATGGCGTGGTGCGTGAGCGCCGCCGCCGTGGCCGGCCTGCTCCTGAGCGGCATGACGCTGGCGTCGCAGTTGCGCCGCGGTGCGCTGGAGGAGCGGACCGAGTACACCAAGCAGATCGCGTTCGTGATGGCGGCGTGCCTGCTAGCGACCACCGCCGGTCCCATCGTCCAGGCATTGGGGTTCAGCCAGTGACCACCCGCCCGGCCCCCGGCCGGCCGATCGACCCCTCCACTTCCGAAGGAGCACCCATGGCCCTCTCCGACCTCTACTACTCCGGTCTGGTACGGATCCCGCACGGCTTCCCTCTCGCGCCCAACCCGGAGCCCGGCGGCGGGGTGCCGCAGCCGAAGACCGGCGGCAACGTGGTGCCCGGCCAGCTCGCCACGAAGGTCGAGCAGGCGCTCGGCCTGGTCGCCTGGGGCGGCACCGCGGCGGGCGTGCTCGGCGTCCTGGTCACCGGCGCGGTGATGGCCATCTCGCACAAGCGCGGCGAGGGCTCCGAGCACATGAGCCGCCTCGGCATGGTGCTGGGCGGCTGCATCCTGGTCGCCACCGCCGGCCCCATCGTGACCTGGGTCTTCGGCAACGGCGGCGGCACGGGGGGCAACTGACCGTGCGGGCGCGACACGCATCCGTGCCCGAGGACGGGCCGTTCTGGCGGCACCGCCGGTGGCAGGTGTCTGCGGCGTTCCTCGTCCTGGCGCTCTGCGCCGGCGTCGGCGCGGTGCTCTACGGCGGCGGGGACGGCGGATCCCGGGCCGCGCCCCCGGCCGGCCCGACGATCGGCGGGCTCGCGCCGGACGGGTCCCGACCGCAGGGCTGCCGCACGGTGGACACCGCCCAGCCCATCCCGACCGCGGCGCCGGACGACGTCACCTGGCGGCCGGTCAACGGCGCGCAGTCGCCGTTCTCCGCCTCGGCCGGGCCGCTGCGGACCACCGGCCCGCTGCGGTGGTGCTTCGCGCACACCCCGATGGGCGCGGTGATGGCGGCGCACACGATCTCCCGCCAGATGAGCGGCCCCGACTGGCGGGTGGTCAGCCGTCAGCAGCTCGTGCCCGGCCTGGGACGGGACTACTTCGACGCGATGCGCGAGTCGATGGAGGACGGCGGCCCGCCGCAGACCTCCAACCGGCTGGCGGGGTTCCTGGTGGTGCGCTACTCGCCCCGCACCGCCGTGGTCCGGGTGCTGGTCCGGCAGGCGACGGCGCGGTACTTCTCGGTCGACTACACGACGGACTGGAACGGCGTGGACTGGCGGTTGCGGCCGTTGAACTCCGGCGGCCTCTACGGTCCGGTCACCCCGGTCCTGTCGCTGGCGGGCTTCGTGTTGTGGGACAAGGGCTGAGATGGCCGAGTGCGCGACTGGCGACGCCGTCTACATCGGTGAGATCGGGCAGGTAGTCGGCTTCTTCGAGCGGGGGATCGACGGCATCCTCAGCGACATCGCCGGCGCCATCATGGGCGCGGCGGTGGAACTGTTCGCCAACCTCGGCGACGTGCCGACCCTCGGCGACGAGAAGATCAACGACCAGATCCACCTACAGACCAACTGGCTGGTGGTGACCATCGCGGTGGCGTCGTTGCTGGCCGCGGCGTTCCGGATGGCCCTGCTGCGCCGGGGGCAGGCGTTGTGGACGGCGCTGCTGGGCCTGGTCCGCATGATCCTCACGGTGGGCGCCGCGTGGACCGTGCTCAACCTGCTCGCCACCGAGGCCGACCGCTACAGCGACCATCTCTACGACCAGGGGATCAAGGCGCAGCTCAAGCTGATCGCCAACTGCGGCACCGACGGGTTGACCGCCTTCCTGCTGATCATCATCGGGTTGCTGCTGCTGATCGCCGGCTGCATCCACGTGATCCTCATGTATGTGCGGCTCGGCGCGATGGTGCTGCTCACCGGTACGTTGCCGCTGGCCGCCGCGGCGTCGATGACCGAGTCGGGCGGCGGGTGGTGGCGCAAGCACATCGCCTGGATGGTGGCGTGGCTGGCGTTCAAACCGGTGGTCGGGCTGATCATGTATTCCGGGGCGGCGATGATCGGCTCGGTCGACGGTGACGCCAAGCACTACAAGCTGGCCGGCGCCGCCATCCTGCTGATGGCCGCCGTCGCGCTGCCCGCGCTGATGCGGCTGGTCGTACCGGCCATGGCGGCGCTCGGCTCGTCGGACGGCGTCGGCGCGGGCGTCGGCGCGGGTGTGGCGGCGGCGGGCGCGGTGGCGAGCGGGGCCAAGCGGATCGCCGGTGGCGGTCACGGCGGGGGCGGTGGCGGTCCCCGGTCGGGTAGCGGCTCGCCCTCGGGCGCGGTGGTCCAGGGCGGTGGCGCGTCGAAGGCCGACGGCGCCTCGAAGTCGGACGGCGCGTCGAAGGCCGACGGCGGGTCCACTGCAGACGGCGGTTCCACGGCGGATGGCGCGTCCACGGCGGATGGCGCGTCCACGGCGGATGGCGCGTCCACGGCGGATGGCGCGTCCACGGCGGATGGCGCGTCCACGGCGGATGGCGCGTCCGTCGCCGATGGCGCGTCCACGGCCGACGGTGCATCCACGTCCGGCAGCACGTCCACGTCCGCGTCCGGCAGCACCCCAGCGCCGCCCAGCGAGCCGGCGTCCGGAAGCGAGTCGGCGTCCGGCAGCACCCCGGCGCCGCCCAGCGAGCCGACGCCCGCGAGCAGCCCGCCGTCCGGCGGCGACCCGGCGGGCGGTGGTGACTCGTCCGGTGACGGCGGACGCCGCTTCGTGTCGACGGCCGGGCGGGTCGTCAGCGGCGCGGTCGGGGCCACCGCCTGGACCGTGCAGAAGGGCGCCGACGCCGTCGCCGGCACCCACCGGCACGCCGCCGGCATCGCCCGCGGCGCGCTGCCCGACCCCGACCGCGACTAGGCCGGCCCAGGAGGACGTCCATGAGCACCGCACTCGAACAGATCAAGACACCCACGTACGGCAACTGGCGCCGTCCCCGCAAGGCCGGCCTGGGTTCGCTGGGCCTGATCGGGACCTTCGGCCTCTTCGGCGGGCTCGTGCTGGTCCTGCTCGCGTCCATGGTCTCGCTGGACGCGGCCCTGGTGGTGGGGCTGCCGATCGCGCTGACACTGGCGCCGCTGGCGATCCGCACCCAGGACGGCCGCAACGTCTTCCAGATGGCCGGGGTCCGGATCGGTTGGCTGCGCCGCAAGTCGAAGCGCCAGCACCTCTACGTGTCCGGTCCGCTGTCGGCACGACCCGGTGGGCGGTTCCGCCCGCCCGGCCTGCTGAGCCGGGTGACGATGCTGGAGGGCCGCGACCCGTACGACCGGCCGTTCGGCGTGCTGCACCACCGCAACCGCCACCAGTACACGATCGTGCTGAGCTGCGAGCCCGACGGCGGTTCGCTCGTCGATCCGGACCAGGTCGACACGTGGGTGGCGCTGTGGGGCGAGTGGCTGTCCCGGCTCGCGCACGAGCCGGGGCTGCGCGGCGCGTCGGTGGTGGTGGAGACCGCACCGGACCCCGGCACCCGGCTCGCCACCGAGGTGCTGGGCCGGCTCTCCCCGAACGCGCCGCCCGCCGCGCGGGCGGTGATGGAGGAGGTGGCGCGCTCCTACCCGGACGCGTCGTCGGAGATGAACACCTACCTGACGCTCACCTACTCGGCGCCGGGCGGCGTGCGGCGCGACGACGACACGATGCTCGCCGACCTGGCGCTGCGGTTGCAGGGGGTGCTCAACGGGCTGGTGGCCGCCGGCGGGGGGTCGGCGGAGCCGTTGTCGGCGGAACGGATCGCCGAGGTCGTCCGGGTCGCGTACGACCCGGCCGCCGCGGCCGAGGTGCTCGACGTCCGGGCCCAGCACGGCGGCACCGGGCTGGAGTGGGACGACGCCGGGCCGGCCGCGGCGGTCGAGACGGTCACCTCCTACCAGCACGACTCCGGGGTGTCCCGGAGTTGGCTGCTGACCATGGCCCCGCGCGGCGTGGTGCGCTCGGGGATCCTGCGCAGCCTGCTCGACCCGGCCGCCGGCATCCGCCGCAAGCGGGTGGCGCTGGTCTACCGCCCGATCGACCCGGCCACCTCGGCCCGGATCGTCGAGTCGGACCGCCGCTCCGCCCAGTTCATGGCGAATTCGACCAAGGGACTGGTCCGGGCCCGCGCGGTCGCCGAGATCCAGGCGGCCGAGCAGACCGCGACGGAGGAGGCATCCGGCGCCGGCCTGGTGGAGTTCTCGATGCTGGTGACGCTGACCGTCGACTCGGCCGCCGAGGTACGCGACGCGAACGTGACGATGCGTAATCTGCTCGGCGCCACCCGGATCGCGATGCGGCCGGCGGACCGGATGCAGGCCGCGGCGTTCACCTGCGCCCTGCCGGTCGGCATCCTGCCCTGGGAGCAGTCGATCGTCCCGCAGGACCTCCAGGAGGCGCTGTGACCGCCGGGGTGGGCGCGGACGGCGCCCGGGTGCTGGATCTCGGCGCGGGCTGGCCACGCCTGACCTCCGGGCCGGTCACCGCGATGTCCGGCCTGGCGGTGCCGGCCGTCGAGGCACAGGATCGCGAGCCCGACGAGACGGGTGGGCAGACCCCGCGGGCGTTGCGGCGGGCCCGCCGGCGGCGGGCCGCGCAGGAGGCGGCCGAGCAGCGGTACCGGCAGCGGCTGGCCCGGCAGAACAGCGCCGAGGCGGTCCCGCACCGGGGCGCGCCCGGGGTGGGCGGTGGCCGGGTGGCCGCGCTGGACCCGCCCGCCATGTGGCGGGCCACCACCGTGCAGGCGTGCGGGCTCTGGCCGTTCGCGTCCGGCTCCGGTGCCCCGATGACCGGGGTCCCGCTCGGTCAGCACATCAGCACCGGCGCCACGGTCTGCGGTGACCCGCTCAACTGGTTCACCCGGGCCCGCTACATCTCCAACCCGTCGCTGTTCATGCTCGGCATGCCCGGTCTCGGCAAGTCCACGCTGATCAACCGGATGCTGATCGGCCTGGCCGGGCAGGGCGTCGTCCCGCTGGTGCTCGGCGACCTCAAGCCCGACTACGCGGACACCGTCCGGGCGCTCGGCGGACAGGTCATCTCCATCGCCCGGGGCGTCGGCGGGCTCAACGTGCTGGACCCGGGCGCGATGGGCGCGGCGGCGGCGCGGATCGGCGGGCAGGCCGGCGAGGCGCTGGCCGCCGAGTCCCACGGTCGGGTGCTGAACATGGTGGCCGCGTTGCTCACCATCGTGCGCGGCGCGCCGATCAGCGACCACGAGCAGTCGGTGCTCTCCGCCTGCCTGCGGCACCTGCGCGAGCGCACCGCGCCGGGCCGCACGTACCGGCTGCCCGACCTGCTCGCGGTGCTCGAGGAGGGGCCGCCGCAGGTCCGCCAGGTCACCCTGGACCGGGGGCAGGAGTCCCGGTACCGGGACGCCGTCGACCCCCTGCACCGGTCGCTGCTCGGCATCGTGGACGGCCCGCTCGGGGACACGTTCGCGGCGGAGACGGCCACCCGGATCGACCCGGACGCCACCGCCGTCTGCATCGACATCTCCCGCATCGGCGAGGCGGACGGCCAGTTGACCGCCGCCGCGATGCTCGCCGCGTGGTCGGACGGCCTGGGTACGGTCTCCGCCTCGCACGCGCTCGCGGACGCCGGAATCGCGCCCCGGCGCTGGTTCTTCACCGTGCTCGACGAGCTGTGGCGCCCGCTGCGGGCGGCCTCCGGCATCGTCGACCGGATCGACGCCCTCACCCGCCTGAACCGCTCGCTCGGCCTGGCCGACGCGAAGATCACCCACACCCTGAAGGACGCGGAGGCGCTGGGCAGCGAGGCGGACAAGGCCAAGGCGCGGGGTTTCGTGGAGCGCGCCGGCATGGTCGCCTGCGCCGGCCTGCCGAGGGCGGAGATGGAGGAGCTGGCCCGCGTGGTGGGGCTGTCCCGGCGCGAGATCGACCTGGTCTCGTCGTGGTCGTCGCCGGCCGGTTGGGCCCAGGACGGCGGCAACGAGGAGCCACCCGGCCGGGGGCGCTTCCTGATCAAGGTGGGTGGGCGGCCCGGCATCCCGATCCGGGTCGCGATCACCGACGCCGAGCGGCACCTGCACGACACGAACACCCGGTGGATCGCCAACGGCGATGCCGAGCGGATGCTCGCGGAACGGGCCGCGGTGGTACGCGCCGTCACGGCCGGCGACCTGCCCGGCACGGGGCAGCGGTGAGGCGCGGCGGCGCCGGCGGTGACCTGCTGGCCTGGCTGATCCCCGTGCTCGCGCTGGTCAACCTCACCGTCTTCGCCCTGCTGTGGCTCGGCGGCACGCTTGCCGCCGCGCTCGGCGGGTACGGCTGGCGGCCACCGCCGTTCCGCCTGGAGGTCTACCTGAGCCTGCTCGGCGGCGGCCCCGGTGCGGTCTGGCCGGGCGTACCCCCGGCCCTGGTGTACGCGGGCGCGGCGGCGCTGGTACCGCTTGTCGCCGCGCCGGTGGTCACGGCGACCCGCGCGGTCCTGCGTCGGATGGCGCAGCCGTCGAACCTGGCCGGCGTGGACGACCTGCGGGCGATGACCGGCCGGGCGGCCGAGGCGCGGGCCCGCGAGCTGCGTCCCTCGCTGAAGGACGTGGCCCGGCTGCGCCCCGACGACACCGGGAACCTGCTCGGCGACCTGCTGCCGTCCGGGCCGGAGCTGCGCTCCTCGTACGAGGACGTGGAGCTGGACCTGATGGCCCCGCGCGCCGGCAAGTCGACGGGCATCGCCGTGCCCCGGGTGCTGCGCGCCCCCGGCCCGGTGCTGCTCACCTCGAACAAGTCGGACGTCTACCTGGTCACCCGACAGGAACGGGCCCGCGTCGGTCGGGTTTGGACGTTCGACCCGCAGGGCATCGTCTACTCCGAGCGCGACATGTGGTGGGACATGCTCGGCGGCTGCCGCACCCTGGAGGGGGCGCGGCGGCTCGCCGGCCACTTCGTCAGCTCGGTAAACGACGACGCGTCCAAGAAGGACTTCTGGATCGCCGCCGCGCAGAACACGCTGACCGCGCTCTTCCTCGCCGCCGCGCACGGTGGCGCGTCGGTCGGCGAGATACTGGCCTGGCTGGCGGACCCGGGCGACCGTACCCCGATCGACCTGCTCCGCGACGCCGGCCTGGACGCGATGGCCGACCAGCTCCAGGGCACCGTGCGCGGGGCGGTGCAGACCCGCGACGGCATCTACGAGACGTCCCGGCAGTGCGTCGCCTGCCTGCTCGACCCGGAGATCCTGGCCTGGGTCAGCCCGGACCCGAACCGCCCGGAGTTCGTGCCGGAGGAGCACGTGCTCGGCCGGGACACGCTCTACCTGCTGTCCAAGGACGGCGGCGGGTCCGCCGCCGGGGTGATCGCCGGGCTGGCCGACGCCGTGGTACGCGCCGGCGTGGTGGCCGCCGAGCGGATGGGCGGCCGGCTGGACCCGCCCATGACCGCCGTGCTGGACGAGGCGGCGAACGTGTGCCGCATCGCCGACCTGCCCGACCTCTACAGCCACCTCGGCTCGCGCGGCATCAGCGTGGTCACGCTGTTGCAGAGCTACCGGCAGGGGGTGCGGGTCTGGGGCGACGCCGGGATGGACGCGTTGTGGAGCGCGGCCACGGTCAAGCTGCTGGGCGCGGGGCTGGACGACGCCGACTTCGTGGACAAGGTGGCCCGGCTGGTCGGTCAGCACGACGTGCGGACCCCGACCTACTCCCGGTCCCGCGACGGCTCGTCCCGGTCGGTGTCGTACCGGCAGGAGCAGGTGCTGCCGGCGGACCGGATCCGGGCGCTGCCCAAGGGCACGGCGCTGCTGCTGGCGACCGGCGTGCGCCCGGCGGTGATCCGGCTGCGCCCCTGGTTCAAGGAGCCGGACGCGGCCCCCATCGCGGCGGCGGCGAAGGCCGAGGCGCAGGCGGTCACCGAGCGGGCGGCGGCGGCCTGGCGCCAGCGGGGCGGGTGAGCGACGGTGTCGAAGCTGGGGGCCGCGCGGGCGGCGCACCAGGCGACCACGAACCGGTTCGGCGCCACCGAGATCACCTGGCTGATCATCTCGACGGTGGGGATGTTGCCCCTCGCGGCGATGGCGGCGCTGGCGCTGGTCGTCCTGGTGATCGTCATCCTGCTCAGCGGCTCGCAGATGACCTCCTACTCGCCGGACCCGTCCAGCACGCTCGGGCCGGGCGCGGCCGGCAGCGTCCTCACCGAACTCGCCGGTGGCGACGGTCGCGGCGGCTTCCAGGAGTCGGGCGTGCCCGACCCGGACCTGGTCGCGCCGATCCGGGCCGCCGCCCGGGAGTGCGACCTGCTCACCCCGGTGATCCTCGCGGCCCAGATCGAGTACGCGTCGGACTTCGACGCGGACAAGGAGGGTCAGCAGGGCCGCAAGGGGCTGTCCCAGCTCACTCCCGACGTCTTCGAGCGCTACGGCGAGGACGACGACGACAGCGGTGAGGCCTCGGCGCTCGACCCGGAGGACTCGATCCACGCCCACGCCCGGTGGTTCTGCCACCTCGCCGGGGAGGCCCAGCGGCTGCTGGACAGCGAGAGCGTCGTCGGTGACCACCTCACGCTGACGTTGCTGGCCTGGGACCAGGGTGTGGAGGCGGTGAAGGCGCAGGGCGGCATGCCGGTCATCGTGCTGGACAGCTACCCGTTCCGGGTGCGCGGCCTGTTCGCCCGCTACACCATCGGCGGCACGGACACGTCGACCGCGACACCGGAACCGTCCCCGTCGGGGTCCCCCGCTGCCGGGTCGAGGAAACGCACGGCGCCGGACGACGACGGCACGCTGCTCACCGGGTCGACGTTCGACGCCGTGTTCCCCGGCCGCAACCCCTTCTACACGTACGCCGGGCTCACCGACGCGATGGCGGCGTTCCCCGCGTTCGCCGCCACCGGCGACGAACGGACCCGCCGGCGGGAGCTGGCGGCGTTCCTGGCCAACGTCGACCACGAGACCGGCGGTCTGGGGCACGTCGACGAGATCGACCGGGCGGCCTGGGGCACCTACTGCGACGGCGCTCAGCCCTACGGGTGCCCGGCCGGCCGGACCGCCTACCACGGGCGGGGGCCGATCCAGCTGAGCTGGAACAGCAACTACAAGGCGGCCGGCGACGCGCTCGGGCTCGACCTGCTCGGCAACCCGGATCTGGTGTCCACCGACCCGTCGGTGGCCTGGCGGACCGCGCTCTGGTTCTGGATGACCCAGCGCGGCGCGGGCACCACCACTCCGCACGCGGCGATCACCGGCGGCGCGGGTTTCGGCGGCACGATCCGCAGCATCAACGGCGCGCTGGAGTGCGGCGGCGGCAATGCCGGGCAGGTGGACAAGCGGGTCGACGCGTACCGGCGGATCACCGCCGCGCTCGACGTCGACCCCGGGGACGAGGGGACATTGAGATGTTGACCGACAAGCCGGCGCCCCGGCCGTTCTTCATCCTCTACCTCGACGGTCCGGAGTACGTCGAGGAGCTGCGCCGGCTCACCTCCTGGGTGGAGGGCCTGCTGCTACCGGTCTACGGCGGCGAGGTCACCTCCGGCGCGCCGTGGTGCCCCCGCTGGTGGGAGCACCCGGAGGCGATCGCCTACCTGCACGGGCTCTGGCTCGCCTGGCAGGAGCGGACCTCGCCGAGCGCGGCGCCGTCCGACCCGGCGCTGTGGCACCAGAACCATCTCTGGCCGACGATGACCGCGCTGCGCGACCCCAACGGCCCGTTCGCCGGTTGCAAACCCGGGGGGCACCGGCCGAAGGAGCGGCCCTGGGTCGAGCGCGACGACTGAGCGGCCCGCCGGGAGGATGCGGACCGCTGTCTCAATCCCGCGACCGGGCAGAAGGCATTACTGCACGATTGCGGTCGCCTCCAGTTCGACGAGCACGTCGGGCTCGAAGAGGTGGTCCACTCCGATCAGTGACGCCGGCGGAAGGGGCCAGGGCAGGCCGAGCTCCTCGACGACCGATTCGATCCCGGCCATGAACGGCCCGATCTTCTCGGGTGCCCACTCGGTGACGTAGAAGGTCAACCGGACCACGTCGTCGAACGAGGCGTCGGCTCCGGCGAGGGCACGGCCGGTGTTGCGCAGCGTCTGCGCGACCTGCCCGGCCAGATCGCCCGGCGCGACCGGTGAGCCATCTGCCAGTCGGGCGATCTGACCGCTGACGTGGATGTGACGTGACCCGGTTGCCACCGCCACGTGATGGTAGGGCGTGTTCGGCTGAAGGCCGTCAGGGCTGATGCGGGTGACGGGCATCGCTTCTCCTTTGCGGAACCAACTAGGTTTACCATTGATACCTAGTTGACGGAGGGCACTTCAAGGAGGCCTGGTTTCATGCGCGATACCACCACCGCCCCTGCCGAGGAGATGCGTATCGACGCGCCGCACCGCGAGCTGCTCGACCAGGTGTTGGACAAGTGGTCGCTGAGCGTTCTCAACGAACTGTGCGAGCGTCCCTGCCGCTTCAACGAGCTACGCCGGGCGGTTCCGAAGGTGACGCAGAAATCGCTCACCGCGACCCTGCGCCGACTCGAGCGCAACGGGATCATCGAACGGCACGTCGTGGCGACCCGCCCGATCGCAGTGGAGTACCGGATCACCCGGCTGGGAAAAACCCTGCGCGCACCAGTCGACGCCCTCCTCGAGTGGGCCGACACCTACCTGCCACAGATCGAACACGCCCGCAAGGCGTTCGACGCGGGAATCGAGTAACGAGTGCGGGCCGCACCGCGTCCTGCAGCGTGGCATCGAGACCCACGTGCGGCCCGCGACACAGGAGTACGACATGGGCGGGCTGCCGGATGGATGCCCGCGGTCGCCGGCGCTCCACGCGCCCTGTCGTCCGGTCTCCACAGAATCCGGGCGGTTCAGCCCGTCGATGCAGTCCCGCCGGCCGAACCCGCGCCGGAACCGGAGAGGTTCCGAGCATCAGCCGCCGGCCGGTTTGCGGGTGGGCCCCCGGTCGGTGAATCGGAATGTGTCGGGTTGTGGCGCGTCGTCCAGGACCAGGCCGGCGCCGGAGGATCTGCGCAGGTACGCCGAGTCGTTGCTGATGGCGTACGTCTGCGGGGTCTGCGGGGTGATGGTGAAACGCTGGTCCGGGTCGTCGGGGTCGCAGACGACACCCTCAACGGTCAACGGCTGGCCGGTCTCGCGGTAGACCCGCCAGCAGGTGGGCTCGTCGGAGGCGGGGTGGCCGTCACGCTTGCCGTAAGCCTTGATGAGGTATTCGCCGCCACCGAGTGGAGTCGGGACGAAGGACTGACGGCCGCTGTCGTCGTCGACCTCGGTGAGGAAGCCGCCGTCGAGTGAGAGCGCGGATCCGGTGACCCGCACGATCGCCACCTCACGTTCCCCGGCGAGGACCGGATCAGGAGTCGGGGACGACGTCGTCGGGGGCGTGGCAGGGATGGTCGGCAAGGTCCGCGGCCGGTTGCCCGGCTGGACGACAACTGCTCCGGTGGCGAGCAGAACCGCCAGCGTTGCCGTGGCGACCCGCCGGTGCCGACGGCGGGCGCGGCTACGTTCGTGGATTTCGGTGAGTTCGGGTAGCTGCCCGAAGCGTTCGGCCTGCCCGGCGAGCGAGCGCAGCGCGTCCTCGATGCGGGAGTCAGGCATCGTGACCCACGCAATGCCCGTTTCCGGTCAGGTGACCGGCCAGTGCCCGTCGGCCCCGGACGAGCCAGGTCTTGACCGTGTTGGCGGACCGGCCGGTCTCGGCGGCGATCTCGGCGACGCTGAGCCCGACGAGGTGGTGCAGGACGATGACCCGCCGCTGCTCGGCGGGGAGGAGACGCAGGGCCTGCACCACGACCACGTGGTCGGGGCTGATGGCGGCGACGTGGTCGTCGACCGTCTCGCGGTGGTGGGCGCGCATCCGGTTCACCGCCTTACGCCACGCGGAGACCGCGATGCGGTAGGCGACCCGGCGCACCCAGGCTTCAGGGCTGTCACAGTCGCGTACGGCGCTCCATCGGTCCCATGCTCGTAGGTATGCCTCCGCCACGGCGTCCTCGGCGTCGGCGCGGTTACCGACCATGGCATACACCTGACCGAGGACCCGCCGAGAAGAGCTGGCATAGAAGTCGTCAAATTCCTCTGTGCTGCGCATGTGTCCCTTGGCCGGAAGGATCAGGCACCCGGCACCGCTCGGGGAGGTGAGACCGGTCTGCCCGGCGCGGCCCTCACTCACGTGGTGGCCGGAACACCGGGCCGCCGGCCACCTCCCCGAACGGCACTCAGCCGCCGGCCGGAGTACGGGCGGGGCCGGCGTCGACGAGACGGAAGGTGCTGAGCAGTGGTGCGTCGCCCAGTTCCTCCAGGATCAGGCCCCGCGCGGGAGAGTACTGGAGGTACGCCCAGCTGTTACTGATCGCGTATTCCCTACGGCCCTGCGAGGTGATGGTGAACCGCTGGTGCGGGTTGGTGGCGTCGCAGACCGCGCCCTGGACGGTCAGCGGCTGGCTGGTCTCGTGGTAGACCTCCCAGCAGGCCGGCTCGTCATTGGCCGGGTGGCCGTCGCGCTTGCCGTAGGACTTGATCAGGTACTTGCCGCCACCGAGCGGGGTCGGGACAAAGTGCTGACGGCCACTGTCGTCGTCGACCTCGGTCAACCAACCCCCGTCGAGGGAGACCACAGATTCGAACGCCTGCACCCGAACGATGGTGACTTCGCGCTTGCCCGAGAGGACGCCGCTGGGCGCCCCGGTTGCGGGCGCGGCCGGGGCGAGGATGACGGCACCGGCGAGCACTGCCGCGCCGATCGCCCCCTTCGATGTGGACATGTGAGCTCCTCACGTAGTTGGACGCCCTCAACACGCCCACGACCCGCTCGCCGGTTTCAGCGGTCCGGGAAATTCTGCTACCCGCCGGGGTCGCGGGTCGGGTGGGCGTGTGCGGCGATCGCCGGCCGCGACTCCGCAGACGTGGATCGGCCGCGCGGACGCCGTGGAGCCGATCCACGTCTGCCCGCCCCCGACAGCAGACTGAACTCGCCCGCAGGTCGTTCCTCAGTACGGCATGGTGACGATCACCACGCTCGGCAGACTCTCCCCCGACGGAAGGGTAGGTTCGGTGCCGATGACCGAGGCGTGGCCCGGGTGACACCTGGGGTGCCTGTGATGCGTCCGGGCAACGACGCCCTCAAGCCGCCGGCCGGCTGTTGCTGAATCGCGAAAAGCCGCGCCCCTTGTTTCGGGGCCGGATCTGTGCGCGTCCACGAGACGCCCGAGTGGAAATGGCTCTATGTCTCCCGTGCTGTCACCGGTCGTCCGGCCGCGCCTGTCCCGTCCCTCGTGGCTGTCGCCGAAGGTGTTCCGCACCGAGGTACTCGCCGGCCTGGTCGTCGCGCTGGCGCTGATCCCGGAGGCGATCTCCTTCTCGATCCTGGCCGGGGTCGACCCGCGGGTGGGGTTGTTCGCCTCGTTCACCATGGCCGTCACGATCGCGATCTGCGGTGGCCGGCCGGCGATGATCTCCGCAGCGACCGGAGCGATCGCCCTGGTGGTCGCGCCGCTGGCGAAGGAGCACGGGCTGGACTACCTGATCGCGGCGGTGATCCTCGGCGGCGCGATCCAGGTCCTGCTCGCGGCGCTCGGGGTGGCGAAGCTGATGCGGTTCATCCCGCGCAGCGTCATGGTCGGCTTCGTCAACGCCCTGGCGATCCTGATCTTCGCCGCGCAGGTTCCGCACCTGCTCGGCGTGCCCTGGCTGGTCTACCCCCTCGTCGCCGTCGCCCTGGCGATCATGGTCGGGCTGCCCCGGCTCACCCGCGCCGTTCCGGCGCCGCTGGTCGCCATCGTGGTGCTGACCGTGGTCACCGTCGTCGCCGGCGTGGCGGTGCCGACCGTCGGTGACGAAGGTGCCCTGCCGGACAGCCTGCCCACCCTCGGCCTGCCGCAGATCCCCTGGACCATGGACACCCTCACCCTCATCGCTCCCTACGCCCTGGGGATCGCGCTGGTCGGACTGATGGAGTCGCTGATGACCGCCAAGCTCGTCGACGACATCACCGACACGCACTCCAACAAGACCCGCGAGTCCTGGGGCCAGGGTGTGGCCAACATCGTGACCGGGTTCTTCGGCGGCATGGGCGGCTGCGCGATGATCGGCCAGACGATGATCAACGTGAAGGCCTCCGGCGCCCGTACCCGGTTGTCGACGTTCTTGGCGGGCGTGTTCCTGCTGGTCCTGGTCGTCGCGCTCGGTGACGTGGTCGCCGTCATCCCGATGGCCGCCCTCGTCGCCGTGATGATCATCGTGGCGGTGTCGACGTTCGACTGGCACTCCGTCACCCCGGCCACGCTCAAGCGGATGCCGTACGGCGAGACGATCGTCATGCTCGCCACCGTCGGCACCACCCTGGCCACCCACAACCTGGCCATCGGCGTCGTCGCCGGCGTCCTCGCCGCCATGGTGATCTTCGCCCGCCGGGTCGCCCACCTCGTCGAGGTCACCAGCGTCCTCGACCCCGACGGCACCACCCGGATCTACTCCGTGCACGGGGAGCTGTTCTTCGCCTCCAGCAACGACCTCGTCGGCCAGTTCGACTACGCGAACGACCCGGACACAGTGGTCATCGACATGACCCACGCTCACGTCTGGGACGCCTCCTCCGTCGCCGCCCTCGACGCGATCACCACCAAGTACGCCACGCGGGGCAAGTCCGTGGAAATCATCGAGCTGAACCAGCCCAGCGCCCGCATCCACGACACCCTCGCCGGGCAGCTCGGCGTCGGTCACTGATGGCCGCCGCCACCAGCCGGAACACCGGGCCGGAGCAACACGCCACCGGCCGCCTGATGCAGATCGGCGAGGCAGCCGAGCGCGTCGGGCTGAGCATCCGGACGATCCGCCACTACGAGGACGCGGGCCTGATCGTGCCCTCCACCCGCAGCGAAGGCGGCTTCCGCCTCTACACCGAACCCGACCTCGACCGCCTCGCCGTCGTCAAGCGGATGAAACCCCTCGGGTTCAGCCTCGATGAGATGCGTGACCTGCTCACCGTCCTCGACGCCCTCGACACCGCCACCGGCACCGACCGCGCCGAGCTGCTCGACCGGCTGGGCATGTTCCACACCGCCGCCACCACCCGCGTCACCGCGCTGCGCGACGAACTCGCCGTGGCTGAAGGCTTCGCCGACACCCTCCGCGACGAACTCGACCATCATGGGAGCCCGGCAGGCTGAGCACCGCCGCTGCCGAATACCAGGGTCATCAGTCGCCGTCGGCAACCGTGGTGCCGACGGCGGAGCGGGCACCCTCGATCACACCCCGGGTTCGGCGGATGCGGTCAATCCGGCAGCCCGCGACATCGGCCACGTGGAGTAACACGTCGACGAACGTCTCGACCGAGCGGCAGTGTCCACGTTCGCCCGGCACTCCGTTCGGGCGGTGTACGTCACAGGCGTACCCGGGGAGCGCCAATCCCCGCCGGAGCAGGCCTGCGTCTTGCCGCGCCCGGCGCCCGGCGGCGAATCACGGCGTCGGGCCCGGCCAGCCGGCTGAGCAGCGAGACCTCGACCTGGCTCGGCCGGTCAGGTGCGCAGCACGTTGGCGTAGATCAGCCAGGCCAGAGCGGACTTGGCCGCGAAACTGAGCACGATGTACGAGACCTCGCCGTAGCGGTAGTCGCGCCACCGACCACGCTGGGCGTACTGCAGGGCCATGTTGACCGCGAAGCTCGCGAAGAGCAGGAACTGCACGATGATGATCGCCCACACGAAGCCGGGGATCTCCGGCGGCTGGGCGACGTAGACGCCGATCGCCAGCCAGGGGGCCAGGCCGACCAGCGTGCCGAACCAGAAGGCGCTCCAGTCGGCGCGCCCCGGCGTCTGCTGCCGCTCCATCAGCAGCCCGAACAGGATCATCGCGGTGTTCGCGGCGAAGATCCCGATGACCGCCGCGAGGTCGCGGATCCCGACGAACAGACCGATCAGCACGATCATGATCGAGGCGCTGACCGAGTACTCGATCCAGCGGGCGTAGTTGGCGCGGCGGTCGAGGTTGCGCTCGTACCAGCGGTGCACGCCCGGCGCGGCGGTGACGAAGTGGTCCAGTGCGGCGAGGAGCAGGAACACCGCCACCGCCGGTCCGACGGCGATCCGGAAGGCCACCTCCGGAAGCGTGGCGTCCCGCAACGTCACCGGGTCCGCCGTCAGGTACGACGCGGTGATCGGCAGGGACAGGTCGCTGCTGGCCGCCCACATCCAGACGCCCTCGGCAGCCAGCAACACTCCGACGAGCACGTTGAACCCGCGCAACCGCCGGTAACGGTCACTGTCCGCCGCCGCGTGGTGCCCCATGCGCGCCACCCTAGGTAACCGATGGAGCCGTCCGCCGGATTTTGGGCACATCCCCGGCGCGCAGTGGAGGCTTACTGATCGCCCTTGTCGTCCCGCCACCTGTCGATGAGCGCCGGTAGTTCGCGCCAGAGGTAGTCGTAGAAGTCGCGCATCTCGGCGAGGCGGGCTCCGGCGAGGCTGCCCGCGCCGGCGACGGTGATGCCTTCTTCGGCGGCTTCCCGCAGGCTTCCGATCATCGCGTTCTGGCCTGACATGAGGGTGGCCCAGGCACCCTCGCGGAGCCGGAAGTGCTCGCGGCGGCTGCCCGGAGCGGGTACCCGCTCGATCAACCCGACGGTCGCGAGGGACTTGATGGCGGTGGACACGCTGCCGGAACTGATGGCCAGGGTGTCCGCGATCTCGCCGGCGGTCATCGTCTCCTGGTCGGTGAACAACAACGCCGCCAGGACACGCGCCGTCATCCGTTGCAGTCCGCCCTCGGCGAGGGTCAGTGCCAGCTTCTCCGCCGGGCCACTCAAAGCCATCCGCGCCCTCCCGTGCTCCATCATCCGGAAGCCTAACATCTTGCAGTCTTCAGAAATCTTTGAAAGCTCGATACTCTGCAAGACATGCCTGACGTCATCAAGCTGGAGAGACTGACCAAGGCCTACGGCCGCCGCCGAGGTCTGCGAGACCTGGACCTGTCAGTCGCCGAGGGAGAAGTGTTCGGCTACCTGGGCCCGAACGGGGCCGGCAAGTCGACCACCATCCGCGTGCTGCTGGACCTGATCCGGCCGACCAGCGGACGCGCGCTGGTGTTCGGGCACGACCCCCGCCGCGACGCGGTGGCGCTGCACCGGCGCATCGGATACCTCGCCGGTGAGTTCGTGGTCGACCCCCGGCAGCGCGTCGGTGCGTGCCTGACGTTCCTGGCCGAACTGCGCGGAGGCGTACCGAAGGCACGCATCGGCGAGCTGGCCGGACGGTTGGATCTGGATCTGACCGCACGGATCAAGACCCTGTCCAAGGGCAACCGGCAGAAGATCGGCCTGGTCCAGGCATTCATGCACCGCCCCGAGCTGCTGATCCTCGACGAGCCGACGTCCGGCCTGGACCCCCTGGTGCAGCAGACCTTCCTCGACCTGGTCCGCGAAGCCAGAGCCGACGGGCAGACCGTGTTCATGTCCTCGCACATCATGAGCGAGGTCGAGGCGGTCGCCGACCGGGTCGGCATCATCCGCGACGGCCGGCTCGTCGCACTCGACACGGTGGCTCGACTCCGCGACCGCAGCGTGCACGAATTCCAGGTCACGTTCGCCGAGCCGGTCGACGAAACCGCACTCGCCGCCCTGCCAGAAGTGACCGGCCTGACCATCGACGGCCCGACCGCGAGGTTCCGCCTCGCCGGAAGCCCCGACCGGCTCATCCGCGTACTCGCCCAGCAGCGGGTCGCGAGCCTCCGCGCGACCGAACCCGACCTGGAACAGCTGTTCCTCACCTACTACCAGGCCGACTCGGCGAGCAAGGAGACCACGCATGCCTGACCTGCTGACCAAGACGCTGTGGGACGGCCGGCGCGCCCTGGCCGCCTTCACCGCCGGCACTGCCCTGCTCGCCGCGATGTATGCCGGTTTCTACCCTCAGGTCGCCGAGGGCGCGATGGGGCAGACCGTCGAAGGCTTCTCCCCCGCACTACGACAGGCGCTACGGATGGAGGATCTGGCCTCCGCCGCCGGCTACCTGGGCTCCAGCGTGTTCGGCATCATCGTCCCTCTCGTCGCCGTCATCTTCGGCATCGCCACCGGCACCCGCGCCATCGCGGGCGACGAGGAAGCCGGCTACCTCGACCTGCTCCTCGCCCACCCGGTCAGCCGGACCCGACTGCTACTGCACCGCTTCGCCGCACTCACCACCGGCGCCATCCTGATCGCGGCGGTGGTCCTGCTGGCCATGCTCGCCGTCCGGCCCGGCGCACGACTCGACAGCATCACCGTCGGCCACTTCACCGCCCAGTGTCTCGCCCTGGCCCTGCTGATCATCGTCTTCGGGACGATCGCCATCACGATCGGTGCGGCCACCGGGAGCCGACCCACTGCCCTGGCCACCACCGCGGGCATCGCCGTCCTCACCTACGCCGCCAGCACCCTCGCCGGCCAGATCGGCGCCGACATCCTCCGCTACGCCTCCCCCTTCCACTACTACATCGGCGGAGAACCCCTGCGTAACGGCTTCCAATGGGCCGACCTGAGCATCCTGACCGCCACCACCGCGATCCTGCTGACCGTCGCGGTAGCGGCATTCAACCGCCGCGACCTGACCAGCTGAGCTCGAACGGCCCATGCGCGCCGTCGCGACGATCACCCTGGGCATCGTCGTCCACGACGAGCCGCGGGTACGGCCGCTGCCGGCAGCTCACCCGTCCGACGGTTCGTCATCGGGGACACCGGATGGTGACCCCGTCTGGTCGAACCGCCTCGCCGCCGCACCTGATCACGACATGATGGCCGCATGGGCCGAAGCACCTCGCCGGCTCGTGGCAGGACGGGGGTGCCGCATGCAGGACGTCGCGGTGGAGCCGGTGCTCGCCGGTGAGCGGGTGCCAGGGCTGGCCGAGGTGGTGTGGGACAACGCGCGGCAGGATCCCGAGGCGGTGCAGTTCGTACGCCCTGATCCGGATCCGCGGTCCTGGCCGGTCTCCCGGGGCCGCCGGGCTGGAACGGCCCTGGTGAGCTGCGTCGCCTTCCGCGACGACGTGCACGCGCTCGCCCGCGGCTTCATCGCCGCCGGGGTGCAGCACGGCGACCGGGTCGCGCTGATCAGCCGTACCCGCTACGAATGGACGCTTGTCGACTACGCGCTGTGGGCGATCGGGGCGGTGACGGTGCCGATCTACGACACCGCCAGCACGGACCAGATCGAGTGGATCCTCACCGACTCCGGTGCGGTCGGCTGCGTGGTGGAGACCGCCGGGCACGCCGCCACCGTCACCGGCCTGCGCGAGCGAGCACCGGCGCTGCGGCGGACCTGGCAGATCGACGCCGGTGGACTGATCGACGTGGCGGCACAGGGGCGAACGGTCCCTGACTCCGACGCCGAGACCCGGCGTGGGCGGGTGAGCGGGGCGGACGTGGCCACGATCGTGTACACCAGCGGCACGACCGGACGGCCGAAGGGCTGCGTGCTGACCCACCGCAACATCTTCTGCGACGTGACCGCCGCCGTGTCGGTGCTGCCCCGGCTGCTGCACGCGGGGGCGTCCACGGTGCTGTTCCTGCCACTGGCCCACGCCTTCGCCCGGCTGATCCAGGTCGGGGCGGTGCAGACCCGGGCCACGCTGGTGCACAGCGCCGACATCGCCGGAGTGCTCGAACAACTGCGCCGGCACCGGCCGACGTTCATCCTCGCGGTGCCGCGGGTGTTCGAGAAGATGTACCACCGGGCCCGACAGAAGGCCGAGGACGCCCACCGGGGTTGGCTTTTCACAGCCGCCGAGCAGGTGGCCGTGCGCTACAGCCGCGCCCTCGACCGCACCGGCGGCCCAGGCATCCTGCTGCGGGCTGCCCACGCCCTGCTCGACCTGCTGGCGTACCGCAAGCTGCGTGCCGCCCTCGGCGGGCGGTGCCGGATGGCCATCGTCGGCGGCGCGCCGCTCGGTGCCCGTCTCGGGCACTTCTTCCGCGGCGCAGGCGTCACGGTTCTGGAAGGCTACGGCCTGACCGAGACCTCCCCGGCGCTGACGGCGAACCGGCCCGACGCGCAACGCATCGGCACCGTCGGACGGCCCCTGCCCGGCGTGCGGATCCGCGTCGCCGACGACGGGGAGATCCAGGCGCACGGGGAGGTCGTGTTCGCCGGCTACTGGAACAACGCCGACGCCACCCGCGCCACCTTCACCGACGGCGGCTGGCTGCGCACCGGCGACCTCGGCAGCCTGGACCCCGACGGCTTCGTCCGGATCACCGGCCGGAAGAAGGAGGTCATCGTGACGGCGGCCGGGAAGAACGTCGCCCCCGCCCCGATCGAGGACGCCGTGCGCGCGCATCCGCTGGTCAGCCAGTGCATGCTCGTCGGCGACGGACGCCCCTACGTGGCCGCGCTGGTCACCATCGACCCGCCGGCCTGGCAGCGGTGGCGCGCCAGGGCGGGGCGGGCGGACGCGTCCCTCGCCGACCTGCGCGACGACCCGCGACTGCGCGCCGAGATCCAGCAGGCGATGGACCGCGCCAACCGCACCGTGTCCAAGGCCGAACAGATCAAGACCTTCCGCATCCTGCCCCGCGACCTCACCGAGGCCGACGGCGAACTCACCCCCACCCTGAAGGTCAGACGCGACGTGGTGGCTGACCGCTACGCCAGCGACATCGACGCCCTCTACCGCGGTCACTGACCGCGGCGGAGGAACCTGATGGATCGCCGGCGCCACAGTTGAAACCCCTGGCCGGATTACGGCGGCTGGCCGATCGGACGCCGCCGCGGCGCGAACGCTTCGTCGACCTGCTGCGCGCTATCGCGATCACCGCCGTGGTGCTCGGGCATTGGCTGGTAACCGTCGTCGGGTACCAGGACGGACAGCTGACCGGCCGGTCGGCGCTGCCGGACCTGCGCTGGGCGTATCCGCTCACCTGGCTCGTGCAGGTCATGCCGGTGTTCTTCCTCGTCGGGGGCTACGCCAACGCCGCCTCGCTCACCTCCGCCCGCCGCAAGGGCCGGCGCGCAGGGGACTGGCTGGTGCACCGCGCAGCCCGGCTGGTGCGCCCCACCACCGCCCTCGTCGTCGTCCTCGCCGCCGGCGCCGGGATCGCCCGGCTGCTCGACACCGACGGGTCGCGCACCCGGCTGGTGGTGTGGTTCGCCGCGATCCCCCTGTGGTTCCTGGCGGTCTATCTCATCGTCGTCGCCCTCACCCCCGTGATGTGGGTCCTGCACCGGCGGTACGGCATCGCCGTACCCGCCGTCCTGCTCGTCCTGGTCGCCGCCGGCGACCTCGCCCGCCTTCACGGCGACGAGGCCTGGGGCAACGGCAGCTTCCTGTTCGGTTGGCTGGCCATCCACCAGATCGGCTTCTTCTGGCGTGACGACCGCCTACCCACCCGCCGCCGGGTCCAGTGGGCCGTGCTGGCCGGTGGCGCGACCGTTCTGCTGCTGCTCACCGTGCCCGGCCCGTACCCGATCAGCATGATCAACGTGCCGGGTGAGCGGCTGCACAACATGTCCCCGCCCAGTCTCGCGCTGATCGCCCTGTTCACCTGCCAGCTCGCCGTCGCGCTCCTGGTCCGCCGCCGGGCCGAACGGTGGCTGCGCCGCACCCGCCCGTGGATGGCGGTCATCGCCGTCAACGCCGTCGTCCTCACCGTCTTCCTGTGGCACATCACCGCCGCGATCCTGCTCACCGCCGTCCTGCACACCCTCGGCGTCCTGCCCGCCCCGGCCGCCGGAAGCGCCGCGTGGTTCGCCTGGCGGCTGCCCTGGCTGGCCATGCTCACCGCCGTCCTGGCCGCCCTCGTCGCCGTCTTCGGCGCCGTCGAGACACGCGGCACCCGAACGCCACGCCACCGCCCCCGCCTGCTCCCCACCCCCGCGGCCGACCTGCTGGCCCGGCCGGCACCCCGCCTGGTCCTCGCGGTCACCGGGCTCGCCGCCGTGGCCTTCGGGCTGCTCGACAACAGCCTGCTGCCCCGCACCCGGCCCGCCCCGCTCGGGTTCCCCACCGTCGCCCTGGCCGCCTACCTCGCCGGCGCGCTCCTGCTCCGCGTGCTGCGCTCCGTGCCCGCGCCGTCGCCGGACGCTCGCCACCCCTCGGCAGGGTGACGGTGGGCGACGCCGCTCGTGGCTGTTCCAGCCACGGCTCGTCCCGCCTCGGTCCGGGTCCGCCGTCCGGACCCCTCCCCGCCCATATGGACGCCGCCTCGACGGCCCGCGGGATCGATGTCCGATCGGCATCAACCCCGCGACTTCTGTCTTCGACCGCATACCGGATCGCTGGCAGGGTCGAGTCCTGTCCCGGCCGGCACCGTCCAGTGCCCGGTCACGCAGAGACGAGGAGTGACGATGGCTTTTCCGACACGCCGCCTGGTGGCCGTGGCGGCAGTGGTGTCGGTGGCCGCCTGCGGTCCCGCCGGTGCCGCCGACCAGCCGACGCGGGACGGCTCGGCTGCGGCCGCCACGTCGTCCGCACCCGACCGGGGGCAGGCGTTCCGGCTACTGGAGGAGAAGTTCGACGCGCGGCTGGGGGTCTACGCGATCGACACCGGCACCGGCCGCACCGTCGCGTACCGGCCCGACGAGCGGTTCGCGTACGCCTCGACCTACAAGGCGCTGGCCGCCGCCGAGATCCTGGACGAGACCACCGACGCCGAACTGGACCGGGTGGTGCGCTACTCGGCGGACGATCTGGTGACCTACTCGCCGATCACGGAGCAGCACGTCGCCACGGGCATGACGCTGCGCGCCATCACGGACGCCGCCGTCCGGTACAGCGACAACACCGCCGCCAATCTGATGTTGCGTCACCTCGGCGGACCGCAGCGGTTCGAGAGGGAGCTACGCGGGATCGGCGACAAGGTCACCGATCCGGAGCGCTACGAGACCGAGCTCAACGAGGCCAGGCCGGGTGACCGGCGGGACACCAGCACCCCGCGGGCGCTGGCCGGATCCTTGCGGGCGTACACCGTGGGTGACGCCCTCGAACCCCCGGACCGCGCCACCCTCAACGACTGGCTGCGGCGGAACACCACAGGCGGCGCGCTGATCCGCGCCGGTGTTCCCGACGGCTGGGTCGTCGGGGACAAGACCGGGTCCGGCGGGTACGGAACCCGTAACGACATCGCGGTGATCTGGCCGCCGGACCGCGCGCCGATCGTCCTCGCGGTGCTGTCCAGCCGCGACGAGAAGGACGCCGACTACGACGACGCGCTCATCGCCGAGGCGACCCGGGTGGTGACGGCCGGCTGGTGACCGGGGCTCGGTAACCACTCGCCCCGCTCCCTGTGCGTCGAGGTGACCTGGACGTCGCCGGCAGGACCGGCAGAGAACTCGGTCTCGACGGCGGTCAACCCCACCAGGGCAGGGTGCCGGTCCGCAGGTAGTCGTGCAGGCTCCGGGCGACCTGCCCCATCGTCGCCTCGCTGCCGGGCTGGGTGGCGGCGGGCACCCGGGAGGCGGTCAGCGCGGCGACGGCGTACGACTGCCCGTCGGCATGCTCCACCACGCCCACCTCGTGGCGCAGGTGCAGCAGGGTGCCGGTCTTGGACGACCAGCGGGAGGCGTCGGAGGAAAAGTCGGGGGCGAGCCGCTGCCGGTGCAGGTTGTCGCCCATCAGGGCGCGTACCCGCTCGGCGGTGCTCGACAGGATCGTCGACGGCCGCCAGAGCGCGTGCATCAGGTCGGCGAAAGCCTGGGCCGATCCGGCGTTGGCGCGGGTGACGTCGAGTTGGGCGACGGGGTGCCCCTGTCCGGGGGTCGCCGCGCCGATGGCGAGGGAATGGGCCAGGTGCACGTCGGCGGGGCCGAGACGTTCCGCCGGTGTGTCGGCGAGGACGCCGGCCCGGTGCCGGACGGCGATGCCGTCGAGGCGTAGTCGCCGCAGTTCGGCGGCGACCGTGGCCGGCGGGACGAGGTCGAACAGAGCGTCGGCGGCGACCGAGTCACTGATGCAGGTGCTCAGGTAGAGCAGGTCGTCCACGGCGATCCGTGCCGGGTGACGGAAGCGGCTCAGCCCGGTCGGGCCGGGTGTGGCGATCCGGCCGGGCTCGACATCGACAGGTATCGCCGGATCGAGTTTCCCGCGCCCGACCCGTTCCAGCACGGCGACCGCCAGCGGCACCTTCACCAGCGACGCCGCCGGGTACGGGGTCTCCGTGTCGAACCCGATCTCCGCGCCGGTGTCGAGGTTGCGGACGAGGAAGGCACCGTGCAGTCCGGCCTCTTCGAGCAGGTCCTGGGCGTGGCGTACCACGGCGGCGGCGCTCACGTCGGATCTCCGGTGGCGGGGTTGCCGGGCGGGGAGGCATCGGTCGCCTCCGAGTGGCCGTCGGAGGCGCCCAGGCATCGTGCGATGTCCGCGTACAGGATCGTCCTGAGCTGATCGAGGTCCTCGCGCACGCCGGCAACCACGTCGTAGCCTCGCTGGAGGCGTGGGCCGGCGACGGGCCGCCAGTGCAGGTCGTACTCCTCGGCCTGTTGCCGGGAGCAGAGCAGCAGGTCGGGGGAGCCGAGAGCCGCCGCCGCGGCGTCGACCACCGACGACGCGACAGTCACCTGGGCCGGTGCCAGCCCGGCCGCCTGGCCGGCACGGGTCAGTGGGTCCCGCAGGTGCGCGACGTCGTCCTCGGGCTGGATCAGGATCCGCCGCCGTGCCTGCGTGCGGGCCCGGCCGCCGCGCAACGTCTCCAGGAACACCGCCGGCGCCGGGAACGGGGTCCGGGCGGCCAGCCCGAGCGGCACCCGCCAGGCCGCCGACGCCGCCGGAACGGCCACGATTCCGCCCCCCACCTCCAGGGTCCGGCAGAGCCGGGCACGCTCCTGCGGGCCGGCCGGCCGTACCTCCAGGTGGACCTGCTGCCGCCGCGCCGCCACGACCAGGTCGGCGAGGCGGCGCGGTGGGCAGATCTCGGGTACGGCGACGCGCAGCGGACGTAACCGGGCCCGCTCGGCGTCGTCGACCATCGCATCGGTGAGATCGACCAGGCGGCGCGCCGACGGCAGCATGTCCTGCCCGAACGACGTCAACCGGACCGCGCGGGACGACCGGTCGAACAGCCGGGCCCCGAAGTATTCCTCCAGGGCGGCGATGCGGCGACTGGCGACGGACTGCGGGATGCCCGCGGCGGCGGCGCCGGAGGTGAAGCTGCCGTGACCGCTGACCGCGACGAAGGCCCGGCAGGCGGCGACCACATCCACCCACCGAACCTATACCGGGGGCGCACGGACGATCGACGCTCTCGTGAGCCGACCACCGCCGGCCGACGCCGGCGGGAGCTCTCTCCTTCGGGGCCCGGCGCGGAGAGCACCGGGGGCCCGGCGCGGAGGGCGATCCTCCGCGCCGGGCCCTAGGTCCGGTTCGGTCAGGCGGCGCAGGTGGCTGTCGCGCCCTGGCCGGTGCCGGTGCCCTGGAAACCGAAGTTGGTCGTCTGGCCGGCCCCGACCTGCCCGTTGTAGCCCACGTTCGTGAACCGGACGGTGCCCCTGGTGCCGCTGGCCTGGGCATTCCAGATGCCGGTGATCGCGGCGCCGCCGGGCAGCGCGACGGTCACGGTCCAGCCGTTGATGGCCGCGGAGCCGGCGGTGACGTTCACGCTCGCGGTGAAACCGCCGTTCCACTGGTTGATCGCGACCGCCGCCGAGCAGCCGTTGCCGGTCGGCGGCGGCGTGGTCGGGGGCGCCGTGGTGGGCGGCGCGGTCGTCGGCGGCGCCGTGGTCGGCGGCGCGGTCGTCGGCGGGTTGGTCGTCGGCGGCGCGGTGGTGGGCGGGTTGGGCGCGCCGCTGGCGAGACTGAAGGCCAGGTCCGGCTGGAACGATCCGGCCGTGTAGCGGCAGCCGTCCGCCTCACCCGGCGGCTTCACCCACAGGTACGCGTCGATGTTGGCGTCGCCGGTGTTCGTCGTCGGGAACTGCCCGATGCGCCGGTCGGTGTTGTCGTCGGCGCACCAGTCCCCCGCGGCTCCCCCGTTGCGGCTGGTGTCGATGACCTGGCGCTTGCCGGAGATGCCCATGCCGTTGAGCGCGGAGATGACCGCCCGGCCGAAGCTCGCCTCGCTGGAGGTGGGGTTGAAGTTCGACACGTTGGTGAAGAAACCGTCGGCGTACTGCACGCCGGCCGCCCGGAGCCGGTTGGCCGTGTCGTTGGCGCTGTTCCAGGTGGAGTGACCGCCGTCGAGGTAGACCTTGGCGTTCGGGTTCGCCGACTTGATGGTCTGCGTCGCCGTCGTGAGCGCCTGGTTGCGCGCGCTGAGCTCGCTGGGGCTCAGGCAGGTCTGGAGCGCGAGCGAGTCGGTCTCCAGGATGATCAGGACGGTCTGGTTGCCGAGTCCTCTGGCGAAGTTGGACACCCAGGTCTGGTACTGGTTGAGGTCCGGCGCCCCACCGGCACTGGCGCCGCCGCAGTCCCGGTTGGGGATCTCGTACACCGACAGCACCGGGATCTGCTGCGCCGCGTTGGCGGCGCCGACGAACCCGGAGACCTCGGACTGGATGGTCGACGGGTTGAAGTTGGCGTACCAGCGGGCCTGCGGCTGGCTGGCGATCTTGTCGCGGATGACGGCGGCGCGCGAGTCGCCGGGGTTGGCGGCGACCCAGCGGACGACCGCCGAACCCGGGTCGCGGTAGAGCGATCCGGACACGGTGCCGGCGGACGCGCCGCCGACGGCGAAGCAGACGCCGGCCGCGGCGAGGCCCGCGACGGCCGCCGTGCTGATGGCCGCTGATCTGCGACGGGACGAGAGGATAGCCACGTTGTGTTTCCTCCTGATCACATAGATGTATCTAAGTTCATGGGAGCGTTCCCACGACGGTAGCGGAGGCGGGCGTCGATGCCAAGATGTGAACGGCGTCAACCGGTACACCGCGCGGCGGGCGCGCGGCCCTCCCCGTAATCTGGCGATCGCCACCGGGCGAGGGCCCGCAGGCCGACCGGCGAAGCCGGCGTGGGAGGAGGACCAGGCATGACGGCACTACCAGGTCAGCGTCCGACCACGGCGATTTCGCCGGCCGCCGGACGGCCCGCGGACGAGGATCTGCGGACGCTGTTCGGGCAGTCCATCGCCGTCTTCGCGGCGCTCGCCGGGCCGACGCACGTGGTGGAGACGGCAAACCCCGCGTTCTTCGCCGCGATCGGTGAGGAACGCGCACGCACCGGGGTCCCGCTCGCCGAGTTGATGCCGGAACTCGACGGCCAGGGCTTCATCGCCCTGCTGGACGAGGTCTACCGCACGGGTGAGTCCTACACCGGCCACGACGCCCGGGTCGTGCTGGGCACCGGATCGCAGGCGCGCGAAACGTTCTTCGACTTCACCTACGAGGCGCGCCGCGACGCCGCCGGCACGGTGACCGGCATCCGCGTGATCGGGGTGGAGACCACCCAGGTCAAGCACGCCCAGCGGTTGATGGCCGAACACCGCGCCATGGTGGAGCAGATCGCCCGTCAGGCGCCCCTGACCGAGGTGCTCGAAGGGATGGCCCGCTGCATCGAGAATCTCGCCCCGCAGGAGGTGCTCGTCTCCGTCCTGCTCGCCGACGCCGACGGCCGGCACCTGCGCCACGGCGCCGCGCCGAGCCTGCCCGACTTCTACAACGAGGCCATCGACGGGATCGCCACCGGCGAGGGTGTCGGCTCGTGCGGCACCGCGGCGCACCGGCGGGAACCGGTCGTCGTCACCGACATCGCCACCGACCCGTTCTGGGCCGACTTCCGCGATCTGGCCGCGCGGGCCGGGCTGGCCGCCTGCTGGTCCACGCCGATCCTGGCCCGGGACGGCAGCCTGCTCGGCACGTTCGCCATGTACCACCGCACGCCGCGCGTCCCGCGGGACACCGACCTGGCCTTCGCCCGGGTCTTCACCGGCACCGCCGCGCTGGCCATCGAACGCCACCACATCGAGGAGGCCAAGGCCGCCGCGGACGCCCGCGCCCGAGCCGCCCACGACGAGCTGGCCCGGGTGGTGCGGGCGGAGCGGGAACTACGGGCCGAGGCGGAGCAGCGCGCCGCCGCCGCCGCGGAACTCACCGCCCGGCTGCGTGCCGCCGCCGCCGCGCAGGCCGCCTCCCCCCGCCCCGGGCAGTGTCAGCTCGGCGGCAGCGACGGCTGCGCCGCCACCGCCGAGATCAAGGTCGCCGACTCGTGGGGCGACTCGGCGTGGGGCTGCCCGGTCCATGTCGAGGAGGTCATCATCAACGTCCGCTCGGTCTTCATCGCCAGCGAGGAGCTGGGCGGCCTGGCCGCCTACCTCAACCGCTGACCGCCCGACCACACCCCCGGACGGGAGTGTCGCGGGCCGGTGCGCCGCCGGCGGACCTGCGCGGCCGGGTCCGGCGCCGGGGCGAAGGCCTAACGCCGGGCGGGCTCGCCGGCCGGCTCGCGAGCGGGGTGCGCCGCGGTGAACGGGCTCCGCAGGCGCGTCATGGATTCGGCGCTGATGTCCGCGATCGGACTGCGCTCGTCGTCGGTGGCCCCGGCCCCTTCCACACGGAAGGGGTTCGGGACGAACGTGTCGTCGGGCACGAGGTGCTCCAAGGGGTTCTGCACGGCGGCGCTCGACTCGGTCGTCGCGGCGGGGAGACCGTGGGAGAGGAAAGGGGCAGCGATCATTCGGTACCCCGCTTCGACAGCCTAGTACGGCAGCCGCCGTCAACCTGCGGTCGGATTCGGGGCCGTGGTCGCCGGAGCACTCGGCGCCGTCAGCCGCCCGGCCGAGAGGTGACGCGACGTCACGCCGCCGGCAGGTCCACCACCCGGGTGGCCCAGCGCTTCATCAGCGCCGGGTCGTGGGTGATGACCAGGACGCCGGCGCCCTGCCGGCGCTGGTAGTCGGTGACGACGGCGGCGACGTGCGCCTGGGTGGAGGCGTCGAGCATCGCGGTGGCCTCGTCGCAGAGCAGGTAGTCCGGCCGGTGGACCAGGGCGCGGGCGAGGCACGCGCGTTGCAGCTGCCCGTCGCTGACCGCGTGCGGGCGGCGGGTCAGCAGGTCGGGGGTCAGTCCGACCAGGTCGGCCAGCTCCGCCGTACGGGCGGCGGCCTGTTCACGCGGTGTGCCGGTGGCGCGCAGCGGCTCGGCGATGACGTCGGCGAGGCTGAGCCGCGGATCGGTGGCGGCGCGCGGGCTCTGGAACAGGATCGCGACGCGGGTGCGCAGTTGCGCCGGCAGGCGGTGGCGGACGCCGCCCAGCGGTTCCCCGTCGATCGTGACGTGACCGCTGTCCGGGGCGTGCAGCAGGGCGAGGACGCGGGCGAGCGTGGACTTGCCGCTGCCCGAGGGCCCGCGCAGTCCGACCGTCTCGCCGGGGGCGACGTGCAGGTCGACCCGGTCGAGGACGCGCTGCCCGCCGTACGCGACGCAGACCTGGTGCGCGGCGAGCCCGCCGGCCGGTGCGGCGCCCGGGGCAACGGCGTCGGCCGCGCCGGGAACCGTGGCCGTCATGCCGGTGCCTCCTCACGCAGCGGGTGGTGACAGGCGACCCGGCCGGTGCCGTCGGCGGCGAGGCGGGGCAGGGTGCCGCAGGCGTCGGTGGCGCGGGCGCAGCGCGGGGCGAAGGCACAGCCGCCGGGCAGGTCGGTGAGCCTGGGCGGGTGCCCGGGCACCGGAACGAAGGCACGGTCGGGCAGGGCGTCGAGCAGACCGGCGGTGTACGGGTGGGCCGGATCGTCGAACAGCGCCTCGGCCGGACGGTGTTCGACGATGCGGCTGGCGTACATCACGGCGACGGTGTCCGCGACGCGGCGCGCGGCGGCGAGGTCGTGGGTGATGAGCAGGACGGCGGCGCCGGTGTCGCAGCGGCGGCGCAGCAGGTCCAGCGTGTGGTCGACCAGCGGCCGGTCCAGGCCGGTGGTGGGTTCGTCGGCGAGCAGCACCGGCGGGTCTGGCGCGAGCGCGAGCGCGGTGGCGAGCCGCTGGGCCATGCCGCCGGACATCTCGTGCGGGTACCGGTCCAGGTCGGCCGGGTCGAAACCCACGTCGGCGGCGATCCGGACGGCGGCGGCGGGCGCGTCGCGACGGGTGTGCCCGTGGGCGCGCAGCGTCTCCTCCAGCAGCCTCCGCCCGGTCCGCACCGGGGTGAGTGCGGTGGCGGGGCTCTGCGGGACGAGGCCGACGCCCCGCCCGCGTACATGCCGGGCGAGGTGCCGCTCCCCCGCGCCGATCAGGTCGGCCTCCCGGCGTCCCGGCGCGTGCAGGCGGGCCCGTCCGGTGACCGTGGCGTTGCCCGGCAGCAGGCCGAGCAGGGCGTGCGCGAGGACGGACTTGCCGCACCCGGACTCACCGACCACCGCCAGCAGCTCGCCGGGCCGCAGTGTGAGGCTCAGATCGGTGACGGCGTGCACGACCGCGTCGCGCAGCCGGAAGCGGACGGTCAGCCCGTCGACGGCCAGCAGCGGCGAGGTGAGAGCGGTACCGGCGGGCAGCGCGGTGGTGGTCACAGTTGCAGCTCCGCTCGTACGCGCGGGTCGAGGCGGTCGCGCCAGCGGCCGGTGAGCACGGCGAGTGCCAGCGTGGCGGTCACGAGCAGGAGACCGGGGACGATGCTGGCCCACCAGGCACCGGTGAGCAGCGACCGCTGCCCGTCGTTGATCATGTTGCCGATCGAGGCGAGGTGCGGGGGCAGGCCGAGGCCGAGGAAGGACAGCGCCGTCTCGTGCCAGACGGCGTGCGGCACCATGAGCGTGGTCGCCAGCGCCAGTCGCGGCAGCACGTGCGGCAGCAGGTGCCGGGTGAGCACCCGGACGCGCCCGGCGCCGCCGGCGATCGCGGCGTCGACGAACGGCCGGTTGCGCAGGCTGAGCAGTTCCGAGCGGACGATCCGGGCGGTGGACAGCCAGTGCGTCAGCGCGATGGAGGCGATCACCGCGCCCAGGCCGGGGCGCAGCATCGCCACGACGAAGATGCCCAGCAGCAGGTGCGGCAGCGCCGCGACGGTGTCCACGACGCGCATGAGCGCCCGGTCGACCCAGCCGCCGACGCTGCCGGCGACGGCGCCGACCACGCCGCCGATGACCGCCGCGACGAGCGCGGCGACCGCGCCGACGAGCAACGAGACGCGCAGGCCGTAGAGGCTGCGCAACGCCACGTCGCGGCCGAGGTCGTCGGTGCCGGCCAGGTGCTCCGGCGAGGGCGCGAGCCGGGTACGGGAGAGGTCCACGGCGCTCTGGTCCAGCGGCCACAGGACCGGGGCCAGCAGCGCGGCGGCGACGACACCGCCGAGCACGACGACGGCGACCATCGTGCCGGCGCTGCCGGTACGGCGCAGGCGCCGGACGCGCGCGGGAAGGGCGAGATCAGTCATCGAGGCGTACCCGGGGGTCGGCGGCGGCGTAGGCGAGGTCGGTGAGCAGGTTCGCGGTCAGGACCACGACGGTGGTGGCCAGGGTCGTGGCCGCGAGCAGCGGGAAGTCGGCGCCCAGCGCGGCCTCGACGGTGACCGCGCCGAGGCCGGGCAGGGAGAACACGGTCTCCACCAGCACCGCGCCGCCGACGAGTTCGGGCAGGTGCGTGCCCACCAGCGTGAGGAACGGCAGCAGCGCGGTACGCAGGGCGTGCCCGAACAGGACGACCCGGCCCGGCAGCCCCCGGGCGCGGGCGGCCAGGACGTGGTCGTCGCGCAGACTCTCGGCGACCGCGTCGCGGACGAACAACACGAACCACGGCGCCTGGGAGATCGCCAGCACGGTCACCGGAAGCACCAGGTGCCGGGCCACGTCAAACGGGTCGGTACCGGTGGCGGTGATGTCGGTGAGCCCGCCGGCGGGCAGCCAGCCGAGGCTGAGGGCGAACACGGCGATGGCCGCGAGGCCGATCCAGAACACGGGCATGGACTGCACGGCGTACGCGACGGACCGCAGCGCCCGGTCGAACCAGCCTCCGCGCCGGTACGCGGCCAGCGTGCCCAGCAACACGCTCGCCACCAGCACCAGGGCCAGCGCGGTGCCGACGAGCAGCAGCGTCCAGCCGGCCCGCGCCGCGAGCACCGAGGTGACCGGCTCGTGCCGGCTCGTCGACCAGCCGAGGTCGCCGCGCAGCAGGTTGCCGATCCAGCGGGCGTACTGCACGGGCAGCGGGTCGTCGACGCCCCAGTTGGCACGGATCTGCGCGAGGTTCTCCTCGCTGGTGGTGAACGCCGCCGCGCCCGCGTACTGCTGGGCCGGGTCGATCGGGGAGGCGGCGCCGAGCGCGAACATGCCCATGCTGGTCGCGGCCAGCACCGGTACGGCCACCAGCAGCCGCCGCCGGACCACCGCGCCCGCCCCGGCCAGCCGCCGCCGGCCGGTCGCGGGCGCCGTCACGACTTCTTCGTCCACGTGTGCACGTTCCACCAGACGCTGTTGGCGACGTCGTGCTCGTGCGGCTCGACCCGCGGCGTCACACCGGTCACGGTGTCCTTCAGCACGTACGTGTGCTGGAGGTAGGTGAGGAACACCCACGGCATGTCGGCGGCGAGCTGCTGCTGGAACGTGGCGTACGCGGCCTTGCGGGCGGCCGGGTCGGCGCTGTCCCGGCCCTTCTGCAACGCGGCGTCGGTGACCGCGGACCGGTACGAGCCGGGGTTGAAGAAGCCCTGGCCGGCGAAGGCCGAGCTGAACAGCTTGTAGGAGACGAAATCCGGATCGTACGGCGTGCCGTAGCCCATGATCAGGGCGTCGTTCTTCATCCGCGGGGTGATCGCGTCCCAGGTCAGGCCCTCCGGCGTGACAGTGATGCCGGCCTTCTTCGCGTCCGCGGTGACGGCCAGGGCCAGTTCCTTGCGCAGGCTGTCGGTGGCCGGGTACATGAGCGTGAACGTGGCCGGCCGTCCGTCCTTGACCCGGATCCCGTCCGGGCCGGGCTGCCACCCGGCGGCGTCCAGCACGGCGGTCGCCGCGGCGGTGTCGGCGGCGGGCTCGCCGGCGACGGACGGATCGGCGTACGGCGACGTGGGCGGCACCGGCCCGAACGCGGGCTCCCCGGCACCGCCGAGCACGCCGGTCACCATGGCCTGCCGGTCCACGGCGGCGTTCAGCGCCGTGCGGATCGCGAGGTCACCGGTGACCGGGTTGCCCATCGGCAGCATGACGCCCCGGTAGTCGGCGGTCGGCACCTTGTGCACCCGGTAGCCGTTGCGGCTCTCGAACCCGGACGCGAGCTTCGGGGCCAGTTCCGCGGCGTCGAACTCGCCGGCGCGCATCCGCTGGGCCCGTACGTTGTCGTCGGCGACGAACGCCACCACCACGCCGGAGTTCGCCGGCTCGCCGCCCCAGTACTTCTCGTTCGCGGCGAGCACCAGCCGGTCACCCGGGGTCCAGGAGGTCACCCGGTACGGGCCGGTGCCGACCGGCTTACGGTTGAAGGCGGCCTTGTTGACGTCCTGCCCGGCGAACGCCTTCGCCGGAACGATCCCGAGTGCCAGCCGTTGCAGGAACGGCGCGTACGCGTACTTGAGGGTGAACACCACTGTCGCCGGGTCGGGCGCGGTGACGGAGGCGAGCATGTCCAGATCGGAGCGCAGCGTCGAGTCGACAGCCGGGTCCAGCACCGCCTGGTAGGTGAACACCACATCCGGCGCGGTGAGCGGGCTGCCGTCGTGGAACAGCACGCCCTCGCGCAGCCTGGCGGTGACCGTCTTCCCGTCCGCCGAGACGGTCGGCAGCTCACGGGCCAGGGCCGGCACCAGTTCGTTGCGGACGTCCCGGGCGACCAGCCCGTCGAAGATCAGCGAAGCGCCGTCGACGCCGTAGTTGAGCACCGGGTTGAGGGTGTCCGGCTCCCCGGCGGTGGCGACCACCAGCGTTGCGGCGTTGTCCGTGCCGCCGGTCGACGCGGTGGGCGATGAGCAGCCCGCGGCGGCGAGCAGGGCGGCGGCAAGCACCGCGGCAACGCGTACGGGCTTGATTCTGATCGCCACCGGCAACCCCTCGAACACTCGTCGGCGGGTGGCAGTAGGGCGGGCGCTCCGGCGAGGATCGATCATCGCGTGCCCGAGCGCCCACTACCACCACTATTCTGCAGTTGCCAACTATATGCAATAAGGGCGGACCGATGGCCCGCCGGCCCCGGCGTCGCTCGCAAGGCGGCCGCGCCGCGACCTGAATATGCTCACGAGGTGGAGGACAGCGAGCAGGCGGTGCTGGCCGGGATCCTGCAGTCGGCCGAGAACGCCGCACCCGTGGAGGCGGTCGAGGCCGTCACCGGCGTCATCGCCACAGCGCTGAACGCGCTCGGCATCTCGCTGCTGATCGCCGACCTCAGCGGCCGTGCGCTGGTCCGGCTGACCCACCGGCCGGCCGGCGGCGGTCCCGGCCGGCGCCACGACGAGGAGGAAGCCGAGGTTCTCCCGTTCGACGGCGGTCCCCACGAACGCGCCCTCCGGCAGCAGGCCCCCGAGGTCGTCCCCGGCGACGGCACGTGGACCGTGCTCGCGCCGGTCACCGACCGCGGCGAGGCGATCGGCCTGCTGGAGGTCGACCTGCCCGACGAGCCGGACGGCGACGTCGTGAACTGGGTCGCCCGCACCGCCCACGCGCTGGCGTTCGTGGTCATCGCCAACCGCCGGCACACCGACCTGTTCGAGTGGGGACAGCGCACCACCCCGTTCACCCTCTCCGCCGAGATCCAGCGCCGCCTGCTGCCCGCCTCGTTCACCTGCGAGGCCGGCGCCTTCGCCCTCTCCGGCTGGCTGGAACCCGCCGCGAGCGTCGGCGGTGACACGTTCGACTACAGCCTGGCCCGGGACCTGCTGCACCTCAGCGTCACCGACGCGATGGGCCACGGCGTGGCGAGCGCGCTCACCGCCACCCTCGGCGTGGGCAGCCTGCGCAACACCCGTCGGCGTGGCGCCGGCCTGGTCGCCCAGGCCGAGGAGGCCAACCGGGCCGTCGCGGAACACGCCAACGTACGCGGCGCGTACGTCACCGCCGTGCTGGGCCGGATCGACCTCACCACGGGCCGCTGCGAACTGCTGAACGCCGGGCACGTCCCGCCGATACTGGTCCGGGACGGCCGCGTCGTACCGGTGGCGCTGCCGGGCAACTTCCCGTTCGGGATGTTCCCCGAGGAGAGCTACCGCAGCGGGGAGGTGCCACTGCTGCCCGGCGACCGGCTGGTGGTGGTCACCGACGGCATGCGCGAGCGCAACGCCGCCGACCTCGACCTGCCCGCCGCGCTGCTCCGCCTGGCGCACCTGCATCCCCGCGAGGCGGTCCGGGCGCTGTCCGACGCGGTGCTGGAGATCGCCGGGCCGGCGCTGACCGACGACGCCACGCTGCTCGTCGTCGACTGGTACGGCGACCACGGGCCGCGGCGCAGCACCGCCGGCGCCGACACCGCCCGCGTCAGTCCGGACGAGGAGCGCTCAGCGAACGTCCGCCGGTGAGCCCTCCTCGGCGTCCCGCACGGTGCCGAAGAGCGGGATGACGCGGTCCACCGAGGTGATCGAGAAGACGTTGCGGATCGACTGGCGGACGACGGCCAGACCGAGCCAGCCGTCGCGCTCCCGCAGGTTCTTGTAGACGAGCACCAGCGCGCCCAGGCCGCTGGAGTCCACGAACCCGACCTGGGTCAGGTCGACGACCACCGTCCGCGCGCCGGTCTCCACCACGTCAAGCAGCCGGTCACGCAGCCGCGGCGCGGTGGCCATGTCCAGATCACCGGCGACCTCGATCACGGGGCCGACGCGCCCCTGCCTGGTCGTCACCGAGAACTCCACCACTCCCCCTCAACCACGCGCCGAGACGGCATCTCACTCCTGTCCACCGTGCCAGAAATCCGCCCCGATCGCCTCCCGCAGGCGCTCACCCGGCCCAGCCGTCCACCCCCGGAGTGGTGCACGACACCTTGGGGCTCCTGAGCGCGGGGAAGGTCGCCGCCGGCGGCGGCCACGTCGCGGGCGGGGCTGAACTACCCTCGCCGCCGTGGACACTGTGGAGATCGATGCGCCTGTCGTCGGCGTGGCCGTCTACCCGGACCGCGCCCGGGTCACCCGCCGCGGTGGCGTCCGGCTGGCTGCCGGCGACCACCGGGTACGGGTCGCCCCGCTCCCGCTGGGCCTGCACCGGGACTCGATCCGGGTGGCCGGCCGGGGTGCGGTGACGGTGCTCGGGGTGGACGTGACCGCGTGGCGGCAGCCCCGCAGCACCGACACCCGGGTCGTCGAGCTGGAACGGCGGCGCCGGGGCCTGGCGGACGAGCTGGCCGAGATCGGCGACACCGACGGGATCGAGGAGCAGCGCGGCGACTTCCTCGCCCGGCTGGCCGAGCGTGCCGGTGGCACGTACGCCCGCGCGCTGGCGGCGGGCGACGCGGCCCCGGCCGACGTCGCGGCCTTCACCGACTCGGTGTCCGGTCAGCTCGCCGAGTCCCGGGCCCGGCGGCGCGGGCTGGCCCGGCGGCGCACCGAGCTGGCCGAGGAACTGGCCGCCGTCGACCGGGACCTGGACGCGGCGCGCGGCAAGCGTGAGCCGGACCGGCTGGCCGCCGAGGTGTCCGTCTCGGTGGACGCCGACGGGGCCGAGGTGGAGCTGGAGCTGACGTACCTGGTGGACGGTGCCCGCTGGACGCCCTCCTACGACCTGCGGCTGGTCGAGGACACCATGACGGTCACCTGGTACGGCCTGGTCAGCCAGGGCACCGGGGAGGACTGGCCGGAGTGCGACCTCCAGCTCTCCACGGCCCGCCCGGCGGCGGCGAGCCTCGTACCCGAATTGTCGCCCTGGTATCTCGACCGGTTCCGCCCGCGGCCGCCGGTGGCCGCGTCGGCCGCGTCGTTCGGCGGCATGGTGCCGCCCCCGGCGCCCGGCGCGACGCCGGCGGGGCGTCCCCACACGGCCCGGTCCGCGGCGCCGGTGGTCCGGGAGAGCGTCGCCGAGGTCGAGCAGGGCGTGACGGCGGCCACCTACCGGCCCGCCCGGCCGGTGGCGGTGCCGGCCGACGGCAGCGCGCACCGGGTGACGATCGCGGTGCTGGAGCTGCCGGCCCGGCTGGACCACGTCACGGTGCCGGTGCGCGCCGCCGAGGCGCACCTGCGCGCCACGGTACGCAACACGTCGGACCACACGCTGCTGCCCGGCCCGGCGTCGGTCTTCCACGGCGCGGACTTCGTGGCGGCGACGCCGCTGACGACGTGGGCGCCGGGCGAGGAGACGGAGCTGGCGCTCGGGGTGGACGACCGGCTGCGGGTGGAGCGGAAGCTGTCCCGGCGCACCGAGAGCAGGGCCGCGCTCGGGTCGACGCGGCGGCGGGAGGTGGAGTACCGGATCACGGTGGCGAACCACACGCCCCGTCCGGCCACTGTCGAGGTGCGGGACCAGCTGCCGGTGTCCCGGGACGAGGCGGTGGCGGTACGCGAGACCGCGCTGGCGCCGCCGCCGGCCGAGCGTACGGAGCTGGGCGAGCTGACCTGGCGGCTGTCGCTGGCCCCGGGCGAGACCGGCGAGATCGCCCTCGGCTTCCGGGTCGAGCTGGCCAAGGGCGTCGAGCTGACCGGCTGGCGGGAGTAGCCGCACGCGTTAAGAAGGGCCCCTTCCTATGCAGAATGCGTTAAGAAGGGACCCTTCCTTCGGTCTCAGACGCGACGGCGGCCGTAGAGGCCGGCGAAGACGGCGACACCGATCGCGGCGAAGCCGACCTGGAGCAGCAGCTCGATCCAGTCGATGCCGGGGGTGTCGTCGACGCCGAACGCACCGGCCACGAGCGTGCCGACGAACGCGGCGACCACACCGATGAGCAGGGTCAGCCAGATCGGGATGTTCTGCTTGCCCGGCACCACCAGGCGCCCGAGCGCACCGATGACGAGACCGATGATGAGCGCGGTGAAGAAGCCCGTGATCTCCACGAGAGGCGTCCCTTCCCTCAGATGTGTTGACGCCTCGCTGGTTGCCCGGATCGATCACTCGGCCAAACCCGGGAGCCGCTTTCGTCACACAACTGTCATGACCGACCCTGATCAGTGGTCCGAGGGTTCACGCTCCGACTCGGCGATCATCACGAAGCTGACGTGGTAGATCAGTCAGCTCAGCGCTCTCCCCCGGAGCCCCGGAGACTCACAGCCAGCCACGACGCTTGAACAGCAGGTAGAGCGCGCCGCAGACGGCCAGCATCAGGACGACCGCGAACAGGTAGCCGAACTGCCAGTCCAGCTCCGGCATGTAAGTGAAGTTCATCCCGTAGACGGTGCCGATCAGGGTGGGCGCGAACAGGATCGCCGCCCACGCGGAGACCCGTTTGATCTCCTCGTTCTGCTCGAAGCTCGCCGCGGTCAGACTGCGCATCTCCTCGTTCTGCGCCTGCGAGACCAGGGTGGCGTTGACGGTGAGGATGTTCTGGAGCAGGTGCCGGAACCCGTCCACCCGCTCCACCACCTGGGTCAGGTGGTCGGCCACGTCGCGCAGCCGGCGGCGCAGTTCCTCGTCCGTGCCGTACCTGTCGAAGCCGTCGGTGAGCGCGTCGACCACCTTCAGCAGCGGCCGGGCGGCCCGCTGGAACTGGATCACCTCCCGGCTCAGCTCGTAGATGCGGCGGCTGGCGTTCGGGTCGCCCCCGAACACCTCGGTCTCGATCTCGTCGATGTCGTTCTCCAGCCCGGCGACCACCGGCGCGTACCCGTCCACCACCCGGTCGAGCACGGCGTAGAGCACGGCTTCCGGGCCGAGCGCGAGCACCTCGGGTTCGGCCTCCAGCCGCCGCCGTACCCCGGCCAGGTCGGGGGTGCCGCCGTGCCGCACGGTGATGACGAATCCGGGGCCGAGGAACAGGTGCAGCTCGGCGAACTCGACCGTGTCCCGCGCGTCCAGGTAGCGGGCGGCGCGCAGCACCACGAACAGCGTGTCGCCGTAGCGTTCCAGCTTGGGGCGCTGATGGGCGTTGATCGCGTCCTCGACGGCCAGGTCGGGGAGCTGGAACTCGGCGGCCAGCGAGGCGAGCTGCTCGCGGCCCGGCCGGCGCAGCCCGATCCAGGCCATCGCCTCGTCGAGCTGTTGCAGACAGCGGAACGTGTCGGCGAGGCCGGCCGGCGACGCCCGGCGTACGCCGTCGACGTAGACGCCGCTGTCGACCAGCCCGTCGGGTCGCTCGGGTTCGGCCGTACCGGCGTCGATGGCGTGCTCGTCCAGGCGCCGGCCGAACCCCTCCGAGGACCGGTTGTCCGCCATGCCCCTCCCCCGCTGCTCGGCCGGGTCGCCGAGTCCCCCTCCGGCGCACGCGCAAACGTCAGGGGCGGTAGCGGTAGCCCATGCCGGGTTCGGTGATCAGATGCCGGGGACGGGCCGGGTCGTCCTCCAGCTTGCGCCGCAACTGGGCCATGTACTGCCGCAGGTAGTTCGTCTCGTGGTGGTATTCCGGTCCCCACACGTCGTGCAGCAACTGGCGCTGGCTGACCAGCTTGCCCGGGTTGCGCAGCAGCTTCTCCAGCATGGCCCACTGGGTGGGGGTCAGCTTGACCTCGACACCGTCGTCCCGGACGACGGTCCGGTCGGCCAGGTCGACGGTGTTGCGGCCGATCCGCAGCGCGGGTACGGCGGGCGTGGCCGGGGCGAGCCGCCGGGTCACCGCCCGGATGCGGGCCAGCAGCTCGTCCACCCCGAACGGCTTGGTCACGTAGTCGTCCGCGCCGGCGTCGAGCGCGGCCACCTTGTCCTCGCTGCCGGCCCGCCCGGAGAGCACGATGATCGGCACGGCGGTCCAGCCGCGCAGGCCCCGGATGACCTCGGTGCCGTCCAGGTCGGGCAGGCCGAGGTCGAGCACCACCAGGTCCGGCGGGTGCCCGGCGGCGGCCTTGAGCGCCGCGGCGCCGCTGTCGGCCACCTCGACGTCGTAGCCCCGGGCGCGCAGGTTGATCCGCAGCGCGCGGAGGATCTGCGGCTCGTCGTCGACGACCAGGATCCGGGTCATTCCTGCGGCCCCTCCGGCTGGGTGGCGGCCGGCAGCCGCAGCACCATGGTGAGCCCGCCGCCGGGTGTGGTCTCGGGGGTGATGCTGCCACCCATCGCCTCGGCCAGTCCCCGGGACAGCGCCAGCCCCAGGCCCACCCCGGTCTGGTTGTCCCGGTCGCCGAGGCGCTGGAACGGCAGGAAGACATGCTCCCACTGGTCCTCCGGGATGCCCGGACCGGTGTCGATCACCCGCAGCTCGACCTGCCCGGCGTGCGCACTGCCGGTGATCGCCGGCGGCCGGCCGGGCGGGCTGTGCCGCAACGCGTTCGCCACGATGTTGACCAGCACCCGTTCCAGCAGGCCCGGGTCGGCCAGCGCCGCCGGCAGGTCGGCCGGGATGTCGGTCATCACCTCGGCCGCCGCCGCGCCCAGTTCGTCGAGGGCCCGGGGTACGGCGTCCTCCAGCCCGATCGCGGTGGCGCTCACGCCCAGCGCGCCGGCCTGCAACCGGCTCATGTCGAGCAGGTTCGCCACCAGCCGGCCCAGCCGGTCCAGCGACTCGTCGGCGGTGGCGAGCAGCTCCTCCCGGTCGTCCGCGTCGAACTCCACGTCGTGGCTGCGCAGGCTGCTCACCGCGGCCTTGGCCGACGCCAGCGGCGTACGCAGGTCGTGGCTGACGGCCGCGAGCAGCGCGGTCCGCATCCGGTCGGCGGCTGCGAGCGGGCGGGCGGTGGCCGCCTCCTCGGCCAGCCGCTCCTGGCGCAGCGCGACGGCGGCCTGCGCGGCGAACGCCTCGACCACCCGCCGGTCGGCCGCCTCCAGCCGCCGGCCGGCGAGCACCACGCTGAGCCGGTCGTCCACCGGCACCACTGTCTCGCCCGCGCTCGGGCTGCCCGGCGGCCGCTCGCCGACGCTCGCCGCCACCCGCCACGCGTCCGCCTGCCGGGCGCGCGCCGGCCGTCCCCCGGCCTCGTCGGTCAGTTCCAGCACGCTGACCGCGCGCAGCCCGAACGTCTCCCGCAGCCGGTCCAGCAGCGCCGGCAACGGCCGCTCGCCACGCAGCACGCTGCCCGCGACGGTGGCGAGGGTCTGCGCGTCGGCGGAGGCCCGGGCCGCCTCCCGGGTACGCCGGGCCGCCACGTCGACCACCCAGCTCACCGCGATGGCGACGCCCACGAACACGCCCAGGGCGAGCAGGTTGTCCGCCTCGGCGATGGTCAGCGTCCGGTACGGCGGGGTGAAGAACCAGTTGAGCAGCAGCGAACCGCCGAGCGCGGCGACCAGCGCGGGCCACAGCCCACCGACCAGCGCCACGCCCACCACACCGGCGAGGAACAGCAGGATGTCGTTGGTGAGGGTGAGGTCGGGCAGCGTCCGCAGCACGAGCGTGAGCAGGGGCATGCCGAGCGCCGCGAGCGCGTACCCGATCAGCCGCCGGCGCCGCGACAGGGCGGCGGGCACCGACGTGCCCCGGCGTCCGCGCCCCGCCTCGGGGTGGGTGACCAGGTGCACGTCGATCGGGCCGGACAGCGCGGTGGTGGTCACCCCGACGCCCCGGGCGAACACCTGCGCGAACCGGCCCCGGCGGCTCGCGCCGAGCACGAGCTGGGTGGCGTTGACGCCCCGGGCGAAGTCGAGCAGCGCCGCCGGGATGTCGGTGCCGAGCACCTGGTGGTAAGTGCCGCCGAGGCTCTCCACCAGCACCCGCTGCCGGGCGAGCTGGGCCGGGTCGGCACCGGCGAGCCCGTCGCTGCGGGCCACGTGCACGGCGAGCAGGTGGGCGCCCTTGCTGCGGGCGGCGATCCGGGCGGCGCGGCGGATCAGCGTCTCGCCCTCGGGGCCGCCGGTCAGGGCGACGACGACCCGTTCCCGCGCCTCCCAGGTGTCGGAGATGCCCTGCTGGGCCCGGTACGCGTCGAGCTGCTCGTCGACCTTGTCGGCCAGCCAGAGCAGCGCCAGCTCGCGCAGCGCGGTGAGGTTGCCGACCCGGAAGTAGTTGCCGAGCGCGGCGTCGATCTTGTCGGGCCGGTAGATGTTGCCGTGCGCCATCCGGCGGCGCAGCGCCTCCGGCGTCATGTCCACCAACTCGACCTGCTCGGCGGCCCGGACCACCTGGTCCGGCACGGTCTCCCGCTGGGTGGTGCCGGTGATCTGCGCGACCACGTCGTTGAGCGACTCCAGGTGCTGCACGTTGACCGTGGAGAGCACGCTGATCCCGGCGTCGAGCAGCTCCTGCACGTCCCGCCAGCGCCTGTCGTGGCGGGAGCCGGGCACGTTGGTGTGGGCCAGCTCGTCCACCACGACCACCTCGGGCCGCCGGGCCAGCACCGCGTCCAGGTCCATCTCGGTGAACTCGACGCCCCGGTAAGTCATCGACCGGCGCGGCACCACCTCCAGGTCGCCGATCATCCCGGCGGTGTGCCGGCGCCCGTGCGTCTCGACCAGGCCGATCACCACGTCGGTGCCGCGCTCGGCCCGGCGCTGGGCCTCCTCGAGCATGGCGTACGTCTTGCCGACGCCCGGAGCGGCTCCGAGATAGATCCGCAGTTCACCCCTGCCCACGGCCCCCATCCTCCCCCCAGTGCAAGGAAGGGCCCCCTGTTAACGCCTCGTGAGGTGCAGGGGGCCCTTCTTAACGCCTCCGTCAGCGCGCCGGGAACGCCTCGTCCAGCGCGAGGTTGAGTTCCAGCACGTTCACGCCGGGCGCGCCCATGAAACCGAGCGCCCGGCCAGTGGTGTGCTCCGCGACCAGCCGCCGCACCGCCGCCGGGTCCGCGCCACGCTCCCGCGCCACCCGGGCCACCTGGATCCGGGCGTACGCCGGGGAGATGTGCGGGTCGAGGCCGCTGCCGCTCGCGGTGACCGCGTCGGCCGGCACCGCCGGATCGGCGGGGGCGTCGCCACGGATCGGAGTGACCAGTCCCCCGGCGGCGACGTAGTCCTCACCCGGCTCCGCCAGTTCCACCGGCACGCCCTGGTAGCTGGCGACGAACGGCGTCGCGGGAGCCACCTGGTTGACGCTCACCACGCGGGTGGTCCGGCCGGTGAGACCGTCGGCGCGAAACACGGCGAGCACCGCGCCCACCCCGTCCGGGGTGCAGTACGGGCGCCGCCCGTCCACGCCGTCCAGCTCGCCGACCGCCTTGCTGCGCGCGCAGACCTGGGTGAGCAGGCTCTGCGCCGAGGTCTCCTCGTCGCCGGTGAGCGTGTCCACCACGCTCTCCGGGCCGAGGTTGCTCGCCGCGGTGGAGGTCGGGTCGTAGCCGTCCCCGGCGGCCGACGGGCGGGACTGGAAGTAGCGCGGGACGGGGTTGCCGTCCGCGTCGGTGAAGGACTGGCCGATCAGCGAGCTGCCGACGGTCTTCCCGCCGGCGGTGACGAGTGAGCCGTCCGCCTTGCCGTCGAGGCCGGGGAGCCGACCCACGGCGGCCAGGGCGAGCGGGTAGACCAGGCCGAGCAGCACGGTGAAGACGAGCACCGCGCGCAGGGCGGCCAGGTGCTGGGAGAGCCAACTGGGAAGGCGCATCACGAGATCCCCGGGACGAACTGGACGAGCAGGTCGATGAGCTTGATGCCGACGAACGGCACCACGATGCCGCCGAGGCCGTAGAGCCACAGGTTGCGGCGCAGCAGCGTCGAGGCGCTGGCCGGGCGGTAGCGCACGCCGCGCAGGGCCAGCGGGATCAACGCCACGATGACTATCGCGTTGAAGACGACGGCGGACAGGATCGCCGACTCGGGGCCGGCCAGGCGCATGATGTTGAGCCGGTCCAGCGAGGGATAGATGCCGGCGAACATGGCCGGGATGATCGCGAAGTACTTCGCGATGTCGTTGGCGATGCTGAACGTCGTCAGCGCACCCCGGGTGATCAGCAACTGCTTGCCGATCTCCACGATCTCGATCAGCTTGGTCGGGTCGGAGTCGAGGTCGACCATGTTGCCGGCCTCCTTCGCGGCCGACGTGCCGGTGTTCATGGCGACGCCGACGTCCGCCTGGGCCAGCGCTGGTGCGTCGTTGGTGCCGTCGCCGGTCATGGCGACGAGCCGGCCGCCCTCCTGCTCCTTCTTGATCAGCGCGAGCTTGTCCTCCGGCGTGGCCTCGGCGAGGAAGTCGTCCACGCCCGCCTCGTCGGCGATCGCCTTCGCGGTACGCGGGTTGTCGCCGGTGATCATCACGGTCCGGATGCCCATCCGGCGCATCTCGTCGAAGCGCTCCCGCATTCCGGCCTTGACCACGTCCTTGAGGTGGATGACGCCGAGCGCCCGGGCCGGTTCCCCGGCCACGTGCTCGGCCACCACGAGCGGCGTGCCGCCGGTGCCGCTGATCGCGTCGACCAGTTCACCGACCTGCGCGGTCGGGTGGCCGCCGTTCTCGCGTACCCACTTCATCACCGCGGCGGCGGCGCCCTTGCGGATGTGCCGGACGTCGCCGTCGGTGTCGAGGTCGACGCCGCTCATCCGGGTCTGCGCGGTGAACGGCACGAACGTGGCGTGCGGGATGAGGCCGGGCTCGCGCTCGCGCAGCCCGAACTCGTTCTTGGCGAGCACCACCACCGAGCGGCCCTCGGGGGTCTCGTCGGCCAGGCTGGACAGTTGCGCCGCGTCGGCGAGCGTGGCCGCGTCCACGCCGGTGACCGGCAGGAACTCGGCGGCCTGCCGGTTGCCGAGCGTGATCGTGCCGGTCTTGTCCAGCAGCAGCGTGTTGACGTCGCCCGCCGCCTCGACCGCCCGGCCGCTCATGGCGAGGACGTTGCGCTGCACGAGCCGGTCCATGCCGGCGATGCCGATCGCGGACAGCAGCGCGCCGATGGTGGTCGGGATGAGGCAGACCAGCAGCGAGACCAGGACGACGCCGGTGACGCCGGAGTCGGTGATGGCCGCGGTGTCCGGCGCGGCGGCCTGGTAGCCCTTGGCGAAGATCGCCATGGGCTGGAGCGTGACGACGGCGAGCAGGAAGATGACCGTCAGCGCGGCCAGCAGGATGTTGAGCGCGATCTCGTTCGGCGTCTTCTGCCGGTTGGCGCCCTCGACCAGCGCGATCATCCGGTCGATGAAGCTCTCGCCGGGCTTCTGCGTGATCCGGACGACGATCCGGTCGGAGAGCACCCTCGTGCCGCCGGTGACCGCGCTGCGGTCGCCGCCGGACTCCCGGATCACCGGGGCGGACTCGCCGGTGATCGCCGACTCGTCGACGCTGGCGATGCCCTCCACCACGTCGCCGTCGCCGGGGATGACCTGCCCCGCCTCGACCAGGACGACGTCACCCTGCCGCAGTTGCGGCGCGGGCACCGCCTCGTCCCGGTACGCGTTGGCGGCGGCACCAGGCGTCCAGCCGACCAGGCGGGTGGCGATGGTGTCCTGCTTGGCCCGGCGGAGCGTGTCCGCCTGCGCCTTGCCGCGCCCCTCGGCGACCGCCTCGGCCAGGTTCGCGAAGATCACGGTGAGCCAGAGCCAGACGGTGATCGCGATCGCGAAGACCGACGGGTCGGCCACCGCGAGCACTGTGGTGAACAGCGCGCCGATCTCCACGATCAGCATCACCGGGTTGCGCCACAGCGTGCGCGGGTCGAGCTTGCGCAGCGCGTCCGGCAGCGACCGGAGCAACTGGCGGGGGTCGAGCAGCCCGCCACCGACCCGGTCGTCCCGGCGGTCCGGTGTGCCGGGCACCGGCGCGTCGGCGGTCTGCACAGGTGCGGTCATGTCCGTGTCTCTCATGGTGGTCACAGCCCTTCGGCCAGCGGGCCGAGCGCGAGTGCGGGGAGGAAGGTGAGCGCGACGAGGACCACCGTGACGCCGACGACCATGCCGACGAACAGCGGCCGGTGGGTCGGCAGGGTGCCCTCGGAGGCGGGTGTGGGTTGCTGGCGGGCCAGCGAGCCGGCCAGCGCGAGCACGAAAATGATCGGCAGGAACCGGCCGAGCAGCATGCAGAGCCCGAGCACGGTGTTCCACCACGGCGTGCTCACCGTGATGCCGGCGAACGCGGAACCGTTGTTGTTGCTCGCCGAGGTGAACGCGTAGAGCACTTCGGACAGTGCGTGCGGCCCGACGTTGAGCGCTGTCGAGTCGTTGCCGGTGGCGAACGCGGCGGCGGTGCCGGTGAGCACCAGCGCCGGGGTGATCAGGAAGTACATCGAGGCGAACTTGATCTCGCGTGAGCCGATCTTCTTGCCCAGGTACTCCGGGGTGCGCCCGACCATCAGACCGGCCACGAACACCGTGATCACCGCGAGGATCAGCAGCCCGTACAGGCCGGCGCCGACCCCACCCGGGGCGACCTCGCCGAGCATCATGTTGCCGAGCACCGTCATGCCGCCCAGCGCGGTGTACGAGTCGTGGAACGAGTTGACGGCGCCGGTCGAGGTGAGCGTGGTGGCCGCCGCGAACGTGGCCGAGTTCGACACGTCGAAGCGCACCTCCTTGCCCTCCAGCGCCGCGCCGACCGCCTGCGGCACCGTGCCGTCGCCGGTCAGTTCGAAGACGTTGGTGAGGGTGATGCCGGCGAGCGCCAGGATCGCCATCACGGCGACGATCGCGTAGCCCTGCCGCTTCTGCCCGACCATCCGGCCGAAGACCCGGGGCAGGCTGAACGGGATCAGCAGGATCAGGAAGATCTCCAGCCAGTTCGTCCACGTGGTCGGGTTCTCGAACGGGTGGGCGCTGTTGACGTTGTAGAGGCCGCCGCCGTTGGTGCCCAGCTCCTTGATGACCTCCTGGCTCGCCACCGGCCCGCCGGTGACGGTCTGGGTGCCTCCGGTAAGCGTGGTCACGTCGGTCCCGCCGGACAGGTTCTGCACCACCCCGCCGAGCATCAGCGCGAGCGCGCCGAGCACCGCGATCGGCAGCAGGATTCGCAGCGTGACCCGGGTCAGGTCGACCCAGAAGTTGCCCAGCTCGCCGGTGCGGCTGCGGGCGAATCCCCGGACCAGCGCCACCGCCACGGCGATGCCGACCGCGGCCGAGACGAAGTTCTGCACCGCCAGGCCGGCCATCTGCACCAGGTGACCCATCGTCGACTCACCCGAGTACCACTGCCAGTTCGTGTTGGTCACGAACGACACAGCGGTGTTCCAGGCGCCGTGCGGCACCACCGGGTCGAATCCCAGCGAGAGCCACAGGTGGTTCTGCAGGCGCTGGAACGCGTACAGGAACAGCAGGGAGACGGCCGAGAAGGCCAGCACCGAGCGGGCGTACACGCCCCAGGTCTGCTCGGCGGCCGGGTTGACCCCGACCAGGCGGTAGATCCCCCGCTCGATCCGGGACGACCGGGTTCCGGCGACCACGCGGTGCATGTGGTCGCCGAACGGCCGGTGCACGGCGACGAGCGCCACCACCAGCGACAGGACGAAGAGCACGCCGGCTGTCGTCATGCTCATCAGAAGCGCTCCGGGAACAGCAGGGCGGCGACCAGGAACACGCCCAGGCCGATCGCCAGCACCAGGCCGACGGCGTTGACGGCGCTCACAGCTTCTCCACGCCCCTCACCACGAGGGCGAGAGCCGCGAACAGCCCCACCGTCAGCAACACGAACAGCACGTCAGACACGGCTGATCTCTCCTAGCGGAAGATGTCGTCGCGACCGCTTCCCGGCCGCGCCGAGCAATCACAACGCCGTGTCAGCCCGGCGGACAGGGGCTTTGACGCGACCATCACGCGGGGCCGCGGTTTCTTGACGCGCTTTTCACGCCGTCGCCGTGGGCGGTGATCCGGGTCACCGGACCGGCCGCGCCGCCGATCGACCGGCGGTGGCGCTACCCGCGCCGGGCATCGCGGCGAAGCCGATCGGCACGGCCTGGGACCGGGCGTCGCCCGGGCCGGTCAGCCGGTTGTAGCGGTGCGCGAGGAACCCGGCGAAGACCGCCGCACCCAGCGCGGTCACCGCCGCGACCGCGCGCAGGTCGGCCGCCACAGCGGCGTACGCCCCGACGACGCCCGCCGTCATCAGAACCCGCGCGGTTCACCAGGAAGCGACGGCTGCCACCCGGAATCCGGTGCACCCGTCCGCCCGTTCTCGTCCCACTTCCGGCTCCGGCATCGGTACGAGCGGCGGGGCGTCTGACTCAGCGGGTGGCGGCCCGGGGGATGAGCGCTCGGCCACCTCGCGCAGTTTGCGGTTCGCGTCCTGGAATAGCTTGGCCAGCAGCGTCGCGGTGCTCAGGGCTCCAAGCGCGAACTGCGGGAGGTCGCCGAGTCACTCGCCGATCGCGCGCCGCACGGACCTCGCTACTGAGCGTGAGGCCAGCGCGCTGAGCGTGAGATCAGCGCGGCATCGCTCGCCAGCCGGAGCCGCTCGCACGCCACGCCCCGGCGAGGATGCTCGCCGAGCCACGACTCGGGCACTGCTGGATCTTGGACCGGCCGGACGCCCCGCCGATCTGCGCCTGGACCTGCCACTGGCTTCCGTCGGTGCGGATGTAGACGTCACGCCGTCCACGAGGGTTGCTGACGCCGTTCCACCAGTGTTCCTCGACCACCATGCGGTGACCGTACCCCAGGAGACCCGGACCGGCCCAGACCGGAATTCCGTTGCTCCGCGTCACCGGGCGGCCGCACCCTCCACGGATGACCCCACCGGACCTGCCGCGCCAGTTCACCATCCGCGAGGGCGAGCTGCGCATCCTCAACCCGTTCGACGACGTCAAGCTGGCCACGCTGGGCCGGGCGATCCGGTTGCGCCCCGGCGACGAACTGCTCGATCTGTGCAGCGGCAAGGGCGAACTGCTCTGCACCTGGGCCCGCGATCACGGGATCACCGGCACCGGGATCGACATCGGCACCGCCTTCATCGCCGCGGCCCGCGAGCGCGCGACCGCACTCGGCGTGGCCGACCGGGTACGTTTCGTGCATGGCGACGCCGCGGCGTACACCCCGGAACGGCCGGTCGACGTGGCCGCCTGCGTCGGCGCGACCTGGATCGGCGGCGGGGTGCCCGGGACGCTGGAACTGCTCGACCGGGCGTTACGGCCGGGCGGCATGGCGCTCGTCGGCGAGCCTTACTGGCGGCGTGACCCGCCGGACGAGGAGGCCGTCACCGGCTCGCACGCCCGGTCCCGGGACGAGTTCACGGACCTGCCCGGCCTGGTCGAGTCGTTCGGCGGGTGCGGTTGGGACCTGGTCGAGATGGTCCTCGCCGACCAGGACAGCTGGGACCGGTACGCCGCCGCGCACTGGCTGAACCTGCTGGCCCCGGAGCTGCGGCGGGAGCTGGCCGAGGATCCGCTGCGGTACGTCCGGTTCCAGCGCGAGTACCTGGGGTGGGGCGTGTTCGCGCTGCTGCGCCGCTGATCTGCTTAACGACCGGCTACGCAGGGTAAAGGCAGATCATGGGACAGTTGCGTACCTCGCCGCCGCCGCCACAGGCCACCGAGCTGGAGCAGTGGGTGCTGGACAGTCCCGAGGATCTGCGCGGGCTGCGCGCCTCGCTCCGTGAGGCGCTGAACCGGCACGGGCTGGTGCAGGGCGAGCATCTGGACGAGGTGCCGCACCTGGTCGTGCTGGTGGCCACCGAACTGGCCAGCAACGCGCTGCGGCACGGCCGGCCGCCCACGATCATCACGCTGCTCGCCACAGACGACCGGTTCCTGCTCGACGTGGCCGACCACGACGTGCGATCCGTGCCGGAGCTGAGCGACATCCGCCCGACGGACTCGGGCGGGCGAGGTCTGTTCCTGGCCCAGTCGGTCTCGCTCGACGTGGGCTGGTACGCCACCGAGAAGACCAAGAACATCTGGGCGTCGTTCTCCCGCTGACTGCCCGGCCGCCCGCCGAAGGGCTCACCGGTCCCCGGCCGGGATCGGGTCGTCGTACTGGCCGGGCGGGCCGGGTACCGTCGGTGCCGGGGTGGACGACCTGCCGCCTGTCGGAGTTCAGGGAGAGCCACCCGTGTCACCAGCCGAGCGACTGCTCGACGCCGCCGTGGCGACCGCCCGCGGCACCGACGTACGCGCTGCCGAGCGAGCCCTCGACGGGCTCGTCGTGGCCGACGGCGCGGCGGTGGACGCGGCGTTGCTCGCCCGGCTCACCCGCGACGTGGGCCGGCTCTGGCCGCGTGGCTGGCAGCCCGCCGACCTGGACCGGCTCGCCACCCGGCGGCTGACCTCGCGCGGCGCGCGGCTGCTGCGCGACGCGATGGCCGCGCAGCGGCGCACCCTGCCCGCGCCGGTCCCGGCCTGGTTCGACGACCAGCTCACCGGGACCGGCGCCCGCTGGGACGACGACGCGGGCTGGCTGGACCGGCGGGCCGACGGCGACCGGATCACCGCGCTGCGGGACGCCGTGGACGCGGTCGTCCTGGTGGCGGGGCTGCCGCCGATCGCGGCGCTGCGGCCGCCACCCGGCTCGGCGGGCACCACACGTGCCACCGCCCTGCCGAGCGGCTCGCGGATGCTCGACCGGGTACGCGCGCTGCTCGCCAAGGCCGAGTCGACCGGCTACCCGGCCGAGGCGGAGGCGTTCACCGCGAAGGCGCAGGAGCTGATGGCCCGGCACAGCATCGACGCGGCGCTGCTCGACGGCGGGGCCGAGCGGTCCGGCGGCCCGGGCGGCGTGCGGATCGGCGTGGACGCCCCGTACGCGGCCGCGAAGGCACTGCTGATCCAGGAGGTGGCGGCGGCGAACCGGTGCGAGTCGGTCTGGTCCGACGACCTGGGCTTCGCCACGGTCCTCGGTTTCCCGGCCGACCTGGCGGCGGTCGAGCTGTTGCACACGTCGCTGCTCGTGCAGGCCACCGCCGCGATGCTGCGCGGCCGGGGCGAGCGCGGCCGGGCCGGCGGGCGGCGCACCAAGGGCTTCGACGAGTCGTTCCTCAACGCGTTCGCGCTGCGTATCGGCGACCGGCTGCGGGCGGCGAGTGCGGCGGCGGCCGAGGAACTGGCTGACGACCGGCTGCTGCCGGTGCTCGCGGCCCGCTCGGACGCCGTCCGGGAACGCGTCGACCAGCTCTTTCCGGGCACCACCCGGCACCGGCTGCAGGTGCGCGACGAGCAGGGCTGGGTTTCCGGCACCAGCGCGGCCGACCGGGCCTCGCTCGACCCGGACCGCCCGGCACGCCGTCCGCTCCGCGGGGGCCGCTGACCCCTCCCGGGGATGATGTCGGATCGGGCGGACCGGCTCCGACCCGTCTGCGAGGCGCCACCGCCGGTGGCCCGCATCCGAGGAGTGCACAGTGAAGTACATGCTGCTGATCTGGAACCGGCCCGGCTTCGTGGAGGAGCTGTCCGAGGCGGAACGCACCGCGATCTTCGGTGAGGTCGACGAGATCATGAAGGAGCTGACCGAGTCCGGCGAGCTGGTCGGCGGGGAGGCGCTGGCTCACCCCTCGCAGGCCCGCACGGCCCGTCCGGCCGCCGGTGGCGGCGTCGAGGTCACCGACGGGCCGTTCATGGAGAGCAAGGAGCAGTTCGCCGGCTACCTGACCGTCGACTGCGAGACCCCGGAGCGGGCCGCCGAGATCGCCGCGCGCTGGCCGGACGTACGCCACGGTTTCGGCGTGCTGGAGGTGCGCGCGGTGATGGAGCAGGCCGGGACGGAGATGTGACATCACCGGTGGTCGAGGACCTGCTGCGTACTCTCGCGCCGCAGGTCCTCGGCGTGCTGGTCCGCCGCCACGGCCAGTTCTACGCGTGCGAGGACGCCGTGCAGGAGGCGCTGCTCGCCGCCGCCGTGCAGTGGCCCCAACAGGGCCTGCCGGACCGTCCCCGCTCCTGGCTGGTCACCGTCGCCACCCGGCGGCTCACCGACGAGTGGCGCAGTGAGCACGCCCGCCGGGAACGCGAGGTGGCGGTGGCGGTGCGGCAGCCCGCGTACGCGGCGGTCGCCCCGCCCGCCGACGAGGAGCCGCCCAGCGGGGACGACACGTTGCGGCTGCTGTTCCTCTGCTGCCATCCGGCGTTGCCGGTGAGCGGGCAGGTGGCGCTCACGCTGCGTGCCGTGGGCGGGTTGAGCACGGCCGAGATCGCCCGCGCGTACCTGGTGCCGGAGGCGACGATGAGCCAGCGGATCCGCCGCGCGAAGCAGCGGATCGAGGCGGCGGGCGCGCGCTTCACGTTGCCGTCGCCGGCCGACCGGGACGAACGGCTCGCTTCCGTGCTGCGGGTGCTCTATCTGATCTTCAACGAGGGCTACACCGCGTCCAGCGGCGAGGCGCTGCACCGGGCCGACCTGACCGCCGACGCGATCCGGCTGGCCCGGGAGCTGCGCCGGGTGCTTCCGGACGACGGCGAGGTGGCCGGGCTGCTGGCGCTGATGCTGCTCACCGACGCGCATCGGGCGGCCCGTACCGGGCCGGCCGGTGAGCTGGTGCCGCTGGCCGAGCAGGACCGCAGCCGATGGGACCGCGACGCCGTCGCGGAGGGGGTGGCGCTCGTGACCGAGGCGCTCACCTGGTCGGCGCCGGGGCCGTACCAGGTGCAGGCGGCGATCGCCGCGGTGCACGCGGAGGCGCCCACCGCCGAGGACACCGACTGGCGGCAGATCGTCGCGCTCTACCGGGTGCTGGCGCGGGTCGCGCCGAACCCGATGGTCACGCTCAACCAGGCCGTCGCGGTGGCCATGGTGGACGGCCCGCGGGCCGGGCTGGCGCTGCTGGCCACGCTCGACGCCGACGACCGGACGGCGGGCCACCACCGGCTCGCCGCCGTCCGCGCGCACCTGCTCGACCTGGCCGGTGAGCGCGCCGAGGCCCGTGCCGCGTACCTGGCCGCCGCGCGGGCCACCACGAGCCTGCCGGAGCGGCGTCATCTGGAGGTACGCGCCGCGCGCCTGGCCGGCCGGTGAGTTCCGCGCGGACCGGTCCGGGTCAGAACAACCGTCCCCGGTACGGATGCGGCCGGCCCCACCGCTCCTCCCACTGGAGCAGTTCCGCCTGCCAGCGCGGCAGGTCGGGCCGGTACTCGCGGATCAGTTCGCGGTTCTCCGGGCGGCCGACCAGGAACCCCCAGTAGGACTCGACCGCCTCCCGGGTCTCGTCCAGCGAGTAACGGCCCCGCTCGTCCGCGACCCACTCGTTGACGAACTCGACGCCGTCGGGGGAGAAACTGACCTCGTACTTGTCGCTGTCCCACCCCTCGTCGAGCGGACGGCCGTTCGCCACGTCTTCGATCATCTGCAGGGCGTCCAGGCATGCCGAGTAGGAGACGGAGACGTCGGTGATCAGCCACGCGCCGAGAGCCCGATAGCGCTGATCGGTCACGGTGAACAGCGGGAGCCGGAACTCATCGAGGGAGAAACTGATGAACGCCAACGGAAGTCCTCCGGATCATGGGATGACGACCGGCCATCCGTGGGTGAAGCCGCCCGAGCCATTGTAGAAACCTTCGATCACCAGGCCCTTGTGAGTGCCACGCCACATGTTGGTGCCGGGTACCGGCGTCGCGTTCTGGAAGGCGCCGGTGATGGCGTTGTCGACCTGGGCCGGCGTCCAGTCGTCGGGGAAGAACGTGCTTTCCCCGCCGTTGCCCTTCTTCGGCTTCCAGGCCCCGTGTGGAGGGTTCAGCGTCGGATCGAAGAACTCCGGCTTGGCCGTGTAGGCCCCGGTCTTGGGATCCTTGACGACGCTGCCGGGCTGGAGCCGGCGACCGGGGAAGTCCTCACCGCCGGGCCGGTAGTGGTAGCCCGACCCCTTGGGCATGCCCGGCTTCACGTGGCCGCCCATGACGTGCTCGGTGAAGTGCGGTTTCATCCGGTCGGGCCGGTTACGCGTCTTGGTGCGCTTGAGAAAGCGCAGCGCGGCCCGCATCAACCGGCCGCCCGCTCTACCCCCGCCCATGTCACCTCACCCGTCGGCGAGTTTCCAGAGGGCTTCCTGGACGAGGTTGCCGACGATGGTCCGGGCCAGCGCATGGAAGATCGGGATCTCCAGCAGCGAGGCACCGAAGGTGACCGCCGCGGTGGCGATCGCCTGGGCGATCTGGATGGCCAGGACGACCAGTTGCACGATGACGGCGACCTTGAGGGCGAGCACGATCGCGCCGCAGATGATCAGGCCGGTTCCGGTCAGGACGGCGGCGGTGACGCCGTCGCGCAGGCTGTCGGCCGGGCTGTCCTCCTTGTTCCACCAGGTCTGGAACGCGGTGATGTCCTGGCCGGTGTGCTGGGTCCAGACCGTCGCGGCGCCGGTGTTCGCCTCGCTCACCACGCCGGAGAGGGTGTCGGAGAACCGGATCCAGGCGTTGCCCATCTCGAAGAGCTTGGTCTCGTCAGCCTCGGGCCAGGTGTAGCCGAGGACGCCGAGCAGCGACCGCAGCTCCCCGGGTAGCTCCATGCCCATGCTCAGCCTCCCAGCATCCGCCGCAGGCCGTCGAGGTTGCGGGTGATGGCCGCCTCGGTCTCGGCGTAGCGGACGGCCATCCCGCCGAGGTCGGCACCGGCAGCGGCGATCTCGTCGAGCGCGCTGTCGAAGCACTCGAACGCGAACGCGGAGACCTCGTCGTGGGCCGCGCCGATCAGCGAGCCGATGTCGTCGGACCCCCAGGGCCGACCGAAGCCGGCCAGCTCGGCCCGGAAGGCGGTCAGCGCCGCACCGAACCGGGTCGCGACGCCGTCCAGCGCTGACCCGGAGGCACCCAGCCGCTCCGGATCGACCTCGACCGGCATCAGCGCCCGTCCTGGCGGGCGAGCCGGTCCTGCGCCTGCATCAGGGCGTCGGTGAACATGCTGAACTGGCGCCCCGCGTCCGCCTGGATGCGGCGCAGTTGCTCACCGAGCGAGCCCAGGTCGACCTCGCCGGGGGCGGTGGTGGACTGCTCCCGCAGGTCGGCGAGCGCGGCGTTGACCGCCGCTTCGATCTCCTCGGCGAGGGTCTCGCTGGCCATCCGCATCACGCGGGGGTCGAGCGTCAGCGCGGTGACCTGCCCGGGAGGACCGGCGGTGACCCGGATCAGGCCGTCGGCGGCCTCACCGACACCTTCCGGCGGCGCCACCTGCTCGCCCGCATCGGTCTGCCGCTGGAGCGCGGCCATGGTTTCGGACAGCACCCGGCCGAAGCCGGACGGGTCGGCAGGATCGGCCATCGAGGAGCTCCTCCGCATTCGAGGTCGCCTCGCATCCTATGCACCGGCGCCGATCCCGGCGGTCCCGCCGCATCGATGTGGGCGGTGGGATGGGCCACTCGGGATCGTCACCGCCCGTACACAGCACTCCGGGCCGGCCCGTGGGCCGACCCGGTGGTGTGTGTGCGTCGCGTACCGTACTCAGCTCTTGAAGGCGTCCTTGACCTTCTCGGCGGCCTGCTTGAGCTTGGCGCCGGCCTGGTCGTTGCGGCCCTCGGCCTCGAGGCGCTCGTTGTCGGTCGCCCGGCCGATGCCCTCCTTGACCTTGCCCGCGGTGTCCTGCGACGTGTTGTCGATCTTGTCGTCGAGACCCATGATGACCTCCACTGGTGCGATTGCCTGACGACAACTGGTTACCCCGGCGGCCGTCCGCTCAATCCCGTCACCCGATCGGGCGCAAGCGCCGCAGCCGAAGGCTGTTGCCCACCACGAACACCGACGAGAACGCCATCGCCGCCCCGGCGAGCATCGGGTTGAGCAGACCGGCCGCCGCCAGCGGCAGCGCCGCGACGTTGTAGGCGAACGCCCAGAACAGGTTGCCCTTGATGATCGCCAGCGTCCGGCGGGAGAGCCGGATGGCGTCCGCGGCGGCCGTCAGGTCGCCCCGCACCAGCGTCAGGTCGGCCGCCTCGATGGCCGCGTCCGTGCCGGTGCCCATGGCCAGCCCGAGGTCGGCCCGGGCCAGCGCGGCGGCGTCGTTCACCCCGTCGCCGACCATGGCGACCACCCGGCCCTCGCGCTGGAGCCGCTCGACCACGTCGACCTTGTCGGCGGGCAGCACCTCCGCGATCACCTCGTCGATGCCGACCTCGGCGGCCACCGCCTTCGCCACCGTGGTGTTGTCGCCGGTGAGCAGCACCGGCCGCAGGCCCAGCTCACGCAGCCGGGCGACCGCCGCCCGGCTGGTCGGCTTCACCCCGTCGGCCACCGCGAGCACACCCCGGGCCCGACCGTCCCAGCCGGCCAGGATCGCCGTCCGCCCGGCGGCCTCCGCGCCGGACGCGGCCCGCTCGACCTCCTCGGGTACGTCGAGACCCCGCTCCCGCAGCAGCCGGGCCCGGCCGACCACCACGCTCCGGCCGTCGACGGTGCCGGTCACGCCCAGCCCTTCGGCGTTGGCGAACCCGCCGACCGGCGGCAGCGCCCCGGCCTCGGCCGCGGCCTCGGCGACGGCCCGCGCGATCGGGTGCTCGGAGGCGGCCTCCAGCGCGCCGGCCACCCGGAGCAGCTCGGCGGCGTCCTCGCCCCCGGCGGGCAGCACCTCGGCCAGCGCCATCCGGCCGGTGGTGACGGTGCCGGTCTTGTCGAGCACCACGGTGTCGACCCGGCGGGTGGACTCCAGCACCTCCGGCCCCTTGATGAGCACTCCGAGCTGCGCGCCGCGCCCGGTGCCGACGAGCAGCGCGGTCGGCGTGGCCAGGCCGAGCGCGCACGGGCAGGCGATGATCAGGACGGCCACCGCCGCGGTGAACGCGGCGGCCGGCCCGGAACCGGTGCCGAGCCACCAGCCGAGTGTGCCGGTGGCCAGCGCGATCACGATCGGCACGAACACGCCGGAGACCCGGTCGGCGAGCCGCTGCACCGCCGCCTTGCCGGTCTGCGCCTGCTCCACCAGCCGCGCCATCTGGGCGAGCTGGGTGTCGCCGCCGACCCGGGTGGCGCGGACCACCAGCCGGCCGCCGGCGTTCACCGTGGCGCCGACCACGGCGTCGCCCGGCCCCACCTCGACCGGCACCGACTCGCCGGTGAGCATGGCGGCGTCGACGGCCGAGGTGCCCTCCTCGACCACGCCGTCGGTGGCGACCTTCTCGCCGGGCCGGACCACGAACCGGTCCCCGACCGCGAGCCGGCCGACCGGAATCCGGGTCTCCTGCCCGCCGCGCAGCACCGCCACGTCCTTGGCGCCCAGTTCGAGCAGGGCCCGCAGCGCCGAGCCGGCGGTGCGCTTGGAGCGGGCCTCGAAGTACCGCCCGGCCAGGATGAACACGGTCACCCCGGCGGCGGCCTCCAGGTAGATGTTGCCGGCGCCGTCGCCGCGGGTGATGTCGAAGCTGAACGCGTGCGTCATCCCGGGCATGCCGGCGTCGCCGAGGAACAGGGCCCAGAGCGACCAGCCGAACGCGGCAAGTGTGCCGAGCGAGACGAGCGTGTCCATGGTCGCCGCGCCGTGCCGCAGGTTGACCAGCGCGGCGCGGTGGAACGGCAGCCCGCCCCAGACCACCACGGGGGCGGCGAGCGTCAGCGAGGCCCACTGCCAGTAGTCGAACTGCCAGGCCGGCACCATGGCGAGCACGATCACCGGCAGGGTGAGCACGGCGGAGACCCGGAGCCGGGTACGCGCCGCTTGCAGCTCGTCCACCGGCTCCCCGGCCGCTGCCGCCTCCGCCTGCTCGGGCGGTGGCGGCACCACGGCGGTGTAACCGGTCTTCTCGACCGTGGCGATCAGGTCGGCCGGGGCGATGTCGTCGGCGTACCGGACGGTGGCCTTCTCGGTGGCGTAGTTCACTGTCGCCTCGACGCCGTCCATCCGGTTGAGCTTCTTCTCGATCCGGGCGGCGCAGGACGCGCAGGTCATCCCGCCGATCGCCAGTTCGATCAGGTTCGGCGCGGTGGGCAGCGCCTTTCCCGTGGCAGTCATCGCGGCACCTCCGGCGCTCAACTGTGCCCGTGCCCCGGGCTGCCGTGTCCGGCGTCCGGGGTCGGTGCGGTGGTGGGTGCCGGCGCGGTGGGCACCGGCGCGGTCCGGTCGCCGGCGAGGACGGTGAACTCGGCGGTGTGCACCGCGTCGCCGTGCCGGAAGTCCAGGTAGAGACGGTACGCCCCGGCCGAGGGCACCTCGGCGGCGAACGTGATCGCCGGACCGGCCGGTGTGCGCCCGTCGCCGGGCGTGCCCTCCGGGTGCACGTGCAGGTACGCCAGGTCGCCCTGCCGCAGCGCCACCAGGTGCCCGTACGCGCCGAGGTAGGGCTGAAGGTCGGTGACCGGCCGCCCGTCGCGGCTGACGGAGAGCGTGAGCCGGCTGGTCCGGCCCGGCTCCGGCGTGCCGGTCAGGGTGACCGTGTAGCCGTCGACGGTGGTGCTGGTCGCCGGTGCCGGCAGCGGCCGGGCGGTCAGCTCGCCGGGGACCGTGACGTCCAGGCCGAGGGTCAGCGGGTCGCCGCCTTCGGGGGTGAAGTCGGCGAACGCCCGCCAGGCGCCGGGGCCGTGCAGCGGCGAGGCGACCTGCCAGGTGCCGTCGCCGGTCATCTCCGGGTGGACGTGCCGGAACCCGGAGAGGTCCCGCCGGGCGACGATCAGGTGCATGCGCTTGTCGTGGGCCACCTCGAAGCGGGTGACCGGCGCGCCGTCCGGGCCGGTGATCCGGAAGGCGAACTGTCCGGCCGGGGCGGCGGCGGGCTGGAACGTGTAGCCGCGTTCGGAGACGAGCAGCCCGCCGGGCGGGTGCGCGGAGGCCCCGTTCTCGTCACCGTGGCCGGTGCCGCCGGCCCCGTGGTCGCTGTCGCTGTCGTCGTGGCGGGTGTCGGCGGCCGGGGCGACGGGATCGGCCAGGGTGCCGATCCCGTACGCCGCGCCGAACACCGCCACGAGGCCGAGGGCGAAGCCGCTGAGCTTCGTCGCCGTGTTCATGGTGTCTCCTCGGTTTCTGCGGGTCCGCCGGACCCGTCACGCACCGACGAGGTCGTAGCCGGCCTCGTCGACCGCCGCGCGGACCGCGTCCACGTCCAGCGGGTTCCGACTGGTGACGGTGACCCGGCCGCCGGCCAGGTCGACCTGGACGTCGGTGACGCCCGGAAGCGCGCTCAGCTCGGTGCTCACCGAGTTGACGCAGTGCCCGCAGGTCATGCCGTTCACCTGGTACGTGGTCTCCATCTCGCCCTCCGATCTCATACCCCCCTGGGGTACGACTCGAACGTTAGCATACCCCCAAGGGGTACGCTATCCTCGGTGTCATGACCGCGCCGTCCAGCCCGACCCGGGGCTACACCGCCAGCAAGGACCAACTCCTCGCCCGGCTCCGCCGGATCGAGGGCCAGGTCCGTGGCATCGAGAAGATGGTCGAGGACGACCGCTACTGCATCGACGTGCTGACCCAGATCTCGGCCATCCAGGCGGCGCTGGACAAGGTCGGCCTCGGCCTGCTCGACGGCCACGCCCGGCACTGCATGCACGAGGGCGCCGCCGAGGGCCGGGCCGACGAGATGGCGACCGAGATGATGGCCGCTGTCGGCCGCCTCATGAAGCGCGGCTGAAACGGTCACCCGCCCGTCCCGGGCCCGGCCTGCCGGGCCGGGCGAGCCGGGCTGCCTACCATGGCCGGGCGACGCCCCGGACGTGGTCGACACGTCCACGCCGGCCGGGTGACCAGACCGGTCCGGCGGACCAGGCGTCGCCGCGACCGTTGGGAGAGACGCCATGGGTGCCGACCACACCCGCCCCGCAGCCGCCGCGCCGCCGGGCGTACGACGGCTGCTCGTCGCCGTGGTGGTTCCGCTGTTCGCGCTCACCGTGATCGCGGCGCTGGTGCTCTGGCCCCGGCAGGACCGGGAGCCGGTCGGCGGCGCGGACGTCCCCCGCTACCACGGCACCGTGACCCGGGTGGTCACCGAGCCCTGCCCGCCCACCCCGGAGACGCCGGCCGGTGGAGGTGGCCCCTGCGGCACCGTGACCGTCACCGCCGAGCAGGGCCCGGACGCGGGCCGGCCGGTCGAGATGCCGATCCCGGCCGGGCCGGGCGCGCCCCGGGTCGCCGTCGGCGACGAGGTCGTCCTGGTCGAACTGACCGACCCGGCCGACCCGGCGGTGAAGTCCTACAACATCGCCGAGCACCAGCGCGGCACACCGCTGATCTGGCTGATGGTGCTGTTCGCCGCCGCGATCGTGGCGTTCGGCCGCTGGCGCGGGCTCGCCGCGCTCGGCGGGCTGGTGGCCAGCTTCGCCATCGTGCTCGGCTTCGTGCTGCCGGGCATCGGGTCCGGCCGGCCGCCGCTGCTGGTGGCGATCGTGGGCGCCGCGCTGATCATGTTCGTGGTGCTCTACCTGACCCACGGGATCACCGCGCAGACGTCGGTGGCGGTGCTCGGCACGCTCGGCAGCCTGGTGGTCACCGGCGTGCTCGGCCTGCTCGCCACGTCCGCCACCCACCTGACCGGCTTCGGCAGCGAGGACGCCACCACGCTGTCCATGTTCCAGGCCGACGTGGACCTGCACGGGCTGTTGCTGGCCGGCATCATCATCGGCTCGCTGGGCGTGCTGGACGACGTCACAGTCACCCAGGCGGCCACCGTCACCGAACTGGCACACGCCAACCCGGGCCTGTCCCGGCGGCAGCTCTACCGGGCCGCGACCCGGGTCGGCCGGGCGCACATCGCGTCCACCGTCAACACCATCGTGCTGGCGTACGCGGGCGCCTCGCTGCCGCTGCTGCTCCTGCTGGTCGCCGACGCCCGACCGGTCAGCCAGATCCTCACCAGCGAGTTCCTCGCCCAGGAGATCGTCCGCAGCGCGGTGGCCACGCTCGGCCTGATCGCCGCCGTACCGCTGACGACCGGACTGGCCGCGATCGTGACCACCGCCGGACGGCGCTCGCGCGGCGCGGAACCGGCGCCACCCGCGCCCCGGCCGCCGGCCGGGCGGGACGACGCGCTGGAGGCGCTCGGCGGCGGGAAGAGTACGGAGGCCGCATGGTGACACTGCGCAGCGTGACCATCGATTTCAAACGCGACGCTGGTCACGGTGCGCCACGGCGAAATCTCGCTATTGGTCGGCTTCCGGACGTAGAACCTCAGGAGTGCTGTCAGGTAACCTCGCTGCCGGTCACCGCCGAAGGCGCGCACCGGCGCCAGCGGTGCCGCCGCCCAATCGCCCGCGGGCGAGCCGGGGAACCAGGTACATGGGGTGAATCCGCGACAGCGGTAGGGGCCACTTCCGTCCCGAACCCGTCAGCTAACCCGGTCGGCGGCCGACGGAAGGGAACATTGTGACGGCACCCCTGCGCCGCTGGCTGACACCCGTGGTGGCCGTGCTGGCCTCGCTGGCCGTGCTGGCCGGGCCCACCCCGGCGACCGCGGCCCCCACTGCGGCGGCCCCCGGCACCCCCTCGGGTCACGAGGAGGACGGCGAACCGCCGCTCATCACCGAGGCGATCGACGCCGCCAACCGCAACTTCCTCCAGGCCAAGGCGAAGCTGGCCAAGTCGCAGGACCGCCAGCGGCGGCTGGCGGCCGAGGTGAAGACGGCACAGGCCGAATTCGACGCGCTCAGCCCACAGGTCAACCAGCTCGCCGCCCAGTCCTACCGGACCGGCCGGATGGGCGCGATGGCGATGCTGCTGGAGAGCAACTCCCCCGATTCGTTCGTCCGCCGGGTCAACGCCCTGGACGAACTGAACCTCCTCAACGCGCAGCGCCTGGCCGCCATCAACGCGGTCAAGACCCGCGCCGAGCAGGCCAAGATCGCGCTCGACGCCGAGGTGCGCGAGCAGGAGAAGCAGAAGAACGCGATGGAGCGCGAGAAGGTGCAGGCCGAGCGCGCGCTGAAGCTCGTCGGCGGTCTCGGCTTCACCGGCGGCCTGGTCTCCGCCACCTCACCGGTCGCCAAGATCGCCCCCGGCCGCACCGCCGACGGCGGCTGGAAGGCCGAGTCGTGCAGCGAGGACGACCCGACCACCTCGGGCTGCGTCACACCGCGCACACTGCACGCCTACCAGGAGGTCCGCCGCGCGGGCTTCAAGCGCTTCGTGGGCTGCTACCGGCCCGGCGGGCCGTGGGAGCACCCCAAGGGCAAGGCGTGCGACTGGTCGCTCCAGAACAGCGGCTTCGCGCCCTGGCACAACAACGACACCCGCCGGTACGGCAACGAGGTCGCCGCCTTCCTCATCCGCAACGCCGACCGGCTGGGCATCTACTACGTCATCTGGAACCGGCAGATCTGGTTCCCGGCCACCGGCTGGCGTTCGTACAGCGGACCGTCGAACCACACCGATCACGTCCACATGTCGCTGCTCTGACCCGGACACGACGAAGGGGCCGCCCCGAGGGCGGCCCCTTCGTCGCCCTACGGGTCAGCCGGCCAGCGCCGGGTCGGCGGGCGCCGCCGGAGCGGGCAGCGGGGCCGGGGACTGCGCCACGGTCCGCACCTCGCCGCCGGCGAGCCGGTACGACATGCCCACCACCGTGCACCGCCCGGCCGCCACCCGCTCGGCCAGTACGGCGGACCGGGCCAGCAGCGTCTCCACCGTCTGCGCGATGTGCACGTCGATGATGCCGTCGAGGTCGTCGACGCCCTGGCGGGCGGCGCGCAGCAGGCTGGGCGAGACCGCGTCCACCACCGCGCCCAGGTGCCCGACCGGGGCGGCGCCGGTCCGGACCCCCTCCCGGGCGGCCTGGACCGCGCCGCACGAGTCGTGGCCGAGCACCACCACGAGCGGCGTGCCGAGCACGGTGACCGCGTACTCGACGCTGCCGAGCACCTCCGGCCCGGCGGTGTGCCCGGCCGTCCGCACCACGAAGAGGTCACCGAGACCGCGATCGAAGATGATCTCGGCGGCGAGCCGCGAGTCGGAGCAGCCGACGATCACCGCGAAGGGGTGCTGGCCGACGGCGACCGCCGCCCGGTGCCCGGCGTCCTGATTCGGATGCTGCGGAGCGCCACTGACGAACCGGTGATTACCGGCACGCAGCTCGGTCAGTGCCTGCTCCGGGGTGCTCGGCGTCATGTCCCTCACCTCGTCTACCTGGGGAACCACCAGGCCGAACGGCCTCGCGACCCACGGTCACACGCACCTGGGGGCCCGTCAAGATTCGTGATACGCATTTCATACTTTCCCGTGCCGGCCCGCGCCGGGCCGGTACTACCGAGCAGGGGAATAGCATGACCACCATGGCGACCACACCAGCTGAGGGCGGGAGCCGCCGTAACTGGACCTTCCTCACCAACCACGGCCACGTGCTGCTCGCGATCGCACGCAATCCCACCGCCCGGCTGCGGGACGTGGCCGACGAGGTGGGCGTGACCGAACGGGCGGCCCAGGCCATCGTCGCCGACCTGGAGGCGGGGGGCTACCTGCGGCGTACGCGGGTGGGACGGCGCAACGAGTACACGATCAACCCGAAGGGACGCTTCCGGCACCCGGCCGAGGCCGACCAGCAGGTCGGCGCCCTGCTGGCCCTCTTCGCCGAGCCGGTCGGGGACGCCACCGCCGACAGGTGACCAGGCCGGTACCACGTGTGCCCGCGCGGGCGGGCGCGGCAGGTAATCTCACCGCGTGCGCGACAGCTCGCGGCCGGGCGCGACCACGGGACGCGTCCGGGCCGGACACCGGATCAGGTCCGTCCTTTCCGGAGCGACGGTGACCGCCCTGCTCGGCGGCGCGCTGGCGCTGCCCGCGCCCGCGCTGGCCGCCCCGAAGTGCGGCCCGCCCGGCGGCCCGGCGCCCACCGAGGTGCCGTGGGCGCTGAGCCGCCTCGACCCGGCCGCCGCGTGGCGGATCGGCAAGGGCGCGGGGATCACCGTCGCGGTGATCGACTCCGGGGTCTCGCCGGACCATCCCCTGCTGCGCGGGCGCGTGCTGCCGGGCGAGGACTTCAACCAGCTCGTCCGCCTGAAGGGCCAGTGCGACCTGGTCGGCCACGGCACCATGGTCGCGGGCATCATCGCCGGCCGGGAGGGCACCGGCTCGCCGTACACCGGCATCGCGCCGGAGGCGAAGATCCTTCCGCTGCGGGTGCTGGCCGAGAACAGGGAGAACTTCGACCCGGACGTGCCGGCCGAGATCGGCAAGGCGATCCGCTGGGCGGTCGACCACGACGCCGACGTGATCAACCTGTCCCTGGTCACGCTCGACGACCCGGCGCTGAAGTCCGCGGTGCGGTACGCGCTCGGCAAGGACGTGGTGGTCGTCGCCTCCGCCGGCAACCGGCAGGAGAACCGGGAGGACCGGCCCGCCTATCCGGCGGCGTACGCCGGTGTCGTCGCCGTCGCCGGGATCGACGAGCAGGGCGGGCACGTCGGCAGCTCGGTCAGCGGGGACTATGTGGACATCGCCGGCCCCGGGCTGGACATCGTCGGGCCCGCGCCGCAGGGATCGGGCTACCGGGCCGAGCCGCAGGGCGGGACGAGCTTCGCCACCGCCTACGTCTCCGGGGCCGCCGCGCTGGTGCGGGCCGCACACCCGGACATCAGCGCCGACGAGGTCGCCTACCGGCTGACCCGTACCGCCGACAACCCGCCCGACGGGCACAACGCCGAGGTCGGCTTCGGCATGGTCAACCCGTACCGGGCGGTCACCAGCCTGCTGGGCACCCGGGAGGATCCGCCACCGGGTGCGATGCCGCCGCCGGCGCCGCCCGCCGACCCGCTGGCCTGGCAGCGCACCGTCGCGATCTGGGTCGCCGTCGTCGGCGCGCTGCTGGCCGGCGTCCTGCTGACGATGCGCCCCATCGTGGCACGCGGACGCCGGCGCGGATGGCGCCCCGGACGGCGGGAAGTCCCGCAGGACGCCTGAGAACGCACGACGGCTCCGCCCGGCACGAGCCGGAGCGGAGCCGCTGTGGACCGTTCGGGCTCAGTTGCCCCAGACCTTGGAGTTGCTCATCTCCGTGGTCATGTAGTTCTCGCGCGCGATGCCCACCGCGCCGCCGATCTCGTTCAGGACCTTGTTGATGTCCCGCACGGCGGCGTCCCACTGGGCCTGGTGCTGCTCGTAGGCGACCCGGTCCTGGCCCTCCCACTCGAGCTTGCTCAGCATCGCCCGAAGCGTGTCCAGCTTCTCGTCGATGGTCCGCGAGATGGCCTGCATCTGCTGGTTGCTGCTCTCCAGAACAGCGTAGTCAACCTTGATGCTCATCGATTCCTCCTCTGCCTGTCCTCGCGGATCACGGGTTGAGCGCGGCGTGGAACTTGTCCAGCATCTGCTGCTGGTCTTCGTCGTTGACCTGGTGCGTGGTGCCGGACTTGTCAAGCAGGTCCGCGATGTTGTCCATCGCGGTCAGCAGCTTGTTCGTGTCCTCGGTCCAGCGGTTCATCAGGCCCTGGAAGCCCGTGGACGCCTGGCCCTTCCAGGCCATCGCCAGATCGTCGACCACGTTCCACAGCTTCTTGAGCTCGCCGTCGACGTCGCTGCGCGTGGACCGCACGTCACTCGCGGCGGTGTGCAGAGTCGCTGCACTGACCTCGAACGCCATGCTTCACACCCTTCCGTCATGTTGTGGCGGCGGATCCGCCGCGCCCTCCCCCGCGGCAAGGCGTACCCACCCCACCGACGGACACTTCATCCGAACCGTAGCGGACGACGTCCAACCCGCGCAGCCCTGACGGCTCGCCGTCGCATCCCGCCACCCCACTGTCGACAGACGTGGTCCGGGCGCCCTGCGTACGAGGTGGACGGTCGAGCCCGAGGCCAGGGCCGCCCGCGTGACGATTCGACGATCGTCGACATGCCGACGGCCAGGACCGGGATGGCGGCGGTGGCGGCCAGACCGGAGACCGCGTCGTTGTAGGCGTCCCGTCAGGCCGGTTCCGTCCACGCGGTCTGGATCAGCTGCCGGCCGTCGCGGCGGCGCACGAGCGTGCCCCGGCCCGGCGGCTGCGGGGTCGGCCGCAGGTTGCCGAAGACCGCGCCCTCCTCCCGGCTGCCGGACATCAGCAGACCCGGCGAGTCCAGCTCGCGCAGGCGCTGCAGCACCGGCTCGTACAGCGCCCGCGCCACACCGCCGACCCGGCGCGTGATGATCAGGTGCAGGCCGACGTCCCGCGCCTGCGGCAGCAACTCGTGCAGCGCGCTCAGCGGGTTGCCGCCACCGGAGGCGACCAGGTCGTAGTCGTCCACCAGGATGTACAGGTCCGGACCCTTCCACCAGCTCCGGTCGCGCAGCTGGGCGGTGGTCACGTCCGGGCCGGGCAGCCGGTTCTGCAACGCGCTGCGGATCGAGCCGAGCCCCTGGCTGAACACCTGGTTCGACGGTGCGTAGTCGAGCAGGTGGTCGCCCTCGACCGCGCCCAGCAGCCCGCGCCGGTAGTCGGCGATGACCAGCCGCGCCTGGGCCGGGGTGTACCGCTCGGCGATTCCCCGCGCGATCAGCCGCAGCAGGTTGGTCTTGCCGCACTCGGCGTCGCCGAACACCGTCAGGTGCGGCTCACCGGCCAGGTCCAGGTAGACCGGGGCGAGCGCCGACTCGTTCACGCCGATCGGGATGCCCGGGGCGGACCTGTCGACCACCTTCGCCAGCTCGGCGACGGCCAGCTTGCGCGGCAGCAGCCGGACCTTGGGCGCCGGCTGTTCCGGCCAGTTCACCGCGACGTGACCGGCGAGCGCCACCGACGCCTCGGCCAGGTCCTCGATGTCGCGCTTGCCGTCGATCCGTGAGATCGCGGTCAGGAAGTGCAGCTTGTCCCGGGTCAGACCGCGACCGGGCGCGCCCACCGGCACGTTCTGCGCGGCCCGCCGGTCGATCTCCGACTCCGACGGGTCACCGAGCCGCAGCTCCAGCTTGGTGCCGAGCAGGTCCCGCATGTTGATCCGGATCTCCGCCCAGCGCACCGCGGTGATCACCACGTGGACGCCGAAGCCCAGGCCCCGGTTCGCCAGGTTCGTGATCGTCTGCTCCAGCTCCTCGTACTCCTGGCGCAGCGTGTTCCAGCCGTCCACCACGAGGAAGACGTCACCGAACGGGTCGTCGGCGAACTCGCCGGCGGCCCGGCGGCGCCGGTAGCTGGCCACCGAGTCGATGCCGTGCTGGGTGAACCGGTTCTCCCGCTCGTCGATCACGGCGACCACCTCGGCCACCGTCCGCCGGACCGCCTCGACGTCCCGCCGGCCCGCCACACCCGAGGTGTGCGGCAGCCCGTCCAGGCTGCGCAACGCGCCACCGCCGAAGTCGAGGCAGAAGAACTGCACCTCGCGCGGCGTGTGGGTGAGCGCCAGCGACGCCAGCATCGAGCGCAGCATGGTGCTCTTGCCGCTCAGCGACGCCCCGACGATCACGACGTTGCCGCCGGCCCCGGCCAGGTCGACCATCATCGGGTCGCGGCGCTGCTCGTACGGGCGGTCCACGATGCCGACCGGGACGGCGAGGCGGCCGCGGCCCGGCCAGTCGGCGGTGGTCAGGCCGTACGTCGGGTGCACACTCAGCTTGGGCAGCAGCTCGGCCAGCCCGGACGGCTCGGCCAGCGGCGGCAGCCACACCTGGTGCGCCGGGCGTCCCCGGCCCTTGAGCTGGTCGATCAGCACGTCCAGCATCGCCACGGCCTTGCCGTCGCCGCTCTGCTCCGGCTCCGGGGCGGCCTCCGCCGGGCTCGGCTGAGCCGGCACCGGCACGTAGTCGACGCCGTACGGGACGATCCGGCGCTGCACCTGCGCCCGGGTGGAACGCTGCACCTGCCCCGGCGCGCGGTACGGGCCGGACACGTAGGCGGCGCGGAACCGCAGCATGGTGGCGGTGTCGGTCTTCAGGTAGCCGTGGCCGGGCGCGCTGGGCAGCTCGTACGCATCAGGCACACCGAGCACGATCCGGCTCTCCACCGCCGAGAACGTGCGCAGACCGATCCGGTACGACAGGTGCGTGTCCAGGCCGCGCAGCTTTCCCTCCTCCAGCCGCTGCGAGGCGAGCAGCAGGTGCACGCCGAGCGACCGGCCGAGGCGGCCGATCATCACGAACAGGTCGATGAAGTCCGGCTTGGCGGCGAGCAGCTCGGAGAACTCGTCGCAGATGATCAGCAGGCTGGGCATCGGCTCCAGCGGCTCACCGGCGGCGCGCGCCTTCTCGTAGTCGTACCGGGAGACGTAGTTGCCCGCCGCCCGCAGCACCTCCTGCCGGCGGTTCATCTCACCGGCGAGCGCGTCCCGCATGCGGTCGACCAGCGGCAGCTCGTCGGAGAGGTTGGTGATCACCGCGCTGGTGTGCGGCAACGCGTCCAGCGAGGCGAAGGTGGCGCCGCCCTTGAAGTCGACCAGGACGAAGTTCAGCTCCTCCGACGAGTGCGTCACCGCGAGCGCCCCGACCACGGTCCGCAGCAGCTCGCTCTTGCCCGAACCGGTCGCGCCGATGACCAGGCCGTGCGGGCCCATACCCTCGTGCGCGGACTCCTTGAAGTCCAGCTCGACCACGTTGCCGTCCGGTCCCAGGCCGAGCGGGATGCGCAGCCGGTCGCGGTGGCTGCGCGGACGCCAGGTCTGCCGGGTGTCCACCGTGGCCGCGTCGCCGACGCCGAGCAGGTCGGGCAGCTCCATGCTGCGGGCCAGCGGCTCCTCGGTGCTGGCGCCCTGCTGCTGGGAGAGCCGGAACGGGGCGATCTGCCGGGCCAGGCCCTCGGCCGCGCTCAGGGACAGCCGGTCCGGCCGCCCGAGCCGCGACGTCGCGGTGCCGCGGACCAGGTCGAGGCCGGTGCCGTCCCCGGCGTCCAGGCAGAGCAGCCAGCGCCCGGCGTCGCGCGGGACCGCACCGGACAGGTCGAACACGGTCGTGCCGAGCAGGCCCGGCCCGGTCAGCGCGCAGGTCGCCGAGACCTCGCCGCCGTCCAGCACCACCACCACGTGCGGCGCGGTCGTCAGCGGCTTCGCCTCCGGCGCGAACCGGGGCCGGCCGCCCAGGTCCTGGGCCAGCGCGGTCTCCGCCTCGCTCAGCGCGGCGAACACCATCCGGCGCGCGCCCGCCGCGTCCGTACGCCCCGGGTGCTGGGCGTGCGGCAGCCACTTCACCCAGTCCCAGGCCCCTTGCCGGTCCGGCGCGACCACCACGACCACGAGGAGGTCCTCCGGGGCGTGGAAGGTGACGAGCTGACCCAGCGCGGCCCGGGTCAGGTCGAGCACCGGCTCCCGGTCGCCGCGCAACGCGATCCGGCTGAACGCGCGCAGCGACAGCGCGGTCGGCAGGTCCGGCACGCTGGAGTGGGCCCGGACGAACCGGCGCAGCGCGATGGCGCTCATCGGTTCCAGGTCCTCCACCGGCTTGGTCTCCGGCGGCACGATCTCCACCGCCAGCCGCTGCGGGCCCAGCGCGATCCGCACCTCGCCGAAGTCGTCCTCGGTGATCCGCCGCTCCCACAGCCGGCGGGAGGCGGCGATCGACCAGAGCGCGTCCGGCTCCGGGTGCCGCCAGGTCATCGCGGCGCGCTGCTGCTCGGCGGCGCGCCGGGTGCGCCTGCGCATCTGCGCGAGGTAGCGCATGTAGTCGCGCCGCTGGGCGTTCAGTTCGGCCTTGTCCTTGCCGCCGTTGCCGAGCGTGCCGATCGCCATGCCCAGCATGGACACACCGAACAGGCCACCGGCGACGTACGTCATCATGCCGCCGCCCCGGCCGGCGTAGAGGAACGCCATCGCGCCGACACCACAGAGCATCGGCAGGATCATCAGCACCTGACCCATGCCCTTGGCCTGCGGCTCGGGCAGCTCGGGCGGGGATTCCAGCAGCACCTCGCCGCGCGGCAGCGCGGGCCCCGGTTGACGCGGAAGCCGGCGGAACACCACCGTACTCACGGCTCTCCCCTCCCCAGAAGCGGCAGTGATCGTGGTCTGCCACCGCCGGTGAGCGTCGGGTGGGCAACCTGTGCGACCGCCATCGTAGGTAATCTCCCGGTGGCGTCGTGGCCCCGTGTGGGCGACGCCGACGGCCCGGCGGATCGTAGGCGAGCACGAGGAGGCCACTGTGGCGACGAAGGCGGCGACCGGTGGGCTGAGTCGGATCACCATCGTGGCGCCGCGTACCAGGATGGACCTGGCGCTGCCGTCCGACGTGCCGCTCGCCGACCTGCTGCCCACGCTGCTGCGGTACGCGGGCGAGGACCTGGCCGACGAGGGCGTGCGGCACGGCGGCTGGGCCCTGTCCCGGCTCGGCGGCCAGCCGCTCGACGGCGGCCGGACCGCCGCTCAGCTCGGCGTACGCGACGGCGAGGTGCTCTACTTCAACCCGCGTGCCGCGACCGCTCCCGAGATCGTCTTCGACGACGTGGTGGACGCGGTCGCCACCTCCACCACCCAGCGGGCGGGCGCCTGGCAGGTCGGCACCACCAGGGCGTTCGCGGTCCTGCTGGCCGCCTCGGCGCTCGCCGCGGGCGCGGTGGCGACGCTGCTCACCGGCCCGCCGCAGCTACCCGGCGCGGCGGCCGCGTTCGTGGTCGCGGTGGCGCTGCTGGTCGGCGCCGCGGTGCTCTCCCGCGCCGCCGGCGACAGCCGCACCGGCGCGGTGCTGGCCCTGGTCGGGATCGGTTACGCGGGCGCCGGCGGCCTGCTGGTGCTCGCCGGGGACCGGACGCTCGGCGAGCTGGCCGGCCCGCACGTCCTGCTCGCCGGCACCGCCGTGGTGGTCTTCGGCGCGGTCGCCGCGCTCGCCGTCGGCGACCGCCTGCCGCTGTTCCTCGGCGCGGTGGGCATCGGCGGGGCGGTCGGCCTCGGCGCCGTACTCAGCCTGGCCTTCGGCATCGGCGTGGCGGCCTCGGCGGCGGTGGTGGCGACAGTCGCGTTCGGTGCGCTGCCCGCGCTGCCGATGCTCGCCTACCGCCTGGCCCGGCTGCCGGTGCCGTCCATCCCCACCGGGCCGGACGACCTCAAGACCGACACCGAGTCGGTGGACGGGCCGTCGGTGCTGCGCGACAGCGAGCGCGCCGACGCGTTCCTCACCGGTCTGCTCTGGACCGTCTCGCTGCTGGTGCTCGGCGGCGAGGTGGTGCTGGCCGGGGACGGCCGGCTCCCCGCGGTCCTGCTCTGCCTGGTGCTGGCCCTGCTGTCGCTGCTGCGGGCCCGCCCGTTCCTCAGCCGCGCCCAGCGCACGCCGGTACTGCTGTCCGGCACCGCCGGCCTGGGGCTGGTCGCCGCCGCCGTGTTCGCCGCCGGCTCGCTGGCGACACGGCTCGGGCTGATCCTGGGCGGCCTGGCCGTGCTGGCCGTGATCAGCCTGGTCTACGGCCTGACCGTGGCCGGCAAGCGGATCTCCCCGGTCTGGGGCCGGATCCTGGACATCGTCGAGATCCTGCTGATCATCGCGCTGGTGCCGCTGGCCGTCTGGGTCTGCGGCGCGTACGGCTGGATCGTCAACCTTCGACCGTGACGGTGCCCATCGCGGTGCCGACCGGCGCGGTGGCGTAGACGCCGGGGCCGTGCTGGCCGTCCAGCGGGCGGGCCGGCACGCCCGCGCGCCGGGCCATCTCCCGGACCGCCTTCACCAGCGCCTCGGCGTGCCCGTCCATGGCCGCCACCCGCAGCAGCGGCGGCACCCGCCGCCCGCCCGGGAGCACCACCGCGGCGACCGTGTGCGAGGGCGCGGAGGTGGCGGTGACCGCGTCCACCAGTGCACCGAGTGAACCGTTGGGGCGTACCCGCAGGGCCAGGCAACGCTGCGTCCAGCCGCCCCCGCGCAGGCTGGTCCACGTCTCCACCGGGGACTCCGGCGCGAGGTCGAGCCCGGCCCCGGACACCACCGCCGCGTGCAGCTCGTTCCGGTCGAGCACCCGGTGACCGAGGCCGGCGGCGTTGAGCGCCTTGCCGAGCCGGCCCACCCCGGCCGCCACCGCACGGTGCACGCCGCGCAGGCCGCCGCCCCGGCTCACCGCCTCGGCCCGCGCGTCGGACACCGACAGGCGCAGCGCCATCCACACGGTCCGGTACGCCGACGGCGGCGCGCCGGGCGCCGGGTACCAGACCAGGGTGTGCGAGACGACCTGGGTCTGGGTGACCGGGCCGGAGAAGTCGGCGAGTACCGCGAGCGCGCGGTCGACCGCCGCCGCCTCGATCGAGCCGGCGGGTGCGCCGGGCCGGCCGGTAAGCGCCAGCGCGGCGAACCAGCCCCGGTCGTCCTGCCCGATGCCGAGCCGGATGCCGCGCTCGGTCAGCTCCACCACTGTCAGCTCCGGGGCCAGCGCGGCCAGCCTCGGGTCACCACCGGGTGCCGCGCCCCGGGCCCGGTCGCGGCGCCGGCGCAGCCGGCGGCGGAGCATCAGATCCTCGTACCACCAGCGGCCGTCCCGGCGCGCGAACGTCGCGGCCACCGCGAGCAGTGCCAGGACGGCGACCACCGCGAGCAGCCACGCCGGGCCGGCGGTGGCGAACCAGACCGCGAGCGCGGCGCACTCCACCACCACGAGCTGCCCGACCACGACCGGGCCGAGGCGTCCCCGGCGGCGCTTGTCGGCCGGGGTGACCGGCCGGTCCGGTACGGCGGGAGCGGTGGCGGTACGACCGGGTGGCGCCTGGAGCTGCGTCATCGGTGTGCGTCCCTTCTGGACATGCTGGGCATCCGCCGGGCGGGTGCTGTCGTTCGGGCGGCGGACGGGGCCCGGCGCACCCCCGACGGCCCCTTATCGTAGGGAAGCCCGCGGCGCTGTTCGGACCTGTCGCCGTGGACCCACCCCCGCCGGAGGTTAGTCATGCGGACCCGCCGCGATCAGGTGCAGGCGTACCGCTTCGTCACCCGCCGCATCGTCTCGGCGCTGCTCTCCGGTGATCCGGAGACCAACGACCTGCCGATGCGCCGCCTCGGCATGGCGGTGTTCGGCAGCGTCGTCGCGGCCGCGGTGGTGCTCGGCGGCGTGGGCGCGTACGGGCAGCTCACCAGCAACTCCGCTCCGCTGGAGCCGAACACGCTGGTGATCGAGCGGGAGACCGGCGCGACGTACTACGTCGGCGAGGACGAGGTGCTGCACCCGACGCTCAACTACGCGTCGGCGCGGCTGATCGTCAACGACGCCGGGGCGCAGCCGCGCACCATGTCCCAGGCGTCGATCAAGGACCGTCCACGCGGGCGGCTGGTCGGCATCGTGGGCGCACCGGACGACCTGCCGGATCGCAGGTCGCTGGTCGGGCTGCCCTGGTCGGTGTGCGACGTGCCGGATCCGAACGACCCGCAGCGCTCCACCACCCACCTGGTGATCGATCGCGCGCTGCCCGGCGGCACGACGCTCACCGACCGGGCCGTGGTGGTGCGGACCGGCGACGCGCGTCACCTGCTCACCGGCGGCTCCCGGCTGCGGGTGGCCGGCGACGAGCAGGCGCTGGTGGCGTTGAAGATGGCCGGCGCGACGAACCTGACGGTCGGGCAGCAACTGCTGAACGCGGTGCCGGTCGGCCCGGATCTGCGCAAGCCGACGATCGCCGGCGACGGCGGCGCGAGCGGGCTCACGGTGGCCGGCCGGCCGGCCCGGATCGGCCAGGTCTACCAGGCTGCCGGCCAGTACTACGTGCTGACCCGGCAGGGCCTGGCGACCGTCCGTGAGGTCACCGCGCTGCTGCTGCTCGGTGGCGGCGGTGAGGTTACCCAGATCACCCCCGACGAGGCGGGCCGGCTCCTCACCGACCAGCGCCTGGACGCGGACGGCCTGCCGGCCCGGCTGCCGGCGCTGCACGAGGTCCGTCCGGGGCGGACGGTGCTCTGCGCCACCTACCGGCCCGGTCCGGCCGGTCAGCCACCGACCACCACGCTGGAGGTCTTCGACTCCCCGCCGGCCGAGCTGACCTCGGCGACCGCGGTGCCCGCACGGCAGGGCCCCCGGGACGCGGTACGCACCGCCGAGAGCGTTCTGCTGCCCGGCGGCAAGGGCGTGCTGGTGCAGGCCACGGCCGGGGAGAGCGGCAAGGCGGCGGCCGGTTCGACGGTCTACCTGATCACCGCGCAGGGCATCCGCTATCCGCTCGGCACCGCCGGGGGCGACGCGAAGAGCGCGCTCGGGTACGGCGACGTGACGCCGCTCGCCGTACCCGCCTCACTGCTGGCGCTGGTGCCGACCGGTCCGACGCTGTCCCGCGAGGATGCGTTGACTTACTTCGATGCGTCGACCCTTCCCGGTGCCACCGCGACGCCCTCGGCCGGCGGCGGGGCGGCGCAGGTCCAGGGCGGTTGACCGGTCCTCGCCCGCGCCGAGGTGGAGGTTGTCCGTCACGGGTCACCCGGGTTGGTCCGCTTCGACTAGCCTGAGTGCGGCGAACGGTCGTCGACGATGACTACGGGGATGCAACCATGACGGGGCGCACGACGGTAGACGTACTGTCCTTGGAGGACTTCCACCAGCGGCTCGAGCGGCGTCTGCACGAGGCGGAGTCGGTGTTGCGCAGGCTCAACACCCAGATGCAGTGCCGCCCGCCGGCCCTCGGCACGTTCACCGACGCCACCGACAACGCCCGCCGCTACTCCGAGACCCACCAGAGCTACGTCAACCACGTCGACCGGCTGCGCCGGGCGATCCTGGCCGCCCGCGAGGCGACCCACAAGATCATGACGAACTACCGGACCGCCGAGGCCCGCAACGCCGCCGCCGCGGCCGACATCGCCGCCGCCCTCTCCGGGCTGAACGAGGCGATGGAGCAGCCGAAGGAGGACCCGCGTGTCTGAGTACACCCAGCGCTACGAGCACGTCCCTCATGAGGAGCTATACCAGGGCGTCAACGCCGGCGACCCGAAGCAGATCGAGGCGCTCAGCGCCCAGTGGACCTCGCTGAAGGGCACGCTCGACGACCTCAGCCGCGACCTCACCGCCGACCTGGAGGCGCTGGCGAAGACCTGGACCGGCGACGCCGCGCGCGAGTTCCAGCGCCGGCTGGACATGGTCGTCCGCTACTCCGGCAACCTCGCCGAGGGCATGACGGGTATGCGGCAGGGCCTCGACATGATGGCCAGCGAGCTGCGGGCCGCCCAGTCGAAGGCGGAGAGCCCGGAGAAGACCGACGACAACGACAAGCTGCTCTCCGGCGCCGGCAAGGGCTTCCTGCTCGGCGGCGCTCCCGGCGCGGTGATCGGCGGGATCGTCGGCCACCAGCAGGACAAGGCCGAGCAGGAGAAGGCGCACCAGCGGATGGTGCAGGTCGTGGCGAAGCTCGCCGAGGGCTACGACTACTCGGCGTACGGCCGGATCGTCGTCCCGGAACCGCCGGAGACCGATCTGCCCGGCGACACCGGCAACGGTGACCCGACGCTGCAGAACGGGCCGTCGGTGAAGGCGCCGTCGTCCGGCCCGAGCCTGGGCAGCTTCGGCCCGGGCGCGAACGCCACCGCCACCGCGTCGGGCGTGCACCACACGGCCCCGACCGGCGGCACGCCGGGCGTGGGCACGCCGGGTGCGGGCACTCCTGGCGTGGGCACGCCGGGTGCGGGCACTCCTGGCGTGGGCACGCCGGGTGCGGGCACTCCTGGCGTGGGCACGCCGGGTGCGGGCACTCCTGGCGTGGGCACGCCGGGTGCGGGCACTCCTGGCGTGGGCACGCCGGGTGCGGGCACTCCTGGCGGTCAGCCGGGTGCCGGCGCTCCGGGTTCGGTGCCGACCGTCGGCACCGTCGACCCGACCGGCACCTCGCTGGCCGGAGCCGCTCCGTTGACCAGCACCGTCGGCGGTCCGTCGATCGGCGGCGGCCCGGGCTTCGGTCCCGGTGGCGCCGGACCGACGACGATGAGCGCCGGCGGAGCAGGTGGCGGGCTCTACGGCGCCCCCGGCGTGCTGAGCACCGGCTCGCTCGCGGGCACCGGCGCCAACTCGGCGTCCTCGGCCCGCTTCGGCGGCGTGCCCGGCGCGGAGAACCGCTCGGCGGCGGGCACGGGCCGGCTCACCTCCGGGCGCGGCCTCGTGGTCGACGCCGGGAGCAGGTCCGCCGAGCGCACCGGCGGCACCACCGGGCGGCCCGCGATGGCCGGCCGCAGCGGCGTGCTGGGCGGGCGAGGCGGCCACGGCGACGACGAGTCCGACGGCCGGCTGACCTGGCTCACCGAGGACGAGATGGTCTGGGGCGACGGCGACGCCGCCCCGCCGCCGGTGCTCGGCGGCAACTGACACCGCATCCACGCGGCGGCGCGGCACCCCGGCGGGGCGCCGCCCCGCCGCGCGTCCGGCCCGGCCCGGGTGGTCCGTCCACACCGGCCCGTGTGCAGGCTCACGAAACCCGCAAGATCCTTGAGCTGCGGGATCCTCCGCTGACCGATAGGTTGAAACGGTGCTGCCCGTAGCGTTCGACCCGTCCACCTGGACGGCGACGCTGCGCCGGATCGCCCGCACGGCGGTGGCCAGCCTGGTGCTGATCGCCGGCCTCCAGGGCATCGCCGCCGCACCCGCCCACGCCACCGCGTCCTCGCACGCGACAGTCGCCCCGCACGCCGTCGCGACTGAGCACGTCGCGGCGATCGAGCATCTCGCCGCCGTCGAGCACGTCACGGCGCGGCAGGCGGTCACGGCCGGCGCCGCACGCACCGCCGATCTCACGGCGGGCGACGCCACGACCGCCACCCCACGGACGACAGGTCCCGGCACCGGCCCGGCCGTCACCGAGGCCCCTTCCGCCGACTCCGCCGGGCGCGTCCCCGGCGTCGCTGTCGTCGCCGCCGCCGACCCCGGCCGGGCGCACATCGCCCGTCGCGGCCCGCCGCACGCCTGACCGGGCGCCCTTCCGGTACGCCCCGGCGCGGTCCCACGGCCCGCACCCCGCACGCCCTGCCGCGCGTCCCGTCGCGTCTGAGTCACGACGCGCACCCGCCCGGATGTCCGGGTCACCACCGTTGATCATCTTTCGTTCCACCACGAGGTGCTGGTGATGCAGACCGTCTTCTCCTCCGTCCTGCCCGACATGCCCGTGGCCGCCGTGATCTGGCTGGTCCTGCTCGCCGTGGCCGCGACAGTGGTCGCCGCGCTGATCGTCCGGCCGTCCCGGTTCCGTTCGGAACTGGTCGAACGGATCAGCGACGCCGCCCGGCCGAGCAGCATCGAACGCGCCGAGCGCACCCGCGTACGGGACCGGGAGCGGCTCCGCTACGCCGACGAGATGGCGGTGGCGGCCTCCCGCGCGACGGCGACCGCCGAGCGGAGCCGCGCCGGGTGGTTGAGCGCCCAGGAGGAGGCCGAGGTCGCCTGGCAGGCGTACCAGGCGGCCGAGGAGGACGTCCGGCGCCTGACCGCCGCCGCGGCGCTGCCGCTGCCCCGGACCGCCAAGACCCCGGCCGAGTACGCCGACCGGGAGCGCTGGCTGCACCGGGCCGCGATGGACGCCCAGTGGCGCGACGAGATCACGGTGCGGCAGCTCAGCGACATCCTCGGCGGCAACGGCTGGGATCCCAGCCGGCACCCGGTGGAGCAGGAACTGCTGCTGCGCCGGCTGGTCCGGGACAACCTGGCGGCACGGCACCGGGCCGCCGCGCAGCGGGAGCAGGCGGCCTGGCAGGCAGCCGAGCGGGCCGCCGCGGCGGCGCAGAGCCTGCGCGACGAGGCGTTCGCTGCACTGCACCCGGTCGCCGAGCCGCAGACGGAACTGTCCATCGTCGGGTTCGCCGGCCCCGAGGCCACCCGGGAGCTGCCGACCGCAGCGGGCGTGGAGACCACTCGCGAGCTGACCCCGGTGGCCCGGGGCCGGGCGGCGGTCGTGGCCTGAGAACACCGAGGACAGGACGGAAGGCTCGACAGCTTCGACACCGGGCGGCCCAGGCCCGGCTCGGCTAGCGTGGTGGCGTGTCGCGTGAAAACTGGGTGCTCGTCGTCGTCGCCGCCGTTCTCGCGGCGGCCATGCTGGCCGGGGCCGTGCTGCTCGCGATCCGGGTGGTCCGCACCCGCCGGATGCTCGGCGCGCTCGGCGCCGGCGGCAAGGTCGCGTTCTACGGTGCGCTGATCTACACGATCCTGCCGGTGGACCTGCTGCCCGACCCGATCTACCTGGACGACATGGGCGTGCTGGCCGGCGCGCTGTTCTACCTGGGCCGGCTGGTCGCCAAGCACCGCGCCGAGCAGCGGGCCGCCGGGGAGTCCCCGGCGGCGACGTTGCCGCCCGGCACGGCGCCCCGCCGCTGAGACGTCACCGGCACGGATGCGAGGAGACGACATGGCGGGACGGCACCGTCTGGATCCACACGACGAGCGGGTGCGGAGTTTCTTCGCGCACCGGCACCTCGCCACGCTCACCACACCGCGTGCCGACGGCACCCCGCACGTCGTACCAGTGGGGGTGACCTTCGACCCGGCGGCCGGGCTGGCCCGGGTGATCACCTCCGCCGGGTCGGCCAAGGCCCGGCACGTCGCGGCGGCCGGGCCGGACGGCGTCCCGGTAGCGGTGTGCCAGGTCGACGGCCGCTGGTGGCTGACCGTGGAGGGCCAGGCGGTGCTGCGCCGTGACCCGGAGTCGGTGGCCGAGGCCGAACGCCGGTACGCCGAGCGGTATCGCACGCCGCGTCCGAATCCGGAGCGGGTGGTCATCGAGATCGCCGTGACCGGGCTCCTGGGGAGCCTCCCCGGCTGAGGTGTCCGTCCGGTTCCGCGGTGGCCCCGGTCACGGCCGGAATGGGCTGCCGAGGCAGGGCGGTTGAACTCTCCGTACGCCGAGCGCCACTCCTGGTGCCGCGTCTCCCGCACGGAGCCGTCGACCCCCGAATGGAGCCTCGACCATGAATCCGATCATCCGCAGGTGTGTGCTGTCCGTCGCCGGCCTGGCCGCGGCCGGCGGTGCCGTCGCCGGTCCGGCCGCCGCCGCCCACGCCGCCCCGGTCGAGGGCAAGGGTGACCGCGCAGCCGACTACGAGTACCAGGCGCAGCCGAACTTCTTCTACTGCGGTCCCGCCTCGACCCGGATCGCGCTGTCGGCCGAGGGCAGGGACGTGAGCCAGGACGAGCTGGCCGCCAAGCTCGGCACCACCGTGAACGGCACCGACTCGGCCATCGACATCACCCGGGTGCTCAACGAGTACACCGGTGGGAAGTACCGGACCACCGAGATCCGCGACGACGTGGCCACCCGGGAGCAAGTCGACCGCCTGCGCGCGGACATCCGTAGCGCTGTGGACGACGACCGGCCGGTGGTGGCGAACATCCTGGGCGGCGCCCTGGACGTCGACGGGGTGGAGCACAGCTATCCCGGCCACTACGTGACTGTCGTGCGGTACGAGGGCGACGGTGACCGGGTGATGATCGCCGACCCGGCCCGGCCGGACGCGCCGACGTACTGGATGGACGTGACCGAGCTGGCCAACTGGATCGCGGGCCGCGGTTACAGCTCCTGACGGCCGGGCCGGTCTCTCCGGTGGATGAGGCCGGCCCGACGCCGCGGCGGCCACGCTCCCCGGCGGGGGCGTGGCCGCCGTCGTGTTCCGGCGTCGAAGCGGGTGTACGTCAGCGGCCGGTGTCGCCTTCGCCGGTGCGCTGCTGCGCCATGTCGACGCCCTTGTCGATCTGGTCGTCGTACTTGCCGCCGGTGCGCTTGTCGGCCGCGTCACCCGCCTTCTCGATGCCCTGGTCGACCTGCTTGTCGTGCTTGTCCGCGAAATCCTTGGCCTTGTCCATGAAGTCGCTCATGCCTGATCTCCCTTCGATACGTTGAATGCCTTCCCTGAGGCGGGGGGCACAAACACCGGGTGGGTGGTTGCTGCCCTGGTGTCGGATAGACCCGCGTCGGGTACCAACGGCCACGATCGAGGAGGCGACGTGGACGACGACGCTGGCACACCCGGGCGGGCACCGGCCACCGGGCCGCGGCAGACCTGGGCGGGACTGCCCTGGCCGGTACGGACGGCGGTCACCTGGAGCGCCTGTCTGCTGGTGGTGACGGCCGGGCTGTGGCTGCTGGGGCAGATTGCCGTACTGCTGGCGCCGCTCGCGGTGGCGCTGGCCGGCACGCTCTTCCTCACCGCGCTGCTCGACCCGGTCCTGGTACGCCTGCGCCGGCTGCGGGTGCCGGCCGGGCTCGCCGCGCTGCTGAGCATCCTGCTGTTGCTCGGCATCCTGGGCGGCGCCGGCGTCCTGGTCTGGAACCTCGCGGCGAGTCAGTTCGGCGAGCTGAGCCAGCAGCTCGGCCAAGGGCTGGAGCGCTCCCGGGACTTCGTCACGTCCAGCCTGCCGGTCAGCGATCAGCAGCTCGACCGGCTCGTGGAGCAGATCCGGCAGGGCCTGAGCAGCGGCGCACCCGACCCGGTCGCCGGGGCGCGCAAGGTCGCCGAGGTCGTGGGCGCGATCCTGCTCGCGCTGGTCCTGCTGTTCTTCCTGCTCAAGGACGGCCGCTCGATGTGGCACTGGGTGCTGCGCCGGCTGACCGGCCCGCGCCGGGAGCTGACCGCCGAGGCGGGGCGGGCGGGCTGGCGGACGCTCGGCGCGTACAGCCGGGGCACGATGATCATCGCGGCCATCGACGCCATCGGCATCGGGCTGGCGCTTGTCGTGTTGCGTGTCCCGCTGGCCCTGCCGCTCGCCCTGATCACGTTCGTCGGCGGGTTCGTCCCGATCATCGGGGCCACCGTGGCCGGTGCGGTGGCGGTGCTCGTCGCGCTGGCCGCGAACGGCCCCACCACCGCGCTGCTGACCCTGGCCGCCGTGATCGCCGTCCAGCAGATCGAGGGCAACCTGCTGGAACCGCTCGTGATGCGGCGGCAGGTGCAGCTGCACCCGGCGGTCATCCTGGTGGTGGTCACCGCCGGCACGCTGGTCGCCGGGGTGGCCGGTGCCTTCGTGTCGGTGCCGATCGCGGCGGTGCTGTGGCGGGTGCTGGACACCGTGCAGCAGCACCGCGCCGGCGGGCGGAGCGGCACCGGCGCATCCGCGCCGACCGCCGATCCCGGCCGCGCCGCCGAGGCCGCGGGCTGATTCCGCCACTGCTCAGGCGGGGTGCGGCTGGCGCAGGTGCGTGGTGAACCACGTACCCGCCTGGTCGGCCACCTGCTCCAGCGTGCCGGGCTCCTCGAACAGGTGCGTGGCGCCGGGCACGATCCGCAGCTCGGCCACCTCGCCCAGCGCGTCCCGGGCCTGCTCGTTGAGCACGATCACCTGCTCGTCGAGGCCGCCGACGAGCAGCAGCGTCGGTGCGAGTACCGCGGTCAGTGAGCTGCCGGCCAGGTCGGGTCGGCCGCCCCGGGAGACCACCGCGCCCACCCGGTCCGGCCGGGTCGCGGCGGCGACCAGGGCGGCGGCCGCGCCGGTGCTGGCCCCGAACAGGCCGATCGGGAGTCGCCCGAGTTCCGGGTCGGCGCCCGTCCAGTCGACGATCCCGGCCAGGCGCTCGGCCAGCATGCCGATGTCGAAGCGCAGGTCGGCGGTGACCTCGTCCCGGGCCTCCTCGTCGGCGGTCAGGAGGTCGACGAGCATCGTGCCGAGCCCGCGCTCGTTGAGCGCGCGCCCGACGGCCGTGTTGCGCGGGCTGTGCCGTGAGCTGCCGCTCCCGTGCGCGAACAGCACGACCCCCCGCGCCCGGGCAGGCACCACCACGTCCCCCACGAGTCCGCCGTCCACCACAGGTACCGAAACCTCACGCATCACCCCACCGTCCCTCCCGCTCTCCCCACCGCATACCCCCCACCCCGACGATCATGAGGTTGGCGGCAGATTCCGAGATCGACAACGCCGTCAACTTCATGATCGACGGAGACGGCAGGGGAAACGGACGCGTGCGGGGTTGCGTTGACGTCGGCGGCAAGGTTTAGCGTCAGCCTGGCAGTGAGGGACGGGGGCGGCGGATGCGGATCGGGGAGCTGGCGCAGCGGGCCGGCACGAGCACCCGCGCCCTGCGCTACTACGAGGCCCACGGGCTGGTCCGGCCGGACCGGTCCGCCAACGGCTACCGGGTCTACGACGAGGCGGAACTACGCGTCGTCCGCGAGATCCGGTCGCTGCTGGCGGTCGGCTTCGGCCTGGACGACATCCGCCCGTTCGTCGCCTGCCTGCGCGCCGGGCACCACACCGGTGACGTCTGCCCCGATTCGGTGGCGGTGCTGCGGCGCAAGCTCACCGAGGTGGACGACTACCTCGACCGGCTCGGCGACGTCCGCCGCCGGCTGCACGACCAGCTCGCCCACGCGATCGCCCAACGGGAGGAAACATGCCTCAGGACACGGGGACCGGCCGGTTGAACCCGGTCACCGACGACACCTTCGCGGCCACCGTGCTGGCCGCCGACCGCCCGGTGGTGGTGGACTTCTGGGCCGAATGGTGCCCGCCGTGCCGGGTGGTGTCGAAGCACCTGGCCGAGCTGGCCGAGGAGTTCGGCGACGCGCTGCGCTTCGTCACCGTCAACACCGACGAGAACCCGGCCACCGCCCGCGCCCACCGGATCATGTCCGCGCCGACCATGCTGGTGTTCCGGCGCGGCGAGGTGGTCGGCTCGATCGTCGGCTCCCGCCCGAAGGACCACCTGCGGCGCAGCTTCGCCCGGCACGTGGACGGTTGAGCCCTCGCCTGGACGGTTGAGCCGCCGCCGGGCGGGAACGCGCGAGGTGACCACGGACCCCGACCGATCGCGAGGATCGTCATGGCGACACAGGACAGGTCCCGGGAACAGGAACTCACCGACCAGGAACGCCGCGAGCAGGAGCTGAAGGACTCCCCGGACTGGGCCGACCGCGCCTCGACGGCGCGTACCGCCGACGATCCGCGGGCCACGGCGCCGCGCGACGCCGGCGGGCGTCCGTCAAACGGCCGCCAGTTCTGAGGTACGCGTACCGAGCGGTCCCGCCCCTCGTGGCGGGGCCGCTCAGTCCATGCGGTCCGGCAGGTGCATCAGCGGCGCACGGCCCTGGGGCTGTTCCGGCTGTGTCCCGCTCGGATGGGCCGGTGGCACCGCCACTGTGACCGGCTGCCCGGAGGTGACGCGCAGCGGCTCATCGTGGTGCCGCAGCTCCACGGCCGTGTCCGGGCCGCCGTTGCGCAGCGAGTACGTCGTCTGGTGCGGCCGCACGTCGACCCGCAGCCGCATCCCGCGCCACTGGAGCGAGAACTCCAGGCGGCTGAGGCGGCTGGGGAGCCGGGGCGCGAAGGACAGCGTCCCGTCGTGGTCGCGCAGCCCACCGAACCCGGCGACCAGCGCGATCCAGGCGCCGGCCAGGGATGCCATGTGCACGCCGTCGCGGGTGTTCTCGTTGAGGTCGTGCAGGTCCATCAGCGCGGCCTCGCGCAGGTAGCGGTGGGCCAGTTCGAGGTACCCCACCTCGGCCGCCAGCACCGCCTGGGTGCAGGCGCTCAGCGACGAGTCGCGTACGGTGCGCCGCTCGTAGTAGACGAAGTTGCGCAGCTTCTCGGCGGCGCTGAACGCGTCGCCCCGCCAGTGCATGGCCAGCACCAGGTCGGCCTGCTTGACGACCTGCTTGCGGTAGAGGTCGAAGTACGGGTAGTGCAGCAGCAGCGGGTACTTCTCCGGCGGCGTGTGCTCGAAGTCCCACTCCTGGAAGCGGGTGAACCCCTCCACCTGCTCGTGCACCTCGGTCTCCGCGTCGTACGGGATGTGCATGTCGTTAGCGGCGTCCCGCCAGGCGGCGGCCTCCTCCTCGGTGACGCCGAGGTCGAGCGCCTGGTCCCGGTAGCGCATCGCGCAGTCGGCGGCGGTACGCAGGTTCCGCTGCGCCATCAGGTTGGTGTAGACGTTGTCGTTCTTCACCGCCGTGTACTCGTCCGGGCCGGTGACGCCGTCGATGTGGAACCGGCCGGCGCGGTCGTGGTGGCCGAGCGAGCGCCACAGCCGGGCGGTCTCGACCAGCAGTTCCAGCCCGGTCTCCCGTTCCAGCGTCTCGTCGCCGGTGACCAGGACGTAGCGGCGCAGCGCGTCGGCGACGTCGGCGGCGATGTGGAACGCGGCGGTGCCGGCCGGCCAGTACGCCGACGACTCCGGCCCCTCGATCGTGCGCCACGGGAAGGCGGCCCCTTCGAGGTTCAGCGTGCGGGCGCGTTCCTGGGCCTGGGGCAGCGTGGAGTAGCGCCACTGCAACGCGTCCCGCACCGCGCCCGGCTGCGTGTACGTCAGCACCGGCAGCACGAACATCTCGGTGTCCCAGAACGCGTGGCCGTCGTACCCGGGGCCGGTGAGGCCCTTGGCCGAGATCGGCCGCCGTTCCGCGCGGGCACCGGCCTGGAGGACGTGGAAGAGGCCGAACCGGACGGCCTGCTGCACCTCGGGGTCGCCCTCGACACGCACGTCGGCGGCGTCCCAGAACGCGTCCAGGTATTCGCGCTGGGCCCGGCGCAGGCCGTCCCAGCCGTCGAGCCGGGCCGCCGCCAGCGCCGCGCCGACCTGGTCGCGCAGCGCCGGCAGGGACCGGCGGCTGGACCAGCCGTACGTGAGGTACTTGACCACGCGGAGCGTCTGGCCGGGCTTGAGCACGCAGCCGACGGTGGTACGGACCCAGTCCTCGTACCCCTCGCTCTCGATCGTGGTGCGTTCCGGGCCGTCGATGTCGTGGCCCATCGCGGCGGCGACCCGCAGGCCGCTGACCTTGGTGCGGTGGATGAGCTGGCCGCCGTCGTCGGTGGTCAGCTCCTCCTCGGACTGCAACGGCGACTCCAGGACGGCGGCCACCCGGGGGTCGCGGCTCTGCGGCGGCAGCGACTCGTTGGCGACCAGCTCGGACTGGACGATCAGTCGCAGCGGCCCGTCGACCGGCTCCACCTCGTAGTGGATGGCCGCCACGGAACGCTGGGTGAACGACACCAGCCGGGTGGTGCGGACCTTGACCTCGCGGCCGGCCGGGGAGCGCCAGTGCAGGTCCCGGTGGAGCGTGCCGGCGCGCATGTCGAGGACGCGCTCGTGGGCCAGCAGTTCGCCGTAGCGCACGTCGAGCGGCTCGTCGTCGACGAGGAGCCGGATCAGCTTGCCGTTCGTGACGTTGACGATGGTCTGCCCGGATTCGGGGAAACCGAAGCCCGCCTCCGCGTACGGCAGGGGCCGCAGCTCGTAGAACGAGTTCAGGTAGGTGCCGGGAAGCCCGTGCGGCTCGCCCTCGTCGAGGTTGCCGCGCAACCCGATGTGGCCGTTGGACAGCGCGAACACCGACTCGGACTGGGCCAGCACGTCCATGTCGAGCTGCATCTCCCGCACGTGCCAGGGCTCGACCGGATACGCCCGTTCCCGGATCACGCGGCCGGCTCCGATGCGAGCAGGTCGGCGAGGTCGGTGACCACGACGTCGGCGCCGTGCGCGAGCAGCTCGTCGGCCTGGCCGACCCGGTCGACGCCGACCACGTACCCGAATCCGCCGGCCCGGCCGGCGGCCACTCCGGCGAGGGCGTCCTCGAAGACGGCGGCCCGCGCCGGTTCGACGCCGAGCAGCCGCGCACCTTCCAGGAACGTGTCCGGGTACGGTTTGCCGCGCAGCCCGCTCGCGCGGGCGACCACGCCGTCCACCCGCGCTTCCAGCCAGCGCTCCAGCCCGGCGGCGTGCACCACGGCGGCGCAGTTGGCGCTGGCCGAGACGACCGCGCGGCGCAGCCCGGCCGTGGTGGCCGCCTCCAGGTAGCGCACCGAACCCTCGTACACATCGACGCCGTGCTGCTCGATCTGCTGGAGCAGGACGACGTTCTTGCGGTTGCCGAGGCCGTTGACGGTGTCCGCCCCGGGCGGGTCGTCCGGCGATCCCTCGGGCAGGATGATGCCGCGCGAGGCCAGGAATGTACGCACCCCGTCGGCACGCGGTCTGCCGTCCACGTACCGGTTGTAGTCCGGTCCGCTGTCGAACGGGTGGAACGGCTCGCCGGTTTCCACCGACCGGCGCCGCAGGTACGCGTCGAACGTCGCCGCCCAGGCGGCGTTGTGCACCTTGGCGGTCTGCGTCAGCACACCGTCCAGATCGAAGAGACAAGCGCTCACGTGCGCGGGGAGGCCCAGCATCGCTTGAATCTATCCAGCCCTCGCGCCGGGCAAACCCCGTTCGGGGCTCAGCGGTTCGGGCGGAGCGTCCAGATCACGGTGAGCGCCGAGGTGACGGTGCCGTCCTCGGTGCCGATCTCCACCTCGACGGGGAACTCGGGCCGCGTTCCCGCGTCCAGCTCGGCCAGCACGTCGGCGGGCGGACGACTGAGCCGGGCGGTCGCCAGCACCGGCCCCACCGCCACCTTGCGGTAGCGGATGGTCGCGGTCACGGCCAGGGGTACGGCCCGGTCGAGCACGTGCCCGAACGCGGCCAGGACAACCGCGCCCGAGGCGGTCTCCCCCAGCGTGAACATGGCCCCGGCGTGCGGGCCGCCCACGTGGTTGTGGTGCGCCGGGTCGTCGGGGAGCCGGACCACGGCCCGGACCCCGCCCTCGGCCTCGGGCGCCACCTCGACGAACTCGATTCCGAGCGTGCGGGCGAACGGCACGGCGTCGAGAAGACCGGCCGCCACCTGGCGAGAGTCGATGCTCATGCCCGAACGCTACTCGCCAGTAACTTTCTCGGCAAGACGCCAGGTCACCCTGACCTAATGTCGCTAACTAAGCGACATCCTCGCGAACTGCCGCTAGGCTTGTCTCTTATTGAGAGACAATGGGACACGAGATGATCTACGCCACCCCAGTACTCAGCGATCACGACGAGACCGTGCTGGCCGAGGTGCACGACATGCGCCGCATGCTCGCCGATGTCCTGCGCACCCCTCGCCGGTGGACCGGCGGCCTCCGGCGCACGATGTTGGCCCGCGCGATTCTCGGCTCCAACAGCATCGAGGGCTACGTGGTCGCCGAGGACGACGCCGCCGCCGCGCTTGACGGCGAGGAGCCGTTGAGCGCCGACGACCGGACCTTCGCCGAGATCCGGGGCTACCGGCAGGCTCTGGGATACGTGCTGCAAACCGCCGGGGATCCGCACTTCCGCTTCGATACGTCGGCGATTCGCAGCATGCACTACATGATGCTCTCGCACGATCTGAGCAAGAGCCCGGGGCAATACCGCAAGGGCCCGATCTACGTGCACGATGAGCGGACCGATGAGCGCGTGTATGAGGGCGCGGACGCCGACCACGTGCCTCACCTCATGGAGGAACTAGCCGAGGATCTACGGTCGGACGTCACCGCCTCGCCGCTCGTCAAAGCAGCCATGGCGCATCTGAACCTGGTGATGATTCACCCGTTCCGCGACGGTAACGGGCGGATGGCACGCGCCCTTCAGACGCTGGTGCTCTCCCGCCGCGCGATCGTTGAGCCGGCCTTTTCCAGCATTGAGGAATGGCTGGGCAGCAACACGGAGGACTACTACCGAGTGCTGGCGGTCACCGGACGTGGCCGCTGGAACCCCGAGGGTTCGGCGCACCTCTGGGTGTCGTTCAACCTGCGTGCCCATCACATGCAGGCGCAGACCGTCGCGCGCCGCTTCAGGGAGGCGTCCGGCATCTGGTCGGAGTTGGACGCGATCGTTGCCGAGAACAGGCTCCCTGAGCGGGTGACCGATCTGCTCTACGAGGCAGTCCTGGGCTATCGCATCCGCCGCTCCGGGTACGTCAAACTTGCCGATGTCGAGGATCGGACCGCATCTCGTGATCTGGCCAACCTTGTTGAGCACGGGCTGTTGGAAGCACGTGGCGAGCGGCGGGGAAGGCACTACGTCGCCGGCCCCACGCTGGTGGCGGTACGGGAACGGGTCCATGCTCAGCGCAAGCCGATCAGCGACCCCTATCCGGCCATGCCGGTCGTTCTCGCGACCGAGGCTGCCAATAAGACCGGCTCAGGTGGGCGGTTGTAACCACGGTCCATTTCACGGCGCTGTCCGGCCCGGTGGATTAGTCGAACGCGTTTCGGCGGCTGCCGACTCCGGGTAGCGAGTGGCCCATGAACCGCGATCTCGCACGCGGGCTGACGGTGGCGTGGGCGCTGCCGGAGTTCCGCGACGGGCTGCGTCACCTCGTCGACCTCGACGAGGTGACGGTGCTGCTGGCCGCGCTGTCCCTTCCGGACCGCGACCGCGAGGTCGAGCGGAGCGCGCTGGGCCTGCTGCGGTCCGGACTCGACAGCACCCAGGTCCGGGAGGCGGTGTTGCTGTTGCTGGAGCGGGACACCGTACGCCGGCCGCTCGTCGCCGCGGCGGTGGAGCCGCTCGCCGACCGGCCCGGCCTGGTCACCGCCGTCACGTCCGCGGCCGAGGATCCCCGGGTACGCCACGAGGTACGGGCGATGCTGGACAGCGCCGGCGTACGCGAGCTGATCTGGCGGGCGGTCGACGACCAGGTGAGCGACAACCGGTTCGGGCTGATCCGCCGGGCGGCGGTGCTGTTCGTCAGGCACCCCAGTGCGCGGCGCCTTGGGTGGGCGCTCCGCCGGCACGGCGTGCTCCGCGAGCTGCGCCACAAGACGTGGTCCGGGGCCGCCTGAGCGGCCGGTTCCCGTCGACCCGTCGAGCCGGTCAGCTCCGGGGAGCGGGGCCCGCGAAGCGCCGGCGCAGCCACCGGGGCAGGCAACGCCGCGGGGCGAAGATCGCCACGTCACTGGCGGCGTCCCCCGCGTATCCGCGTATCTCGTACCCGTGCAGGACCGTACGGTCCTCCAGGGCCCGGCGCAGGTGAGCGATCGAGTCCGCATCGATCCGGCCGTGCAGACGGGCGTCGTGGCCGAGGGACTGTAGTGCGTTGGCGCGGGTCTGCGCGCTCACCGACGTGAGCGCCCGCTTGATCCGGGGCAGCACGACGTCGGGTTCGGGATGGTTGAGCACGAGGGTCAGAAGCGCCACCCCGGCGTACGGATCGTCCCGGCGCAGGGCGTTGTCGACGATCTCCGGCCGGTCGATCGCGTCGATCCAGCTCCGCATCGACCAGCGTGGCGCGCCGGTCACCTCGCCGTCGTCGCGGACCTGCGCCTGGCCGGCCCCCGACATCGCGGCCGTCACTCGTATCCCATCGCGGGGATGATCTCGCCCAGTTCCCGCTCGACGTACGCGCGGGCGTCGGCGTCGAACTGGTCGTCGCGGTGCGCCAGCTTGTCCGCCCGGAACGTCGACGCGGTGACGGCGTCCTCGACGCCGAGCCGCTCGAAAAGGGCCCGCCGCTGCCCGGGCCAGTCGGCCGCGAGGTCTTCCGCCCTCACCTCGACGTATCGTCGACCCGCCAGGCCGCCCGCGTCCTTCCAGGCCAGCCATCGCTGGTAGACCGGCACCAGGTAGGCGAGCGTCCCGTCGACGGTGGACGGCGCCCACGATTGGGCCAGGTGTGAGGCGAGCACCGCCACCGGGTGACGCTTGATGTGCACGATCGTCGCCTCGGGAGACAACTCCCAGAGGAAGTCCATGGCGAACAGGTTGAACGGCGTCTTCTCGCACCAGGTCGGCTTGCCCGCGTCGGCCGCCGCTCCGCCGAACAGGGTGTCGACCAGGCCCCGCAGGATGCCGACAAGTTCCCCCCGGTCGCGGAAATACCTCGGCACGACCCGCCGTCGGCTGGCCGGCCCGAACGGCCCGGCCGGGCGGTCGCCGTCGCCGAACCCCTCCGCGGGCACGGGCTCCTCGAAGGCGTGCGCGATCACCTGCGGCCAGAGCTGGTGTACGGCGTCCCGGTAGCGCCGCTCGCCGACCAACTCGGGCACGGTCTTGCCGCGGTCGTCACGGCGGCCGGGCACGCGTACGGTGAGGAAGTCGCTCAGCCGGTGCAGGGCGTCCTCACCGACGACGGGGTCGTACCGGTGGGTGAGCGCGTCGGCCAGGTCCCGCAGGCCACCGGGTTCGACGAGGAACTTGGTCTCCATCGGGATCCGGTGGATCAGCGGATGCTGGCCGATGATGTCGGCGATCCGCGACGTGCCCGAGCGGCCGGTACCCGCGACGAAGACCGGTGAGGGAGACGGCATGGACGGCAGTCAAACTCCCGCCCCGGCACCGGGGCAATCCAATTACCCCCGCCGAGATCGGCTGATCGCCCACCTGGCCGACGCGGTCGGGTCCGTCGCCGTGCCGCACCCGACCCGGGTCGCCGTCGACGGGCCGCCCGCCGCCGGCAAGACCACGCTCGCCGACGAGCTGGCCGCCGTCCTGCGCGCCCGTGGCCGGTACGTCATCCGCGCGACTGTCGACGACTTCCTCTTCCCCCGGGCGCGGCGCTACCGGCGCGGCGAGTACTCGGCCGAGGGCTGCTACGTCGACACCCACGACCACGGGACGCTGAACCGGGTGCTGCTCGATCCGCTCGGGCCGGGCGGCGATCGACGCTTCCGCTGCACCGTCTACGACCACGCGACGGATACGGTGCTGTCCCCGCCGCTCGCCACCGCCCCCGCCGACGCCGTGCTGGTGGTCGACGGTGTGTTCCTCCTGCGCCCGGAACTGGTCGATCGGTGGGAGCTGCGCGTGCTCGTGTCGACCGCGCCGGACCGTACCGTGGATCGTGCGGTGGTCCGGGAGAGCCCGGTGTCGTCCCGGGCCGACGTCGAACGGCGCTGGCGGGAGCGTTACCTCCCCGCCCAGCGTCTTTACGTCGCCACGGCCCGCCCGGCCGAGCACGCCGACATCGTCGTGCACAACGACGATCCCCGGCGGCCGATCTGGGCGACCCGCACGCACACGGATGGCAGGCTGGCGACCATGGACAGGAATCGGGTGGCCGCCTGGATCGCGGCGTACGAGCAGGCGTGGCGCACACCGGGAACGGCGGCGCTCGGCACGATGTTCACCTCGGACGCGAGCTACCGCCAGGGGCCGTACCGGGAACCGGTCGTCGGCCTGCCCGCCATCACCCGCATGTGGGACAGCGAGCGCGACGGACCCGACGAGGTCTTCGAGATGACCTCGGAGATCGTCGCGGTCGACGGCGACACCGCGGTGGCCCGGGTGCGGGTCCGGTACGGCGACCCCGTCCACCAGGAGTGGAGCGACCTGTGGATCATGCGGTTCGCCGAGGACGGCCGGTGCCTGTCGTTCGAGGAGTGGCCGTTCGCGCCGGGAGAGCAGGCCGCCGCCGGGTGAGACACCGGCCGCCTATCCGGCGAGTATCTCCCCGAGAATGCGTTGCGCCTCGGCCGATTCCTCCGCGTCCTCGGGGTCGTCGACGGTGCGGGAGTAGGTGGACAGCGTCTTCCAGAGCGCCCAGCCACGTCCGCGTGCCCACGTCGCGTCGTCCACCGCCAGCCGCTCGCGGAACGCCTCCCGCCCCTCAGCCGTCAGCAACGTCCAGGCGATCGCCAGGTCGCAGGCCGGGTCACCGACGCCGCACGTCCCGAAGTCGATGACGGCCGCCAGCCGGCCGTCCGCGAGCAGCAGGTTCCCCGGGGCGATGTCGCCGTGGAACCAGCGGTCCACCCCGTCCCATCGGGCCGCCACCGCCCGCGCCCAGATCTCGCGTACCAGCCCGGCATCGACGTGGCCGTCCAGTGCCACGAGCGCCTGCTCGACCTTCCCGTCGTACGTGCGCAGCGTGCCGCCCCGGAACCAGTTGTGGACACCCGGCTGCGGACCGCCGGCGGCGTCCACGTCCCGCAGGGCCGCGAGGAATCCGGCCAGGTCGAGCGCGAATCGCACCGGTTCGGCGATGCGGTCCGGCCGCGCGGTCTCGCCGTCGAGCCATCGGTAGATCGACCACGGATAGGGGTAGCCGGCACCCGGCTCGCCCCTCGCCACCGGGCCGGGAACGGGTAGCGGCAGCCGGGCGGCGAGGACCGGGAGCCAGCGATGTTCCTTCTCGACGGCTAGGGCGTACTCGGCCGCGCTGGGCAGGCGCACCAGCAGCTCGGGGCCGAGGTGGAAGGTCCAGTTGTCCCAGCCGCCGTTGGCGACCGGTTCGATCCCGAGGCGGGCCAGGTGCGGGAACTGGTCGGCGACCAGACGACGCACCTGCGCCGCGTCGACCGGGATGCGCCGTGGCGGAGGACCGAGATCCGGTACGTCGCTCACGCCCGTTTGGTGTGCGCGACGAACGCCGCCCAGCTCGACGGCGTGAACGCCAACACCGGCCCCTGCCGGTCCTTGCTGTCCCGCACCCCCACCACACCGGGCACGTTGTCCGCCACCTCGACACAGTCGCCGGAGTTGCCGCTGCTGCGGGTGCTCTTGCGCCAGATCGCGCCGGTCAACTCCATCGCTTCGCCGCCTCCGAAATCGCCGCCAGGGTCGCCCCGTGCGGCATCGCCTCCGCGCGGACGGACTCCCAGGTCTGCCGCAGCGAGTTTACGTCCACCGTCCGCTCCACGATTGTGCCGTGCAACTGGTTATCGAGGTAGCCCACGTCGTCGCCGTCGGCGGGGGTGGCGAGCACGAACGCGCCGTTGAGCCCCGGATAGGCACCGACCGTCTCCGGCACCAGGTGCAGGTGCACCCGCGGTCGGCGGCCCATCTCGACCAGGTGTTCCAACTGCTCCCGCATCACCTTCGGCCCGCCGACCGCACGGCTCAGGACCGAGTGGTCGAGCACCGCCACGAACTGCGGCGGCGCCGGGCGGTCCAGCACCACCTGCCGGGCCAGCCGGGCGGCCACCTGCTGCTCCATCGCATCACCGACAAGCGGGCTCGCGCCCTCGTGCAGCGCGCGGGCGTACTCCTCGGTCTGCAACAGGCCAGGCACCACCAACGGTTGGAAGCTACGCAGTGAGGCAGCCTCCTGCTCGATGCTCACCCACTCGCGGAACCACGGCATCAGTGCCTCCTGCATCAGCGCATCACGGATGCGCACCAGCAGGCCGCCGCCGTTCAGCACCTCGTCGCAGCGCTCGGTGAACTCGGCGCGCGGCGCCCGGCGGCACTGCTCGACGGCCGCCACCAGCGACGCCGAATAGCTCACCCGCTCGCCCAACGCCTCCTGGGTCAACCCCGCATCGGTACGTAACCGGCGCAGCTCACCAGCGAACAGTTCCCACAACGGCACACGGATCATCTGCACACCTCTGCACACGGCTGCACACGGAAATCGGCCGGTCGGACGGCCAGGAAGGTGGGGGTGGAACGCCTTCCGACCCTAGCGGCGCGGTGACGAAACTGTCACGCAGTGGAGCCGAATTCGTCCGGTTCCCGCTACCGAAAGGAGTTGCACCGTGCGACTGCGCTGGTTCCGCTGCCGGGGTGCGTCGGCACCGACACTGCCCCAGCGGGTACGGGGCGACAACCTGCCGGAGTGGATGCGGCAACCCACGCGTCCACTCCCGACAATGGGCCCCGGCCGGGTCGGCAACCTCACCCCGGCCCAGCAGTGGCGGGCGAACGGCGGCCGATGGTCAGTACCGGAGCAGCGGGCGGGCGACGGCGGCCGGACCGCCCCGGAACAGCCCGGCGAGCGCCGGTGATCAGCCACCAGCTCGGGCAGCCGCCGGACGGGCCGACGCCGGACCGCCCCCGGCCGTACCCGTTGCACGCCACCCCGCACACGCCGCTGCGTCCGATTTGGTGCTGCCGGGCCTGCGGCCAGCCGTGGCCGTGCCCGACGGCCCGGCTGCTGCTCCGCAGCGAGTACGAGGACAACCGGATCGGGTTGTCCATCTACCTGTGCGGGCTGCTGTACGAGGCCACGCGCGACCTCTACCGGCTCAACCCGAACGACGCGCCCGCCCCCGCGGACATGTTCGCCCGCTTCGTCGGCTGGGGCCCGTACCGCCGTCACCCGCCCGTCCCACCGGGCGGTGATTGTTAATAAGGGGCCCTTCCTCTACCGGAGGCGTTAATAGGGTGCCCCTTCTTTCACCGCCAGCCGACGTCGATGCGGTCGCCGCGCTCGTCGAAGAAGTGCAGCGCGTCCATCCTTACCTGCACGGCGAGCGGGTGACCGGGCGACACCTGCGGGTACGGCGCGAGCCGTACCGCCAGTTCCGCCGGACGACGGTGGTGGCGGCCCGGGTCGGGCAGCACGCTCGTACGGTTGCCGCCGCCCCCGCCGACCTCCAGGGCCGGGCCCGACGACTCCGTCGCGCGGCCGGTGAGCCGCTGCATCACCTGGTTGAACCGGCGCAGGCCGCGCTGGCCCGGCGCGGTCCGCTCGACCGGGGTGCCCATCTCGTCCACCACGATCGCGGTGGCGCCGATGTCGAGGAACGCGAGCGACTCGTGGCCGTGGTGCTCCAGGTAGCGGATACGCCCGTGCAGCACGTCCCCGGCGGTGTCCGGCGCGACCGGGGTGAGCGCTTCGGCGCGCATGCCGACCACGATCCGCTCGCCGTGGTAGTGCGCCACGGCCCGGCTGCGGATGTCGTCCCAGGGCAGGTAGAGCGCCTGCTCGCCGAGGTTCAGCGCGACGTACCGGTCGAGGTGGACGTAGACCGACGCCTCCAGCAGGTTCATCCGGGGGCTGCCCAGGAACGCGGCGACGTAGAGCGTGGCCGGCCGGCCGTACACCTGGGTGGGGGTGCCCACGTCCTGGAGCACGCCCTTGCGCATGATGGCGACCCGGTCGGCCATGGTCAGCGCCTCGGCCTGGTCGTGGGTCACGTAGATGGTGGTGACGCCCAGCTCGCGGGTGAGGCCGGAGATCTCCGCCCGCAGTTCGGCGCGCAGCCCGCTGTCCAGGTTCGACAGCGGCTCGTCCATCAGGAACAGACCGGGCCGGCGCACTATCGCCCGCCCCATGGCGACCCGCTGCCGCTGGCCGCCGGAGAGCTGGCCGGGCTTGCGTGCGAGCACGTCGCCGATGCCGAGCGCGCTCGCCACGTCCTGGATCCGCTCGCCGCGCGGGCCGGGCTCGACGCCGCTCAGGCGCAGCGGGAAGCCGATGTTGTCGCCGACCGTCATGTGCGGATAGAGCGCGAAGTCCTGGAAGACCATGGCGATCTTCCGGTCGCGCGGTGGCAGGTCGTTCGCCAGCTCACCGCCGAGCATGATGGCGCCGGAGGACGGGTCCTCCAGCCCGGCGACCATGCGCAGCACCGTCGACTTCCCGCAGCCCGACGGGCCGAGCAGCACCATGAACTCGCCGTCGTTGACGTCCAGATTGATGGTGTCGACCGCGACTGTTCCGTCCGGGAACACCTTGGTGACATCCTTGAGCGCGACGGTCGCCACCGTCACCTCCCCAGTTCTTCGCCCCAAACCCGGGAATGACTGTGACCAGGATCATCTGATCCGCACATCGGGTAAACGTGCCATGTTCGGCTCGTGACAGTCCTATTAAGCGGTTTTCGCGGGCCGCTATCGTCAAGTGACCTGCCGGTAACCCCTTTTATGGCGTTTCGCCGAGAAACACGCGACGGACCACGCGCTCCGCGGCGTGCCCGTCGTCGAGGGCGCAGAACCGCGCCCGGAACGCCGTCCGGGCCCGCCCGGCCGCCTCGTCGTCGACCGCGCCGGAACGGAACACGTCGAGCAGCCCGGGGAAGTCCCGCGCCACCGCACCCGGCGGCTCGGCCGGCAGGTCGAAGTAGACGCCACGGGTCACCCGGTAGGCGTCCCAGTCCGGCGCGTAGACCACTATCGGCCGGTCCAGCACGGCATAGTCGAACATCGCCGAGGAATAGTCGGTGACCAGCACGTCCGCCGCCAGGTAGAGGTCCTCCACCCGGTCGTACGCGCTCACGTCCAGCACGCCGTCCGACGCCGGCCCCCGAGGATGCCGCTCCCGGTCGTGGAAGTAGTGGCTGCGCATCAGCAGCCGGCCCCGTGGCCCGAGAACGTCGAGCATCCGGTCCGGGTCGAACGGTGGCCGCCACCCGGGCAGGTGCTCCCGGTGCGTCGGCGCGTAGAGCATCACGTACTCGTCGGGTGCGATGCCCAGCGCGGCACGGACCTGGCCGCGGTCCTCGGCGGTGGCCAGCGCCAGCCGGTCGTTGCGCGGGTAGCCGACCTCCAGCGTGGTGTAGTCCGCCGGGTACGCCCGCTCCCACATCTGCGTGGAGAAGCTGTTCGAGGTGATGCTGTAGTCCCACCGGTCCACCCGCCGCAGCAGGCCGGCGAAGTCCATCCCCGTCGCGCCCACCGGGTAGCGCTGCTGGTCCAGCCCCATCACCTTCACCGGCGTGCCGTGGTGGGTCTGCACGTGCACCGAGCCCGGACGCTTGCGGACGAAGTCCGGGAAGTTGACGTTGTTTACCAGCCACCGGGCGCGGGCCAGGACGCGGTGGTACTCGCGGGTGCCGGCCACCACGTACTCGACGCCCGGCGGCAACGTGGCCACCCGGTCGCGGCGGACGATCCACACGCCGCGCACCTGCGGCGCGAGCCGGCGGGCCGCCTCGTAGATCGCCGCCGGGTTGCACGAGTAGCCCCGGTACCAGTAGGCCGCGTACACGGCGAGCGTCGGGTCGATCGGCCGGTGCGACTCGGCCCGGTAGTACTCGCCGAACGCCAGGTCACGCGCCCGCCGGGCGGTACGCCGCACCACCGGCGTGACCTGTCGCCGGGCCCGCCGGGCGGTCCGCCGGGCCGTCTGCCCCGCCTGGTGCGCCTCGCGCAACGCGCTGAACGTCCGCCAGCGCCCGGCCGCCACCAGCCGGTACTTGAGCCCCTCCGGGCCGGGCGGGACGGGGTAGCCCTCGGGCGGCAGGAAGCGCACGTAGTCGGCGTGCATCTGGGCGAAGAACGGCGCCCGCAGTTCGGGGGCGATCCGGGCGCCGTTGCCGAGCACGGTCAGGTAGTGCCAGATCATCCGCTCGAAGACCGCCGGCCGCAGCCCGGTCACCTGCCAGCGGTCCATCAGCCCGAACACCCGGTGCCACTGCGCGAAGACCTCGAAGTGCCGGTCCCCCCGGGTCTTCGTGATCGCGCCGGTGCGGCGCTGCCGGTAGTTCAGGCAGATCCGGTCGAGTACGCCGATCCGCCCGGCCGCCATCAGCGCCGGATAGCTGAACGACACGTCCTCGTACCAGCCCGGCTCGAAGCGCAGCCCGTGTTCGAGCAGGAACTCCCGGCGCACTACCCGGTTCCACGCGGTGTGCAGCAGCTTCAGCGTCTCCGGCCGGTCCCGCAGCGCGAACGTCGTCGCGCCCGGCGGGACCGGGAACACGTCGCGCATCGCGCTGCGGGTGCCGATGTTGTTCCAGTGCGCCCGGACGTGGTCCACGAGCAGCACGTCCGGCGCGGTGTCGCGGAGCCGGTCGGCGACGTGCGGGAGGCAGCCGGGCACCAGCCAGTCGTCCCCGTCGACGAACCACACGTACTCGCCGACGGCCCGGTCCAGCCCGATGTTGCGGGCCGGACCGAGCCCGGCGTTCTCGGCGAGGCGCACCGGGCGGACCCGGGGGTCGCGGAGCGCGTACTCGGCCAGGATCTCGCCGCTGTCGTCGGGAGAGGCGTCGTCGACGCCGATCACCTCGATGTCGCCGAACGGCTGGTCGAGGATCGAGTCGAGACATTCCCGCAGGTAGCCCTGCACCTTGAAGGCCGGCACGACGAAGCTGATCAAGGTCACCCCGGACCGCCCTCCGTCAGCCCGGCGAGCGCACACCCCCACGGGCGCGGGCAGGCAGGACCACCCAGGCGAGGACCACGCTCGCGACAAAAACCACGAAAAGGTACGCAGTCATTGTAGCCAGAACGAAGCTCACAGTTCCGGTAGTTGCCGCGGCTGCCAGCAGCACGGAGCGCCCCAGCCAGCCCAGCGTGGCCGCGTGCAGCGGCGGCGCCGACTGCCGCTTCTCCAGCCGGGCCGTCAGGTCGTAGTGGTGCAGCGTCAGCACCAGGACGTACCCGAAGATCAGCCAGGCCGGTGCCCGGCCCGCCACCCCGACCGCGATCGCGAACAGGTACTCGGCCGCCCGCAACGCAGCCGGCACCAGCCAGTCCAGCGACCCGCCGTGCGGCGCCCGCGAACCCGCGCCCGCCAGCAGCACCAGTGCGAGAACCACCCCCCAAGCGGGCACGTCGCGCCCGCCGTGCACCGCCCACAGCGCCCAGCCCAGCAGCGCCGCCGCACCCAGCACGGCCACCAGCGCCACTGGCAACGGCCTGCGCATCGACTGCAGCGTCCGCACCAGCAGGCCGTCGTCGCGGTGCAGAGCAGCATCCACAGTGGTCAGCACCGGCACCCGCATCCACCGCGCCCGCAGGGTCCGCAACCCCAGGGTGTACGCGAACGCCAGCGTCCCCCAGACCAGCACCGCGCACAGCGCCACCAGCGGCCCGAACAGCGCGGCGGCGATCGCGATCAGCGCCCACCGCTCACCGATCGGGAACACCACTGTGCGCTTCAACCAGTACGACACCGAGCCGGTGTCCGCCTGCACCCGCGTCGACGCGGCGTTCAGCTTCCCGCCGATCCCGCCCGCGTCGGCGGTCACCACCTTCGGCCGCCGGGCCGCCTCGTCGTGCAGCGCGCCGTACCAGGTGTCGGTCATGTGCCGCACCGTCTGCAACGTCATCGCGGCCAGCGCCAGCGCCCAGCCGTACCGGAACCCGGCATGCGTGGCCCCGAAGCCGAGACCGGCGTAGACCACGTACTCCTTGAACCGGTCGGCCATCGTGTCCAGCCAGCCGCCCCAGGCACTGAAGTGCCGGGTGTAGCGGGCGAGCTGCCCGTCCACGCAGTCCAGCACGAACCCCAGGTAGAGCAGGACCGCGCCGGCCACCAGCGCGGGCCGCCCACCGGTGCCGAACAGCACCGCCGCGGCCACCGCGAACGCCACCGAGACCATGGTGACACCGGTCGGGCCGATCCCGATCCGGGCCGCCGCCTTGGTGACGTACGGCGACCAGGTGCTGACGAAGAACGTGGTGAAGAAGTCGTCCCGCTCCTTCACCGACAGCTTCAACTCGGCCCGGTCCTCGTCCACAGCGGCCACCGCCGTCTCGGCCGCCCGCCGCTGCGCCTCGTCGCCGACCCGGTGCGCCACGAGCAGACGTACCCGATGGGCGAAGATCAGCGCGCCCCGGGCGGCGAGGCCGGCCACGAGCCGGTCCACCGCGCCCAGCGGCCCGCCGTCTGCGGCGTGGCGGGCGGCGTCGGCCAGTGCCGGCAGGTCGGCCGCGCCCACCCGCAGCGCGCCGCCGAACACGCCGCTCGCGTCGGCGGCGCCGACCTCGACCACCTGCCCGCGTTCCTCGCGCACGGTGGCCTGCCCGGGAGCGGGCGGATCGGTGAGCACAAGCGCCACCGTCGGCCCCACCGGGCTGGTCGCGAGATGCCTGAGTACGGCCGTGTGCGCCACCAGATCCGCGCCGTTGACCAGCACCGGCCCGGTAGCGTCGGCCACCAGGTCGGCCAGCTCGGTCAGGTCGGCGGCGATACGCACGTCGTCCGCCCCGGCCCGGCGCCACTGCCCGGCCAGGCGTTCGGTGAGCGATTCCCCGTCGGGACGGCCCGTCATCGGCTCGGACGGGCGGCCCGGCGGCCCGGTGAGCCGGCTCGCCGCCGGATCGGCGGCGAGCACGATCGCGAGCGTCACCGCTTCGCCGCGTCGGCGTAGGCGGCCAGCGCCTCGTCGATCGTCCCGTCGACGATCAGCCGTCCGGCGTCGAGGTAGAGCCCCCGACGGCAGAACCGGGTGAGGTCCTTGTCGTTGTGTGACACCAGCACCAGCGTGCGCCCTTCCGCGAGAAGTCGCTCGATGGTCGCATAGCACTTCGCCCGGAACTCCGCGTCCCCGACCGCTGTCACCTCGTCCACAAGCAGTACCGGATGCGGCAGGTGCGCGATCACCGCGAAGCCGAGCCGCACCTTCATCCCCGACGAGTAGTGCCGCACCGACGTGTCGATCGCGCGTTCCACCTGCTCACCGGCGAACGAGACGATTTCGTCGAAGTGCTCCCGCAGGTACGCCGACGAGAGCCCGTGCAGCCCGCCCACCAGGTACAGGTTCTCCCGGCCGGTCAGGTCACCGGAGAACCCGGCGGACAGTTCGAGCAGCGGCGCCACCCGGCCGCGCACCCGGATCGAGCCCTCGTCCGGGATGAGCACACCGGCGATCAGCCGCAGCAGCGTGCTCTTGCCGGTGCCGTTGCGCCCCACCACGCCCACCGTCTCGCCCGGCTCGATCCGGAACGACAGGTCGCGCAACGGCCAGAACCGGCCCGCGTCCGGGTCGCGGGCGCCCCGATGCACGATCAGCTCCCGCAGCCGCAGCTGACGTCGCCGGTTGCGGACGAACCGGATGCCGAGCCCGTCCGCCTCGATGATCGGCGCCATTCAGAGTTCCTTCAGCACTGCCGGTTCGAGGCGGTGGAACGCCCACCAGCCGAACGCCAGCACCAGCACGCTGCCGGACACCGTGACGGTGAGCAGCCGGGCATCGGGGAACTCGTCCGGGTACCAGACCGCGTGGTGCAGCTGGAAGATCCCGACCAGCGGATTCAGCTCGTACCCGAGCTTGAGCCAGCCCGGCATGCCCGACTCCCGCACCAGGTCGAGCGGATAGATGATCGGGGTCGCGTAGAACAGCAGCCGGATGATCAGCCGCATCGTGCGCTCGATGTCGCGCATCAGCACGTTGCCCGCCGACAGCAGCAGCGCCAGGCCCACCAGCAGCACGAACTGCACCGCCACCGCGAGCGGCAGCGCGAGCAGGCTCCAGCCGGGGCGGATCTTCCCCTGGCTCGCGTAGAGCGCCGCGACGGCGGCCAGGATCGGCAGCCCGGCCAGGTACTCGGCGAACCGGCCGGTGACCCGCCCGATCGGGAAGATCGGCCGGGGCAGGTTCATCGTGGTGATCAGCCGCGACTGCCCGGTGAGCGCGTTCGCCGCCTCGGTCAGCGCCGAACTCGCCCACATCCAGGCGAAGATCCCGGTGATCAGGAACAGCGGGTACGACCCGGCCGCCTCACCCAGGTGCCGGCGGGTCGCGCCGGAGTAGAGCACGCCGAAGACGAACCAGTAAATCAGGCCCATGCCGAGCGGCTCGATCAGCGACCAGAAGTAGCCCAGCACCGACTGCTGGTACTTCACCGCGAGATCCCGGCGGACCAGGATGCGCAGCGAGGTGCGGGCGGACCAGAGCGCCGCGACGCCTGACGTCACCGCACCATCGTCGCGCCTGCTCGTGCCGGCGCGACGGCCCTCCGCCCCGGGTCACCCCAACGGAGTCAGCACTCGATGACGTTGACGGCGAGCCCGCCGCGCGCGGTCTCCTTGTACTTGACCTTCATGTCCGCGCCGGTCTCCCGCATGGTCTTGATGACCTTGTCCAGCGACACGGCGTGCACCCCGTCGCCCCGCAACGCCAGCCGAGCCGCGGTGATCGCCTTGATGCTCGCCACCGCGTTACGCTCGATGCACGGGATCTGCACCAGGCCACCCACCGGGTCGCAGGTCAGCCCCAGGTTGTGCTCCATGCCGATCTCGGCCGCGTTCTCCACCTGCTCCGGCGTGCCGCCGAGCGCCTCGGCCAGCCCGGCCGCCGCCATCGAGCACGCCGAACCCACCTCGCCCTGGCAGCCCACCTCGGCACCGGAGATCGACGCGTTCTCCTTGAACAACACGCCGATCGCGCCCGCCGCCAGCAGGAACCGGACCACGCCCTCCTCGGACGCGCCCGGCACGAACCGGGTGTAGTAGTGCAGGACGGCCGGGATGATCCCGGCCGCGCCGTTCGTCGGCGCGGTCACCACCCGCCCGCCGGCCGCGTTCTCCTCGTTGACCGCCAGCGCGAACAGCGTCACCCAGTCCATCGCGCGCAGCGGATCCTGACTGCCGGTCTCCGCCTCCAGACTGCGCCGCAACTCCGCCGCGCGCCGCCGGACCTTCAACCCGCCCGGGAGTACGCCGTCACGGGTGCAGCCGTTCTCCACGCACTCGCGCATCACCCGCCAGATCTCCAGCAAACCCGCCCGGACATCCGCCTCGCTGCGCCACGACAGCTCGTTGGCGAGCATCACCTCGCTGATCGACAGGCCGGTCCCGGAGGTGACCTTGAGCAGTTCCGCGCCGGTCAGGAACGGGTGCCGCACCCGGGTGGTGTCCGCCTTGATCCGGTCCGCCCCGGCGGCCGCCTCGTCCACCACGAACCCACCGCCGACCGAGTAGTACGTGCGCGCCCGCACCTCGTTCCCGGCCGCGTCGTACGCCGAGAACGTCATCCCGTTCGGGTGGTACGGCAACGAGCGCCGGCGGTGCAGCACCAGATCGGCGTCCGGGTCGAAGTCGATCCCCTGGCTGCCGAACAGGTCGAGCCGCCGCCGGGTGCGGATGCGCTCCACACGCGGCCCGACCGAGTCGGTGTCGACCCTCTCCGGAACCTCACCCTCCAGCCCCAGCAGCACCGCCCGGTCACTGCCGTGCCCGTGCCCGGTCGCGCCGAGCGAACCGAACAGCTCCACCCGTACCCGCGCCACGTCGGCGAGCTGCCCGTCGGCCTTCAGGCCCGCCACGAACGTACGGGCGGCCCGCATCGGCCCGACGGTGTGCGAGCTGGACGGCCCGATACCGACACTGAAAAGATCGAAAACACTGATCATTGGCTGCTTTCCTCGCCGTCGTCCCCGTTGTGCGGATCCGAGCCGGTGCGTGGGTGCCGCGCCCGCCGGGCGGGTAGACGGCCGGCGCCCGGGGTGGGGGCGCCCGACCGGCGAGCCTACCTCGCCCCGTGAATCCCCGCCCCCGCTCCGCCACATGCCCGCCCCGGCCCGCCCCACCCCCGCCCCCGGAATACCCTGTTTTTTCGCGGCATAGATGAACCGCCACAACTCCAAGATCGGCGCTTTTCCAGCCCTGCCGCTCCCGGCTCCCGGCTCCCGGCTCCCGGCTCCCGGCTCCCGGCTCCCGGCTCCCGGCTCCCGGCTCCCGGCGAGATCTTGGTACCAAACGGCCCCTATAGGGGCCCTTTCCTACCAAGATCTTCGCTGATCCCACCCCCCAGAACGCCAGTCCCGAATGGTGAGCCGCCCGATGCACCAGCCCGTCGAGCGAGTGCCCACACGGACACACGCGCCCCACAGCCGCAGCGATCTTGCAGTTGCGGCCCCTCCAAAGAGTGCGAATCGGGCACAGCAGGGGCCGCAACTGCAAGATCGCGCGGGCGAGGCCCCGGGGGCACGGGCGGGAGCGGGAACACGGGCGAGGGCGGGAACACGGGCGAGGGCGAGAGGGCTCGAAGCACGGGCGGGGCCTCGGAGCGCGGGGCGAAGGTGGCCGGGCGGGGAAGCCGGAGCCGGGGGATCGTGGGGGCGATCAGGCGACGGCCGGGCGGGGCTTCTGCGGCCATACGTGAGAACGCGTCGGTGGGGGCGGTCCGGGGTAAGCACCTACGGGTGCCCGGGTCGCCGATCCTCCTCGGGGCTGAGGGCACGGTGCGTACCCCTCTCTACCGTGGAATCAGCGCGGCGGATCGCCGCAGAAGTGGGAGACGACGATGAGTCGCAAACTGGTCCGGCCCCGTCAGGGGCGCATGATCGCCGGTGTCTGCGCCGGCCTGGGGCAGCGGTTCGGCATGTCGGCCGGGATGGTCCGGCTGCTGTTCCTGCTGTCGCTGCTGCTGCCCGGCACGCAGGTGATCGTCTACCTGGTCCTGTGGATCCTGATGCCGAACGAGGACCGTTACCTCGCCACCCGCTGACGCGACACGAGCCGGGACGCCGGCACACACGCGAACGCGCCCGCCCCGGACCGCCGGGGCGGGCGCGCGACGCATGAGGGTCAGGGTGCGGTGTAGGTCACTGTCACCTTCTCGTACCCGAGGGAACGCAGCAGCCCTTCGAGCATCTTGCGGGTGTTCTCCTCCGCGCGGGTGGTGAGGCCGCTGTCCCGGGCGGCGGTGGTGATCCGGTCCTCGGCGAGCTTGTAGATCTGCTGCTGCCGGTTGGGATCGCTCGCGATCAGGTCGTTGAGCCGGTTGATCAGGCCGCGCTGCTCGGCGAACACGTAGCTCTTGTCCATGTCCAGGTCGGTCTCGCCGAGCTGCGGCGCGGGCAGCTTGATCTCGGCGGACTTGCCGTCCTCGGAGACCACGACGGCACCGTCGGCGATCTTCGTGAAGTCCACGTACGCCTCGACCCGGCCCGCCCCGACGAACAGCGTGCGCTCGTTGAGCAGGAAGTCGGGCACGTTGCGCCTGTCGTTCTGCACGTCGACCACCACCTGGAAGTTGCCCTCGGCGGCGACGTAACGGCTCAGGTCCCGGATCGACTTGAGCAGCGGCGGCTGGCTACGGTCGGTCTGCTCCTTGGCGAACGGGTTACGGAAGTCGGGCAGCAGGCCGGTGGCCTGCACGCCGAGCAGCACCACCACGGCCAGCGCCGCCGCGCCGAGCACCCAGAGCAGGCCGCGGGCCGGGCCGCCGCCCGTGCCTGGAGCACCGGGGGCGTACTCGCGGTCGTGGCCGGGGGAGCCCTCCGCCCGGTCACGAAGGGACTCGCTGGTGGGGTAGTCCGGAAACTCCCGGGTGGGCTCGTTGATGTCACCGTCGCGGGCCATCGCCCTCACCGTCCTCGTCCGACAGGTCCTCGTCCGACACATCGATCCTCAGCCGACACATCGACTGACAATGACGGTACGGCCAGTGTGCGACAGTCGCCCGCCGAGCGACCGCATCGGGTGAAACCGCGGGTTCAGGCGAACGCGGAGACGCCGGTCAGCCGCTGGCCGATGACGAGCTGGTGGATCTCGGAGGTGCCCTCGTAGGTGAGTACGCTCTCCAGGTTGTTGGCGTGCCGCATCACCGGGTACTCGCCCGAGACGCCGTTGGCGCCGAGGATCGTGCGGCACTGCCGGGCGATGGCGAGCGCTTCCCGGACGTTGTTCAGCTTGCCCACGCTCACCTGGTCGGGCCGCAGCGTGCCCGCGTCGGCGAGGCGGCCCAGGTGCAGCGCGAGCAGCATGCCCTTGTTCCACTCCACCGCCATGTCGGCGAGTTTGGCCTGGGTAAGCTGGAAACCGGCGAGCGGGCGGCCGAACTGGGTGCGCGTGGTCGCGTACTCCAGGGCCGTCTCCAGGCAGTCGCGGGCCGCGCCGAGGGCGCCCCAGACGATGCCGTGCCGGGCCTCGGTCAGGCACCCCAGCGGCGCCTTGAGCCCGATCGCCTCGGGCAGTCGCGCGTCAGCCGGCAGCCGGACGTCGTCGAGCGCGACCTCACCGGTCACCGACGCGCGCAGCGACATCTTGTGCCGGATCTCGCGCGCCGTCACCCCCGGCGTGTCCATGGGTACGGCGAAGCCGCGCACCCCGTCGTCGGTACGCGCCCAGATCACGCCCACGTCCGCGATCGGCGCGTTGGTGATCCACAGTTTGCTGCCGTTAAGGATCCAGTCGTCGCCGTCGCGGCGGGCGCGGGTGGTCATCGAGGCGGGGTCGGAGCCGTGGTCGGGTTCGGTGAGCCCGAAGCAGCCGATCGCCTCGCCGGCCGCCATCGCGGGCAGCCAGCGCTGCTTCTGCTCCTCGCTGCCGTAGCGCCAGATGGCGTACATGGCGAGCGATCCCTGCACCGACACCAGCGAGCGGACGCCGGAGTCGCCGGCCTCCAGTTCCAGGCAGGCCAGCCCGTACGCGACCGCTGACGCGCCGGCGCAGCCGTACCCGGTCAGGTGCATGCCGAGCAGGCCGAGCTTGCCGAACTCAGCTGCGAGTTCGCGAGCCGGAACCTGGCCGTCCTCGTACCAGCCGGCGACGTGCGGGCGTACCCGGTCGGTCACCAGCCGGCGCACGACGGTGCGGATCTGCCGCTCCTCGTCGCTGAGCGACGCATCGATGTCGAGCAGGTCGAGAGGAGTCATGGCGTCACCTTAACCAAGACTCAGGGAGGCGTCACTCGCCCTGGTCACCGAGCACGAGCACCCGCGCGTGGATCTGGTTGCGCTGCTGGAGGGCCGCACGCAGTGCCCGGTGCAGGCCGTCCTCCAGGTAGAGGCCGCCGTTCCACTGGACCACGTGCGGGAAGAGGTCGCCGTAGAAGGTGGAGTCCTCCGCGAGCAGCTTGTCCAGCGCCAGTTCACGCTTGGTGGTGATGAGCTGGTCGAGCCGCAGCGGGCGCGGCGGGATCTCGGCCCACTGCTTCAGCGTGAGGTTGTGCTCCGGGTAGGGACGCCCGTCCCGGACCGCCCTGAAGATCACGGCGTGCTCTCCTCCCCAGGCCAGGCTGACAATGTGGATGTCAGCCTAACCGCTCAGGTCCACCGTCCCCGCCGCACCACATCCTGCACCGGTCGCCGCCCTCGACGCAGCGACGGTGACCGATGGTCGACGGCTCGGTAACCTACTGTGATCGCACCGATCGGGTGCAGTTCCGGCGGTACCCCGAACGCCTCCCGGTACGCCCCGATGCGCTGCGGCGGGATGCCGAAGAAGCAGGCGCCAAGCCCTTCGTCGACGGCGGTGAGCAGCATCAGCAGCGCCGCGAAACCGGTGTCCACGTACCAGTAGGGCACCGGCCAGCGGCCCTCGGCGCGGTCCGACCAGCCCTTGTCCGCCTCGGCGTAGCGGTCGAGGTAGGCGTCCCGGTTGGCGTGCGGCACCACGATCAGCGGCGCCCGGCGCATCCCGGCCAGCCAGCGCTCCCGGCCACCGCCGGCTGGCGTGGTCGCGGCCCAGAACCGTTCCCGGTCCTCGGGCTCCTCCAGCACCAGGAAGCCCCAGCCCTGCGAGAACCCCGCCGACGGGGCCCGGACGGCGTGGTCCAGCAGCCGATCCACCACCTCCGGCGGCACCGGCCGGCCGGGGTCGTAGTTGCGCACCATCCGGCGACGCCGGACGACCTCGGCGAACTCCACGCTCAGACCTCCGGGCGGACGCCCCAGGCGCCCCGCCACGTCTGCCCCGGCTCCAGCACGATCAGGTCCTTGCCGGAGCGGAACGCGTCGGGCGGGCAGGTCATCGGCTCCACCGCCACGGACCGGCGGTGCCGTTCCCCGCCGAGGGTGTCGCCGGTGAACACCTGCCACCAGCCGAACTCGCGGTCCGCCCAGATCCGCAGCCCGGACGAGCCGTCCGGCGCGCTGAGCACCACCGCCGAGCCGCCGTCGGCGTCCCGCTCGACGTCACCGAACGCGGTGTCGAGCACCAGGTCGCCGATCGGTCGCGGGCTGGTGAAGTCGAACTCGGAGCCGCTCACCTCGGCGGCGGCGACCGGCAGCATGCGGCTGTCCACCAGCACCCGCCGCCGGGCCGGTACGTGCAACCGCAGCTCGTCCACGCCGACCTTCGGCAGTTGCAGGTAGGGGTGCACGGAGAAGCCGAACGGCGCCGGCTCGTCGGACAGGTTCGTCGCCTCGTGCTCGGCCCGCAGGCCGTCCGGGCCGACGCTCCACCGGGCCCGCAGCCGCAACGCCCACGGGTAGCCGGGGCTCGGCGGCAGGTCGTAGCCGATGGTCACGCTGTCCGCCGACTGCTCGACCGGCTGCCACCGCACCCAGTTCACCAGGCCGTGCAGGGCGTTGTGCCGCTCCGGCTCGGTGAGGTCGAGCTGCAACGACCGCTCCCCGACCGTGTAGACCCCGTCCCGGATGCGGTTCGGCCAGGGCGCCAGCACCTGCCCGGCCGAACCGGGGCAGACCTCGTCCTCGGCGTACCCGTCGAGGTGGTCCACGCCGTCGTGGCGGTAGGCCCGCAGCCCACCGCCCACCTCGACCACGACGGCCTCGTGGCCGTCGGCCGCGATGGTCCACTGTGTACCGGACGGTGGCTGCGCGTCGATCCCCATTCGGCGACCCTACCGTCAGCGGCGCTCCTCGGCGGGGGTGGTCGAGCGATAGCGCAACAGTGCCGGGAACGCCACCACCAGCAGCACCGCGAGTACGGCGGCGGCCAGACCCCCACCGACCATGGCGAAGCCGGTGCCGAAACCGGCGGCCGTCGCACCGGCGCGCAGATCGCCCAGACGCGGGCCACCGGCGACCACTACCGTGTTCACACCCTGGAGGCGGCCACGCATCCGGTCCGGCGCGTAGACCAGCAGCATCGACTGGCGCAGCGTGGCGCTGACCAGGTCCGCCGCACCGGCGACACCCAGCAGCACCACCGCCACCCACAGCTGCCCGGCCAGCCCGGCGAGCGCGATCGCCACACCCCAGCCGACCACCGCCACGGTGAGCGCGAGGCCCTGCCGGCGGACCCGGCCGATCCACCCGGAGGTCAGGCCGCCGAGCATCGCGCCGATGGCGATGGAGCTGTAGAGCCAGCCCACCGCCGAGGCGCCGCCGAAGCGTTCCTGCGCCAGCTCGGGGAACAGCGCCCGCGGCATGGCCAGGATCATCGCGATCAGGTCGATGGCGAACGAGAGCAGCAGCACCCGGGTGGTGGCCAGGTAGCGGAAGCCGTCGACGATGCTGGCCAGCCCGGCCTTGCGGACACCGCCGTCCGGGTCCGGCGCGGGCGGCATCGCCGGTAGGCGCAGCGTGGCCCAGAGCGACGCGGTGAACAGCAGCGCGTCCGCCGCGTACGCGATGGGCAGCGCCACCCCGACCGGCCAGGCGGCGAAGATCAGCCCGGCGGCGAGCGGGCCGAAGACGGCGGCGGCGGTGAACGTGGTGAAGTTCAGCGTGGTGGCCGCCGGGACCAGCTCGGCGGGCACCAGCCGGGGCAGGATCGCGCTGCGGGCCGGCGAGGTGATCGCGAAGGCGGTCGCCTGGAGGCCGACGAGCAGCAGGAGCAGCAGCGGGCTGCGCGCCCCGGCCAGCGACTGCACCAGCAGCCCGAGCGTGGCGGCCCAGAGCACGGCGCCGCCGACCAGCAGCACCCGGCGGCGGTCCCGTGCGTCGGCCACCGCGCCGCCCCACAACCCGAAGATCAGCAGCGGTACGAACCCGGCGATGCCGAGCAGACCGACCCAGAGCGAGCCGCCGGTCAGGTCGAACATCTCCACCGGCACCGCCACGGCGGTGAACTGGAACCCGAACATGGCGATCGCGTTGCCGGTCCAGACCCGCCGGTACGCGGGCACGCGCAGCGGACGCAGGTCGATCGCCCAGCGGCGTGCGCCCCGCCGCCGGGCCGAAGTGACGTCGGTCACGGTGCGAGCCGCTCGACGACGAAGACCCCGTCCCCGGTACGCCGGAAACGCAGCCGGTCGTGCAGCCGGCTGGCCCGGCCCTGCCAGAACTCGACAGTCTCCGGACGGACCCGGAACCCGCCCCAGTACGGCGGCGCGGGGATCGGGTCCACGTCGGCGAACCGCTCGGCCGCCGCCCGGTACGCCGCGTCGAGCACGGTCCGGTCCGGCACCACCGTCGACTGGGCGCTGGCCCACGCCCCGAGCTGCGAGCCGCGCGGCCGGCTCGCGAAGTACGTCTCGGTCTCGGCCCGGTCCACCTGCTCGACCCGGCCGGTCACGATCACCTGCCGCTGCATCGGGAACCAGGGGAACACCAGGCTGGCCCACGGGTTCCCGGTCACCTCGGCACCCTTGCGCGAGCCGTGGTTGGTGAAGAAGACGAAGCCCTCCGGGTCGTACCCCTTGAGCAGCACCGTGCGCCCGCTGGGCCGGCCCCGGGCGTCGGCCGTGCCGAGCACCATCGCGTTCGGCTCCGGCAGCGGATGGGCCACCGCGTCGGCGAACCAGCGGGCGAACTGGGTGTGCCAGTCCGGCGCCAGGTCCGTCTCGGTCAGGCCCAGGTCGGCCGCGTACTCGTTACGCATGCCGGCCGGGCCGGGTGTGTCGCCTGTCACTGTGCTAGTCCCTCTCCCGGGCGTGCCGGCGTCCCCCGACGCTGGCCAGGCCCCGGTACCCAGTCTTCTCCTCCCCGAACGGGCGTCCACCGGCGGGGATGTCGCGTGGCGCACAGTGGCTGTGGGTCGCGCAGCGCGTTATCCACCGGGCAAGATGTTCCGAACCACATCCCTGAAGGGTCGCCTGAGCTGCGGGGCTCGATCAGCCCGCCCGGGCGCGCCGAGCCGAAGCCAGGAGACGACATGTCCGATTTCAAACCGGGGCTGGAGGGCGTCGTAGCCTTCGAGACCGAGATCGCCGAACCCGACCGCGCGGGGGGATCACTGCGCTACCGGGGCGTGGACATCGAGGACCTGATCGGCCAGGTCTCGTTCGGCAACGTCTGGGCGCTGCTGGTGGACGGCCGATTCGGCCCGGGCCTGCCGCCGGCCGAGCCGTTCCCGGTGCCGGTGCACTCCGGTGACATCCGCGTCGACGTGCAGTCCGCGGTCGCCATGCTCGCCCCGTACTGGGGGCTCAACCAGCTCCTCGACATCTCCGACGAGCAGGCCCGCGAGGACCTGGCCCGGGTGTCGGTCACCGCGCTGTCCTTCGTCGCCCAGTCGGCGCGCGGCCTCGGCCTGCCGGCCGTGCCGCAGAAGGAGATCGACAAGGCGGAGACCATCGTCGAGCGGTTCATGAAGCGCTGGCGCGGTGAGCCCGACCCGCGCCACGTCAAGGCCGTCGACGCGTACTTCATCTCGGCCGCCGAGCACGGCCTGAACGCCTCCACCTTCACCGCCCGGATCGTCGCCTCCACCGGCGCGGACGCCGCGGCCTGCATCTCCTCCGGCATCGGCGCGCTCTCCGGCCCGCTGCACGGCGGCGCCCCGTCCCGGGTGCTCAGCATGCTGGAGGCGGTCGAGCGCAGCGGCGACGCCGACGGGTACGTCAAGGGCGTCCTCGACCGGGGCGAGCGCCTGATGGGCTTCGGCCACCGGGTCTACCGGGCCGAGGACCCGCGCGCCCGCGTGCTGCGGCGTACCGCCAAGGAGCTGGGCGCGCCCCGTTTCGAGGTCGCCGAGGCGCTGGAGAAGGCCGCGCTGGCCGAGCTGCAGGCCCGCCGCCCGGACCGCGTCCTCGCCACGAACGTCGAGTTCTGGTCGGCCGTGGTGCTGGACTTCGCCGAGGTGCCGGCGCACATGTTCACCTCGATGTTCACCTGCGCCCGGATGGGCGGCTGGTCGGCGCACATCCTGGAGCAGAAGAAGCTCCAGCGGCTGGTCCGGCCGTCGGCCACGTACGTCGGCCACGGCCCGCGCAAGCCGCAGCAGGTCGAGGGCTGGGACGCCATCCCGCACGGCGTCTGAGGTGTAAGGAAGGGGCCCCGCTTAACGCCTCCGGTAGAGGCGGGGCCCCTTCTTAACGCCCGCCTCCGTGCCCACGAGGTGCCGCGCCGCTGTGGCGCACGACTCAGCGCCGACCGTGGGACCAGCCGCCGGTCCGGCCCGCCCGGGTGCGAGGATGAAGGCCGGCAGCGCTGCCGGCCGGGCTCGGACCCCGGCCGCCTCGTGCGCCCGGCGCACGCCCGGCCACCGGTCCGAACCCGCACGAAGGGCCCGCCCTCGCCCATGCGGAAGGATCTTGAGAACCGTGGCTGACGCACCGACCATCCGGATTCCCGACGACCTCAAGCCCGCCGACGGACGTTTCGGCTGCGGCCCGTCCAAGGTCCGTCCGGCCGCGGTCTCCGCCCTCTCCGACGTCGCCACCAGTTACCTGGGCACGTCGCACCGGCAGAAGACGGTCCGCGACCAGGTGGCCCGGCTGCGCCGCGGCCTGGCCGAGTTCTTCTCCCTGCCCGAGGGGTACGAGGTGGTGCTCGGCAACGGCGGCACCACCGCGTTCTGGGAGGTCGCCACATTCGGCCTGATCCGCGACCGGGCCCAGTTCGCCAGCTTCGGCGAGTTCGGCGCCAAGTTCGCCAAGTCGGTCTCCGACGCGCCGTTCCTCGGTGAGCCGACAGTGCGCAAGTCCGACGCGGGCAGCGCCCCGGCGCTCGTGGCCGAGGCCGGCGTGGACGTCTACGCCACCCCGCACAACGAGACCTCCACCGGCGTCGCGGTGCCGATCAGCCGGGTGGCGGGCGCCGACGAGGGCTCGCTGCTGCTGGTCGACGCCACCTCCGGGGCGGGCGGGCTGGACGTGGACGTCGCCCAGACCGATGTCTACTACTTCGCCCCGCAGAAGTGCTTCGGCTCCGACGGCGGGCTCTGGCTGGCCCTGATGTCGCCGGCCGCGCTGGCCCGGGCGACCGAGGTCAAGGAGTCGGGCCGCTACATCCCGGCCTTCCTCGACCTGGTCACCGCGATCGACAACTCGCGGCTGGAGCAGACGTACAACACCCCGGCGCTGGCGACCATCTTCCTGGCCGCCGAGCAGACCGACTGGATGAACTCCCAGGGCGGGCTGGCCTGGGCGGCCAAGCGCACCGCCGAGAGCGCCGGCATCGTGTACGGCTGGGCCGAGCGCTCGTCGTTCGCCACGCCGTTCGTGTCGGACCCGGCGCTGCGGTCCAACGTGGTCGCCACCGTCGACTTCGCCGACGGGGTGGACGCCACGGCGATCGCCAAGGCGCTGCGCGCCAACGGCATCGTCGACACCGAGCCGTACCGCAAGCTGGGCCGCAACCAGCTGCGGATGGCGCTGTTCCCGGCCGTCGAGCCGGCCGACGTCGAGGCGCTCACCGCGTCCATCGACTACGTGGTCGAGCGACTCTGATCACGTGGTCACGGTGCGTGGCCGTCGGGGCTCCGGCGGCCACCCACCGTGATCATTACCGCAGCTCAGTCACGACATGCCGGGGTGTCGCAGTCCCCATCGGCGGGTAGATGAGCGTACGGTGGTGCGAGACGCCCGGGTGGCCGGCTCCCGTGGCGTGACGGCCAGCGAAGCGGGACGGAGGCAAGCCCATGCGCCCAGTACGCTTCGTCGCCCTCTCCGAGGACGGCCAGGCCTTGGTGCTCGCCGACGAGGTGGGGCGCCTGCTGGCGCTGCCCATCGACGAGCGGATCGCGTCAGCGCTGCACGCCGAGCCCGGCACCCCGCCGCTCGCGGTGGTGCCGAGCGCCACCGACCCGACGCCGTCGCTGTCCCCACGGGACATTCAGGCCCGGATCCGCTCCGGCGAGTCCGCGGAGGACGTCGCCCGCATCGCCGGAGTGCCGGTCGACCGGGTGTTGCGCTACGCCGGGCCGGTGCTTCAGGAGCGGGCCATGCTCGCCCAGCACGCCCGCCGCACCCGGCTCAAGGGCGCGGAGCGGCCGACCCCGCTGGCCGAGGTCGTCAACGGCCGGCTGGCCCAGCACGGCATCGACACCGAGAAGATCTCGTGGGACGCCTACCGCCGCGACGACGGCACCTGGCGGATCATCGCGACCTGGCCGTCCGGCAAGGCCACCGCCCAGGCGGTGTGGGATCTGGACAAGACCCGGCAGCACGTCGCCCCGCACGACGACATGGCGCAATACCTCTGCGCCGAGCGGCCCACGCCGATCCTCGGCCAGGAGCCGGCGCCGGAGCGGGGCGGCCACGCGCTGCCCGGTCCGTCACGCGGCGAGCCGAGCCGGGGTGGGCACGGCCTGCCGGCCGCGGCCGAGCACGCCCGTCCGGGGCGTGACCCGATCCGCGCCGGCCGGGACGCGCTGCTCGCCTCACTGGACCGTCCGCTCGGCGGCGCGTCCGGGCGTGGTCTCGACACCCGTTCCCCGGCCGCGCAGGACGCGCCCCGTCAGCGGGCCGTCGCCGGTGGTGCCGCCGCGCTGCTCGGTGGTGGGCAGGGTTCGGCCTTCGACGACGACTCGGACGCGCCGAAGGAGATCCCGGCCGTACCCTCGCTGGCCGTGCTGCGGCCCCGCCGCACCGGCCCGGCGGCGGCGACCGGCGGTGCGGCCGCCGAGTCCGCCGAGTCCGGTGGCAAGCCGCGCAAGCGGCTGCCGAGCTGGGACGACGTGCTGTTCGGCACCGGCCCGGCGGCCCGCGAATCATCCTGAGCCATCGCTCCACCCTGGCTCGTCGACAAGGTGTAAGGAAGGGCCCCTTCTTAACGCCCAGCCAGCCGCCAGGCGGCGATGCGGGTGTGGCGCGGCGTACCGCCCAGGTGGCTGCGTACCAGGAGCAACTCGCCGGCCGTCCACTGCGGCCCGGCGTAGTCGTGCAGCGTGTGCACGTCCGAGCGGATGTCGGCCTCGGGCACCCGGTCGCCGGGGCGGGCGATGGTCAGGTGCGCGCGGAACGGCTTGTCGTTGCAGGGCAGCCCGGCCTCGCGCAGCCCGCCGCGGATCGACCGGGCGAGCGCGTCGAGCGCATCGACCTCGCCGCGCACGTCGGCCCAGAGCACCGTGGACCGGCCCGGACCGAAGCTGCCGCCACCGGCGAGGCGCAGCAGCGGGGCACGAGCGGTCCGGGCGGCCGAGGCGAGCGCGTGCTCCACATCGGGAAGCCGGCCGTCCGGCACCTCGCCGAGGAAGGCGAGCGTGAGGTGCAGATTCGCCGGGTCGGCGAGCCGGGCGTGGCGGGCGGCGGCGACCCGCAGGCCCTTGATCCGGGCGGTCAGGTCCGCGACCGCCACGGCAGGGGGGTAGATCGCCGCGAAGAGGCGCACCCGGTCAGGGGTGCCGCTGGTGGTGCGCGGCGCGGGCGGCCGGCAGGGTCAGCCCGGCGGCGTGCAGCAGCCCTTCGACGCGTACCCGTTCGATCTCCCGGTCGACGCCGTCCAGCTCGGCCAGGTGTTCGGCGATGCCGAGCGCGTGGCAGGCGGCGCGCAGCCGTTCGTCGTACGCCTCGATGACCGCGCCGTGCCACACCACGCTACGGTCGGCGGCGGCGAGCCGGTGGCCGCCGAGCCGGCGCAGGTCGGTGGCGAGCTGTTCCAGCGGGCGGCGGCCGTCCTTGTCGAACTCGGTGAGGTCGATGTCGCGGGTGAGCGCCTCGGCCTCGATGGCCCGGTCGAGCCGGGCGATGGTACGGCGTTCCCGGCTCTGCTCCCGCCACTCGGCCCACCCACAGGCGACCCGGTCGATGATCTCGTCGGCGCAGAACAGCAGCGCGAACAGGGCGGGCAGGCAGCAGACAGCGAGGATCGCCAGCGCCAGCAGCAGCCCTTGCCCCACTTCCACACATCGACGCTAAGCCCTGCCGCACCGGCCCGCCACCCGTTTGGGTAATCGGACCGGCACGGCCGGGATCGGAGTTACTCTGCGCCGGGCGAGACCACGTAGAAGCGGGGCATCGGCAGCACCCGCAGCCGCAGCCGGGCGCCGGAGCGGCGCAGCTGCCAGGCGAGCGCCAGCAGCGCGGCGGTCAGCGAGATCAGGCCACCGGCCCAGATGCTCGCGCCGGCGCCGAACCGCTCGGCCACCCACCCGATGATCGGCGCGCCGACCGGGTTGGTGCCCAGGAACACCAGCACCCACAGCGCCATCACCCGCCCCCGGAAGGAGGCGTCGACGCCGAGCTGCACCCGCTGGTTGGAGGCCTGGGCGAAGAAGACCATGAAGAAGCCGGTGGGCAGCAGGAGCGACACCACCATCCAGTACGCGGGCGCGAGCCCGACGAGCGTGCCGAAGCTGGCGCAGCCGATCGCCGCGCCGAGCACCAGCCACACCGAGGGCCGGCTGCGCCGGCCGGTCCCGGCGAGCGCGCCGACCAGCGCGCCGACCGCCAGCGCGGTGCTGAACAGGCCGAACGAGGCGGCGCCGGTCTGGAACACGGTCTTGGCGAGCGCGGCGAGGGTGAGCTGGAAGTTGAACAGGCTCATCCCGATCACCGACATGAGGAGCATCGGCAGCAGGAGGTCCGGCCGCCGCGCCACGTACCGCAGGCCGTCGACCACCCGGGCCTGGTCCCGCTCGCCGACCGGCGGCAGCTCCTTGCGGTGCAGCTCGTCGGTTCGCATCCGGACCACGTTGACCAGCGGGGCGATCGAGCTGAGCGCGGTGACCAGGAAGACCGGGCCGACGTCGACGGCGGCGATGGCCAGGCCGGCGACGGCGGGGCCGACGATCCGGGCGGAGTTGAACACGGCCGCGTTGAGCGAGAGCGCGTTCGGCAGCAGCGGCATGCCGACCAGCTCGGACACGAACGCCTGGCGGACCGGCGTCTCGACCGCGTTCGCGACACCGAGCAGGGCGGCGAAGGTGAAGACGTGCCAGAGCTGCACCAGGCCGGTGAGGACCAGGACGCTCATGGCGAGCGCCAGCACGGTCCAGAACGCGTTGGCGACGAAGAGCAGCATCCGCTTGTCGTAGCGGTCGGCGAGCCGGCCGGACAGCAGCGTGAGCAGGAGTACGGGGGTGAACTGCAACGCGGTGACCACGCCGAGCGCGGTCGCGGAGTTGTCGCTGAGCTCGAGGACGAGCCAGTCCTGGGCGATGAACATCATCCAGACACCGATCAGTTTGATCAGCTGCCCGGTGGCGAAGAGTCGGTAGTTACGGACTCGTAGGGACTGGAACATCGTGCTCAGCTTGGCCTGCACTCTAGGTGCGCCTCCTCGCGTCGGTACGCTTCATCCACAGATGACGAGGCGAACCGCGGGCGGCGGTGTCAGGCGCGAGCGATGCCCTCGAGGATGTCCGCAGCACGCCGTAGCGTTTCGCGTTCCTCCTCGGTCAGCGCGGCCAGCCGGGTGGCCAGCCACTCGTCACGGACCCGCTCGAACTGGTCGAGTACGGTCCGTCCCCCTTCGGTCGCCGCCAGGATGACCTGCCGTCCGTCGGTCGGATGGGGGGTCCGCTGCACGAGGCCGCGTTCCTCCAACTTCGCGACGATCTTCGTCATCGTGGGCGGCTGCACCCGTTCGACATCGGCCAGTTCCCGTGGCGTGAGGGCGCCCGCCAGTTTGAGGCTGGTGAGCGCCGACAGCTGGGTGACCGTGAGGTCGCCGACCGGCCGGGCCTGTCGGACCCGCCGGTTGAGCCGGGTGATCGCATCCCGCAGCTGAGGAGCCAGCTGCGCCGGTGGCACGCGTTTCGCCGTCACCGTCCGCTCCGTCACACTAGTTAGCTTAACTAATGAGCCTGGCTAACGACATGCGTTATGACCAGGCTCACCAGCGTCAGAGCAACACGGACTCGACCGGCCCGCGCAGGAAGTACACGATGAACAACGCGGCGACCCCGTACAGGAGCGGGTGGACCTCTCGGGCCTTACCCATAGCCACCTTCAGCAGCACGAAACTGATCACGCCGGCCCCGATGCCGTTCGAGATCGAGTAGGTGAACGGCATCAGCGCGATGGTGAGGAAAGCCGGGATGGCGATCTCGTAGTCGGTCCAGTCGATCGTGCGGACCGCCGTCATCATCAGGAAGCCGACCACCACCAGCGCCGTCGACGCGGCCTCGAACGGCACGATCAGCGACAGCGGCGCCAGGAACATGGCGAGCAGGAACAACGCGCCGGTGACCAGGTTGGCCACGCCGGTCCGGGCACCCTCCGCGACACCCGCGGCACTCTCGATGTACGACGTGTTGCTGGACACCGAGGCCGCGCCACCCGCGGCGGCGGCGATCGAGTCGACGAGCAGGATCTCCTTGGCCTTCGGCGGGGTGCCCGTCTCGTCGAGCATGTCCCCTTCCTGGCCGATCGCGACCATCGTGCCCATGGTGTCGAAGAAGTCCGTGATCAGCAGCGTGAAGATGAACATCAGCGGGACCAGCCAGCCGACCCGGCTCCACGAGTTCAGCACGTTGAACTGGCCCAGCAGCGACAGGTCGGGCAGATCGACGATCTGCTTGGGCAGCTCGGGCACGTTCAGCGCCCAGCCCTTCGGGTTCGGCTTGCCGTCGACGAAGGACGGGCCGACGTTGGCGATCGCCTCGACCACGATGGCCAGCACGGTGGAGGCCAGGATGCCGATCAGGATCGCGCCCCGGACCCGGCGTACCACCAGGACCAGGGTGATCAGCAGGCCGACCACGAAGACGAGCATCGGCCAACTGACGATCTTGCCGTTGATGCCCAGCCCGACCGGCACTGTGGAGTTCGCGGCGTCCGGCACGCGCCGGACGAAACCGGCGTCGACCAGGCCGATGATGGTCAGGAACAGACCGATGCCGACACCGATCGCGGTCTTGAGCTGCGTCGGCACCGAGCGGAACACCGCGGTGCGCAGACCGGTGAGCACCAGGATGCCGATCAGCACACCCTCGATGACCACCAGGCCCATCGCGTCCGCCCAGGTCATCTGCGGCGCGATCTCGTACGCGACGAGCGCGTTCACGCCCAGGCCGGCCGCGAGCGCGATCGGGAACCGGGCCACCACGCCCATCAGGATGGTCATCAGACCGGCGACGAGCGCGGTCGCCGCGGCGAGCGCCGGAATGGCCAGCGAACGGCCGTCGCCGTCCTTTCCGCTGCCCAGGATCAGCGGGTTCAACACCACGATGTACGCCATCGTGAAGAACGTGGCGAAGCCGCCCCGCAGCTCCCGGCTCAGCGTCGACCCGCGCGCCGAGATCAGGAAGAAGCGGTCGAAGGCGTTTCGTGGATGCGCGGGATCGGGCGGTGTGCCGTGATCCGGCGGCGGAGCAATGGACATCGGTTCCTCATCTAGGTCATCGGCCAGGTTTGTCGCGCGCATCGTCCCAGATCACGTGGCAGGCAGGGAAGAACGATCACGTACGCTGGGCCGGTGCCACAGGAGCAGCAGCCGCGGCCGGAGCCGCTCGACCCGCCGATGGTGCCGTTCGCCGTCGCCGGGTTGATCGCCTGGGCGGTGGCGGGCCTGGTGCTGCTGATCTTCTTCCGGGACTGGCTCACCGAGTCCGGGCGTCAGAACTGGCTCTGGACCTGCCTGGCCGGTTTCCTGTGGGGCTTTCCCGGCCTGGCGGTGATGATGCGGCACGACGCCAACCGGCGGCGCCGGCGCGCGACCGCCGCGCAGCGAGCACGCTGACCCGTCAGGGGTGGCCGTACGGCTCCGCCGGCTCGGCCGCCTCCACGGAGCCCGGAGCCCGGCTGACGGTCATGGCCTCGACCGCGCTGTCGTCGTAGACGGTCGGCAGTTCGTCGACGGGCGTCTCGGCCGACTCGATCAGCGTCTCCGAGTGCGCGCCGCACCCGTGGTCGGCGCTCACCACCCGGCCGTCGTCAGGGGCGTAGAAGTTACCGCAGGCGCCGAACGCCAGGCGCAGCGAACCGGCGAGCGGCAGGTAGAAACCGCAGGTGCCGCAGCGGGCGGCGGCCGGGGCGGCGGCCGAGATCGCGGCGTCCGGGCCGTGGTCGCCGTCGTACCAGCGCTGGGCGGCCTCGGCGCGGCCCTCCCGGGACAGCACCCGGGCCCGGCCCAGGCCCAGCTCCCAGGCGGTCTCCTCCACGGCCGGGTCGTCGGAGAGCAGGTATCCGGGGGCGAGTCGCTCGTCGTCGGCCGGGGTGGGCAGCAGGTCGCCCGGGCCCAGGTCGCCCGGCTTGAGCCGCTCCTGCCAGGGCAGCCAGCCCGGAGCGAGCAGCGCGTCCGGACCGGGCAGCAGCACCGTCTCGCAGACGGTGACGTGCCGGCTGCGCGGCACCCGGGTCACCGTGACGGCCCAGCGCCAGCCGCGGTAACCGGACAGCCGGCATTCGAAGTAGTGGGTGACGACCCGGTCGCCCTCGGCGACCGCCTGGAGATGATCGCCGATGTCGGTGGGCTCCACCTCGGTGATCGCGTCGCGGGCCACCTCGACGGCGGCGGCGCAGACCTGGTCGAGCCGGGGAGCGCGGGCGGAGGCGGGCCTGGTCACCCGACCATTGTTCCCCATGCCCGTCCACGGGCGACAGGCACTCCCCGGAGTCATTCTCTCCGGGTGATGCGGCACACGCGGAGCGGATGGGCGAGGATGGGACGCATGGCGCTGTCCTCCCGCTCCGGCCGCTCCTTCCTCGGGCGGACCGTCGGCACCGGCATCCGCGCCACCCGGCTGCTGCTGCGGGGCTCGGTGCACGGCGGACGCTGGATGACCCGGCGTGCCGGCACGGCCCGGGCCCGCAGTGCCGGCAACGAGGTGGGCATGGTCCGCCTGTTCGACCTGCATGCGCTCTCCTGCGCCGGTGACACGCTCATCGCGATCGGCCTGGCCGGGACGATCTTCTTCGACGTGCCGCTGGGCGAGGCGCGCAACAAGGTCGCCCTCTACCTGCTGGTGACCATGGTCCCGTTCGCCATGCTCGCCCCGGTGGTCGGCCCGCTGCTCGACCACTTCCGCCACGGCCGGCGGTACGCGCTGGCCACCACCATGCTCGGCCGGGCGTTCCTGGCCTGGATGATCTCCGACTACATCGGCGGGTTCGGGCTCTACCCGGCGGCGTTCGGGGTGCTCGCGCTCTCCCGGGCGTACGGGGTGGCCCGCTCGGCGGCGGTCCCCCGGCTGCTCCCCGAAGGGCTGGGGCTGTCCCAGGTCGGAGCACGCGCCAGCGTCTACGGCACGGTGGCCGGCGCGCTCGTCGCGCCGATCGGGCTGGCCGCGTTCTGGTTCGGGCCGCAGTGGCCGCTGCGGGTCGCCTCGGTGATCTTCCTGATCGGCATGGTGATCTCGCTCCGGCTGCCGCCGAAGGCCGACTCCGAACCGCCGGAGCGGATGCCGCACCCGTTGCGTGTGATGCGCCGCCGCGACGGCGAGCGCCCGCTGGGCCGGGGCCGCCCCAGCGGCCGCCTGGTGATCGCCACGCTGATCGGCGCGGCGGCGCTGCGCGGGCTCTACGGCTTCCTGCTGCTGTTCCTGGCCTTCGCGATCAAGGCCGGTGACCTGACCACCGACTTCTTCGGCCGCGACCTCGGCGGCCAGGGCGCGCTGGGCCTGGTCGGCGGCGCGCTGGCGGTCGGCACGTTCCTGGCCACCGCGCTGGGCACCCGTCTGCGCATCCACCGGCCGACAGCGCTCCAGTCCAGCGGCACGATCGTGGTGGCCGGTGTGGCGGTGCTCGCCGCGCTGAAGTTCTCGCTGCCCATGGTGGCGCTGCTCTGCCTGGTGGCGGCGATGATGAGCGGGATCGCCAAGCTGGCGGTGGACGCCTCGATCCAGGAACGCATCCCGGAGCGGCTGCGCGCCAGCTCGTTCGCGCACTCGGAGACCGCGCTGATGCTCGCGTTCGTGGCCGGGGGCGGGCTGGGTCTAGTGCCGTTCACCGGCCTGATCGGCGTGACGGTCGCCGCCGCGGTGGCCGCGCTGGTGGCCGTACGCGGCGTGCTGGTCGCCGGCAAGCTGCGCGGTGAGCACCTGGTCGGCCGGCCGCTCGGCGACGAGGAGCTGGTGGCGGAGCAGGCCACCCGCGCCGAGGAGCCGGCCGCGACCTCGTTCGACGATCCGGCGCCCACGTCACCGGCGCCCCAGCGCTCCGGCACGGCGGAAGACGACGACGGGCTGGCACCGCCCGGCTTCCACATCTACCGGCCGTCCTCCTCGGTCGGCGGACCGGGCACGGTGGAGGACAAGGAACGGCGCGATCCCCGGGGGCCGGTGGCGTGACCGGGCTGCTCGTGGTCACGGCGGTGCCCGCCGAGGCCGAGGCGATCCGTGCCGGCCTCACCGCATCAGCCGCACCGGCGCCGCCGGACGGGACAGCACCGCCGGACGTGACGGTGCTTGCGGTCGGGGTCGGCCCGGCGGTCGCGGGGGCCGCCACGGCACGGCTGCTGGCGCTGGCCGAGGCGGCCGGGCGGCCGTACCGGGCCGTGGTCAGCGCCGGCATCGCCGGAGGTTTCGTCGGCCGGGTCACGGTGGGCGGCACGGTGCTCGCCGAACGCAGCGTCGCCGCCGACCTCGGTGCCGAGTCACCGGGCGGTTTCATCCCGGTCGAGGACCTGGGCATGCCTCCCGAGCTGCTGGGCGGCGGCCGGACCGTGCTCGCCGATCCGGGCCTGCTGGCCCGCCTGCACGCCGCGTTGCCGGGAGCCACCGTCGGCACGGTACTCACCGTCAGCACGGTGACCGGCACCGCCGCGAGCACCGCGGCGCTGGCCGAACGGCACCCGGACGCGGTGGCCGAGGCCATGGAGGGGTACGGCGTGGCGGTCGCCGCCGCCCAGGCCGGTGTGCCCTTCGCCGAACTGCGGACGGTCTCCAACCCGATCGGGCCGCGTGACCGGAGCGCGTGGCGGATGCGGGAGGCGTTCGCCGCGCTCACCGCCGTCGCAGCCGCCCTCCACTAATCTTGTCCACCTGTGGACAACCCTGTGGACAACCGGCTGGCCTGGGAACGGCGGGGTCAGATCGTGACGACGACCTTGGCCCGCGCGTGCCCGGTCTCGAGGTGGCGGACGGCCTCGGGCACCTCGTGCAGCGCATACGTCCGGTCGACGACCGGGGTGAGACGGCGGGCCTCGGCATGCTCGCGCAGCACGTCGAGGTGTGCCCGGCCGGGTGACGTGGCGAGGACGACGACGCGCTGCCGGACGAACGGCGCGAGCAGCCGCCCTCGCGCCAGCAGCCCGATCGGGCCGAGCAGGCTGCCGCCACGGTAGACGCCGCCGCCGGAGAGCACGAGCGTCCCGGCCGGCGTCAGCGCCCGCCGCAACGCGGTGAGGGAGCGGTTGCCGACCAGGTCGAACACCACGTCGTGGCGGCGTCCGTCGCGGCTGAAGTCGTCGCGGGTGTAGTCGACCACGTGGTCGGCGCCGAGCGAGCGGACCAGCGCGACGTTGCGGGTGCTGCACACGCCGGTCACCGTCGCGCCGAGCGCCTTCGCGAGCTGGACGGCGAGCGTGCCGACGCCGCCGGAGGCCCCGTTGACCAGGACGCGGTGGCCGGGCCGGACCTGCCCGGCGTCGCGCAGCCCCTGGAGCGCGGTGACGCCTGCCAGCGGCAGGGCCGCCGCCTGCGCCGGTGTCAGGTTCGCCGGCCGCGGCGCGACCAGGTGCTCGGGCACGCGTACGTACTCGGCGAACGCCCCGTCGGCCTCGCCGAGGTCACCGAAGACGGCGTCGCCGGGGCGTATCTGCCGCACCTGGGCGCCGACGGCCTCGACCCGGCCGGCGAAGTCGCGGCCACGGACGCGCGCCCGGGGCCGCCCGAGGCCGAGCGCCAGCCGCGACACCCGCGGGTCGCCGCGCATGACGTGCCAGTCGTACGCGTTCAACGCGGCGGCCTCGACCCGGACGAGGACATCGCCGGGGCCGGGCTCGGGCGGCTCGACGTCGGCGAGCGTGAGTGTCTCCGGGGGGCCGTACCGGTCCTGGACGATCGCCTTCATGTCCCACTCCCTCCCAGGTGTACGGCGTACACCCCGATGGGAACCAGGTTAGGTGTACGCCGTACACCAGTCAAGACGGTTACTGTGTCAACGGCCGACGGGAGGACTGCTGACGACATGGCTGAGCAGGTGGAGACGGCACGCCGGGCACCCCTGACCAGGGACCGGGTCCTGCGTACCGCCGTCGCGCTCGCCGACCGGACCGGGATCGAGTCGCTCAGCATGCGCAACCTCGCGCAGGAACTGGGCGTCGTACCGATGGCCCTCTACAAGCACGTCGCCAACAAGGACGAACTGCTCGCCGGCATGATCGACATCGTCGTCGCGGAGATCGACCCACCCGTGGCCGGCGACTGGAAGCAGGCGGTCCGCCGGCGCGTCCTGTCCGCGCGACGGATGCTGCTCCGCCACCCCTGGGCGTCGCTGGCGATCGAGTCCCGGACCACCGCCACACCGGCCGTCCTCGCGTACCTCGACTCCACGGTCGGCGCGTTGCGGTCGAGCGGGTTCTCCACCGACCTCGCCCACCACGTGATGCACGCGCTGGGCAGCCGGGTGCTGGGCTTCAGCCAGGAACTGTTCGACGCCTCCCGGCAGGCCGGGCGCTCCGGCGCGACAGTGCCCGAGGCCCCGGCCGACCTGCCGCCGGAGGCGGCCGCCCGGTTCCCGCACCTCGCGGCGATCGCCACCGCCGCGTCCCACGACGGCGACTCGGTGGTCGGGCCGGGCTGCGACGACCAGTTCGAGTTCGAGTTCGCGCTGGACCTGCTGCTGGACGGCATCGATCGGCTGCACCGGAACGGCTGGACGTCACACCGGCCGGGGTGACGGACGCGCCGGACACCGGGGTTACGGTGGGACCGTGGCGCTCTCCCTGGCGATCTCGCCCTGTCCCAACGACACGTTCGTCTTCGACGCCCTGGTGCACGGCCGGGTGCCGGGCGCGCCGCCGGTCGAGGTGACCTACGCGGACGTCGACGTCACGAACACCGCCGCCGAGCGGGGGGCGTTCGATCTGGTGAAGGTCAGTTACGCGGCGCTGCCCTGGCTGCTCGACGACTACCACCTGCTGCCCTGCGGCGGCGCGCTCGGCCGGGGCTGCGGCCCACTGGTGCTGACCCGAGGTGACCGGACCGACCTGTCCGGCGCGACGGTGGCGGTGCCCGGCGAGCGGACCACCGCGTACCTGCTTTTCCGCCTCTGGACGGCCGGCCAGGCCCCGGCGCGGATCGAGGTGGTGCCGTTCCACGAGATCATGCCGGGCGTGGCCGCCGGCCGGTACGACGCGGGCCTGGTCATCCACGAGGCGCGCTTCACCTATCCGCGGCACGGCCTGACCGCACTGGTCGACCTGGGCGAGTGGTGGGAGGGCGACACCGGGCTGCCGATCCCGCTCGGCGCGATCCTGGCCCGCCGGGGCGCTGTCGACCCGGCCGAGGCCACCGCCTGGGTCCGTGAGTCGGTACGCCAGGCGTGGGCCGACCCGGCTGCCAGCCGCGAGTACGTCCTCGCGCACGCGCAGGAGATGGAGCCCGACGTGGTGGACCGGCACATCGGCCTCTACGTCAACGAGTTCACCGCCGACCTGGGAGAGGCCGGCTTCGCCGCCGTGGAGGCGCTGCTGGGCCGGGCCGCCGACGCCGGGCTCGTCCCTCAGACCTCCAGCTCGCGCGCCACCGCGTGGACCAGCTGAGCGATCTTCTGGGCGGTCTTCCGATCCGGGAAGCGCCCACGGCGCAGGTCCGGCTGGACCTTCGCCTCCAGCACCTTGATCATGTCTTCCACCAGGCCGTGGAGTTCCTCGGCCGGCCGGCGGCGCAGCTCCGCCACCGACGGCGGTGCCTCCAGCAGCTTGACTCCCATCGCCTGGGCGCCCCGCCGGCTGTCGACCACGCTGAAATCGACCCGCTGACCACCCTTCAGGTCGGCGACACCCGCCGGCAGCGCGCCCTTCGGCAGGAACACGTCGCCACCCTCGTCACTGGTGACGAACCCGTACCCCTTGGCGGCGTCGTACCACTTCACTCGACCCGTCGGCACCTGTTGAACCCCGCTCCACTCGAACCGTCTACCCACCCAAGGCTAGCCCGATGATCCGCTCCAGCGCCGCCGGGAATTCGACGAGATCATCGAGCACCAGGTACGCCCCGGCCTCGGTCAGTTCGCCGGCCGGACACGGGCCGGTCGCCACTGCCACACCCGGGATTCCCGCGGCTCGCGCGGCAGCCATGTCGGCCACGTGGTCGCCCACGTACAGCGTGGCGCCGTGCTCGCGCAACGCGACCGCCTTCTGCTCGGCGAACACGTCCCCGGCCAACTCGTCCACCGGTAACCCGAGGTGGTCCAGGTGCAGCTTCGCCAACCGGCCGATCTTCGCCGTCACCACCATCGTCCGGCCGCCGCGCGCCTGCACCGCGCGCAACGCGGCCACCGCACCGGGCATCGGCACGGTCGGAGTGATCGCGTACGCCGGATACAGCTCGCGGTACAGCGTCACCGCCTCCTCGATCCGCTCCGGCGGGAACCAGTGCGCCAGCTCGGTGCGCAGCGGCGGACCCAGCCGGGAGACGGCCAGGTCCCCGTCCACGTGCACGCCCGTACGCGCGGTGAGCGCCCGGAACGCGGCGGCGATCCCGGGGCGGGAGTCGACCAGAGTCATGTCGAGGTCGAAGCCGACCATCAGCGGAGACATGCCGAGAACCTACCCAGCGGGCTAGCGTGGTACGACGATGACCACCTCACTCGCCGACCACCTGCGGGCCCTCCCCGACGAGTCGCTTGCCGCCCTGCTCCAGCTGCGGCCGGACCTCGTCGTGCCGGTGCCGGCCGACGTGTCCGCCCTCGCCCTGCGCGCCCAGTCCCGGGTCTCCGTGGCCCGGGCGCTCGACGGGCTCGACCAGTTCACCCTCCAGATCCTCGACGCCGCCCGGCTCACCCGCGGCCCCGAGGGCGCCACCTCCACCGACCAGATCGTGGCCATGGCCACCGCCGGGCCGCAGCCACCCGCACCCACAGCGGTCCGCACCGCCGTCGACCGGCTCCGGGCCCGGTTCCTGCTGTACGGCCCCGAGCACGACCTGTGCGTGGCCGGCGGCATCGACGAGGTGTCCCCGTACCCGGCGGGGCTGGGCCGGCCGGCGGCGGAGCTTGACCCGCGCGCGGCGGCGCTCTGCGCGGACCCGGCGAAGCTGCGTCGGACGCTGCTGTCCGCGCCGCCCTCGGCTCGGGCCGTCCTGGACCGGCTCGCCGCCGGGCCGCCGGTCGGAACCGTGACGCCCGGAGCGCTGGAGGCCCCGGCCACCGGCGCCCAGGACGTGCTCCCGCCCGACCTGGTCAACGGCGGAACGCCGACCGGCTCGCCGATCCGCTGGCTGGTCGAGCACCGGCTGCTGGTCCGGATGTCCGGCGGCCGCAACGGCACCGTCGAGCTGCCCCGCGAGGTGGGGCTGGTGCTGCGCCGCGACGCCGGTCCGCTGGGCCCGCTGCGCACCAGCCCGCCGGTGGTGTCCGGGCCGCCGCGCGAGGTCAAGTCCGTCGACTCGGCCGGGGCCGGGCAGACCATGGAGGTGGTCCGGCACACCGAGGCGATGCTGGAGGCGCTGACCGCGGAACCCGCACCCGTCCTGCGCTCCGGCGGCGTCGGCGTACGCGACCTGCGACGGCTCGCCCGCGGCCTCGGCCTGGACGAGCCGGCCACCGCGCTGCTGTTCGAGGTGGCGTACGCGGCCGGGCTGACCGGGGAGATGGAGCTGACCGGCGCGGCCACCACCCGGTACGGCGGCGACCAGCAGATCCTGCCCACCGGCGGGTACGAGGTGTGGCGGGCGGTGTCGCTGGCCCAGCGCTGGGAGCAGCTCGCCCGCGCCTGGATGGCGATGCCCCGCCAGGCCGGCCTGATCGGGCAGCGCGACGACCGGGACCGGCCCATCTCGGTGCTCTCCGCCGAGGCGGAACGAGCAGGCGCGCCGGCCGCCCGTCGTGCGGTGCTCACCGTGCTGGCCGACCTGCCACCCGGCACCGCGCCGACCACCGACGAGGTGCTGGAACTGCTGGACTGGCGTGCGCCGCGGCGGGCCCGGGGGCGGGAGGCCGCGCACCGGGAGGTGCTCGCCGAGGCCGCCACGCTGGGCGTGACCGGGCTCGGCGCGCTCACCTCGTACGGGCGGCTGCTGCTCGCCGAGCTGACCGAGACCGACGAGCGCGGTGACGACCCGCTCGGGCTGCGCTCCGACGCCGAGTCGGGCGACGCGTCGACGACGGTACGGGCGCTGGACGGGCTGCTGCCCGCCCCGGTCGACCACGTACTGGTGCAGGCCGACCTGACGGTGGTGGTGCCCGGCCCGCCCGACCCGGCGCTCGCCGCCGAGCTGGACGTGGTGGCCGAGCACGAGTCGGCGGGCGGAGCCAGCGTGCACCGGGTCACCCCGGCGAGCGTCAGGCGGGCGCTCGACGCCGGCTACACCGCCGACGACCTGCACGCGCTGTTCCGCCGCCGGTCGCGTACCCCGGTGCCGCAGGGCCTCACCTATCTCGTCGACGACGTGGCCCGCAAACACGGCGGGCTGCGCGTCGGCTCGGCGGGGGCGTACGTCCGCAGCGACGACGAGGCGCTGCTCACCGAGGTGCAGGCGGACCGGCGACTGGAGCCGCTCGCGTTCCGCCGGCTCGCGCCCACGGTGCTGGTCACCCCGTACCAGGTCAACCGCATGCTGACCGCGCTGCGCGACGCCGGTTACGCCCCGGTGCCCGAGGACGCCGGCGGCGCGATGGTGCTGGCGCGGCCGAAGACCCGGCGGGCACCGGCCCGTACCGCGATCAGCCGTGCGGTGGACCCGCTCGCCACGCCGAAGCTGCCGATGCCCCGCCTGCTCGGCGTGGTGGAGCAGATCCGCCGCGGCGAGGCGGCGGCCCGGGCGGCCCGGCGGGCCCCGGCTGTGGTCCGCGGCGCCCCGGCGGCGGCCGGGCCGGCGCCCGTGTCCGGGCACGGCGACGCGCTGGCGGTGCTCCAACAGGCGGTACGGGACAAGGCGCTGGTCTGGGTGGGCTACGTCGACGCGCACGGGGCGACCGCGTCCCGGCTGGTCCGGCCGGTGTCGATCGGCGCCGGCTACCTGCGCGCCGAGGACGACCGGACGGAGATGCTGCACACGTTCGCGCTGCACCGGATCACCGCGGCCGTGCTGGAGGAGTGAGTTACTCCCCGTTCCGGCGCAGCGTGCCGATCACCGACACGGCCAGCAGCAGGGCGAACGCGGCACCGGCCGACTCGCCCACCGAGTCGACGAAGCCCTGCTGCTGCACCAGCAGCCCGAACAGGAACCAGCCGAACACCCCCGCGGCGGCGGCCGCGTAGGCGAGCACTACCGCCGTGGGCACCTCGTGCTGCCGCGTCCGTTCGTCGTCGGGAAGCACGTCCTGGTCAACGATCATGGCAGTCCCTCCCCGTCCCGGCATGGACCCGGCTTCCAGGGTTGCACCAACCGGACCGCGCGGACAGGGGTTAAAACCCTGATCCGGGCGGTCCGGTCACGGGTGCGGCGGTTGCGGTTCGGTTCCGGCGCGCAGGCGGAGCGCTCAGGTGGAGCACTCAGGTGCCGGGGCGGCGGCCGATCACCACGACGCGGGTGCCGACCGAGCCCAGCTCCCACAGGCGTACCGCGTCACGGTGCAGCAGGTTGACGCACCCGTGCGATCCGATCGCGCCGTCGTGCAGGTAGGTGGTGGTCTCGTGGAAGCCGATCCCGCCGTTGAACTGCTGCCAGTACGGCAGCCACACCTCGTACGGGTTGGACCACTCACGCGGGTTCTTCCGGCCCACCGAGTACGTGCCGGCCGGGGTGGCGAAGCCGGACATGCCGGTGCGGGTGACGGTCGGGCCCGTCACCACGGTGCCACCGCGCATCGCCCAGACCGTCTGCCGGGTCAGGTCGACGCAGAAGGTGAGCCGGGAACCGGCTTTGCACCGCGCGGTGTCGGTGGCGGCGAGCCGCTTCGCCACGTCGTACGTGGTGGGGCCGGCGCGACCGGCGGGCGGGCTGATCCCGTACCGGATCTGGAACTTCCTGATCGCGGCGCAGTCGGCGGCGGACTGCTCGCCGTCCACGGTCAGCGTCCCGAAGCCGCCCAGCCGGGTCAGGTACGTCTCCACGGCCCGCTGGTGCTCCCCCTGCGGGCATCCGGCGGACGCGCTCGGCTTCGGCTCGGGCTTCGTCGTCTTCGTCGCCTCGGGCGACCGGGAGGGTTTCGGCGAGGCCGTCCGGCTCGGCTGCGCCGACGGGGACGTGACCGGCTGCTCCGGCGTGGGCGACGCGCTCGCCCCCGATGCTCCCTCCGTCAGCCCGACCGGCCCGGGAGTGCTCCCCCCGGCGCCGTTCGCCTGCGGATCGAGCGCACAGGCGCCGACACCGACCAGCACGACCACCACCAGGGCGGCGACCCGGGCGAGAAACCGGACACGCAGCATGGGCCCTCCCTGGACAGTCGTCCCGCTTGCTAGACGTGTGGGACGAGTATGGCGTTGCCTGTCCAGCGAGACTTTTTTGCGGCGCCCGCCGGCGTGCAACACTGGATGGTCGGCCTGCGGCAGGTCAGCCGGGTGCGGACGGAGTTCCGGGCAGCGGGTTCCGGGCGATACGAGAGGACGCTGGCGTGAGCGGTGGACCACTGATCGTGCAGTCGGACAAGACGCTGCTGCTGGAGGTGGATCACCCCGACGCGCAGGCGTGCCGGATGGCGATCGCGCCGTTCGCCGAGCTGGAACGCTCCCCCGAGCACGTGCACACCTACCGGCTCACGCCGCTGGGCCTGTGGAACGCGCGGGCCGCCGGCCACGACGCCGAGGGCGTGGTCGACTCGCTGATCAAGTACTCGCGCTACCCGGTGCCGCACGCGCTGCTGGTCGACGTGGCCGAGACGATGGACCGGTACGGCCGGCTCCAGCTCGCCAACGACCCGGTGCACGGCCTGGTGCTGCGCGGGCTGGACCGGGTGGTGCTCATCGAGGTCGCCAAGAGCAAGAAGCTCGCCGGCATGCTCGGCGCCAAGATCGACGACGACACGATCGCGGTGCACCCGTCCGAGCGGGGCCGGCTCAAGCAGGCGCTGCTCAAGCTGGGCTGGCCGGCCGAGGACCTGGCCGGATACGTGGACGGCGAGGCACACCCGATCGAGCTGGCCGAGTCCGGCTCCGACGGCGGCAAGCCGTGGACGCTGCGGTCGTACCAGCGGGAGGCCGTCGAGGCGTTCTGGGCCGGCGGGTCCGGCGTCGTGGTGCTGCCCTGCGGTGCCGGCAAGACGCTCGTCGGCGCGGCGGCGATGGCCGAGGCGAAGGCGACCACGCTGATCCTGGTCACCAACACCGTGGCCGGACGGCAGTGGAAGCGGGAACTGATCGCCCGCACGTCGCTGACCGAGGAGGAGATCGGCGAGTACTCGGGCGAGCGCAAGGAGATCCGCCCGGTCACCATCGCCACGTACCAGGTGCTCACCTCGCGGCGCGGCGGCGCGTTCACCCACCTGGACCTGTTCGGCGCCCGCGACTGGGGCCTGGTCGTCTACGACGAGGTGCACCTGCTGCCCGCGCCGATCTTCCGCTTCACGGCGGACCTCCAGGCCCGTCGCCGGCTCGGCCTCACCGCGACGCTGGTACGCGAGGACGGCCGGGAGGGCGACGTGTTCAGCCTGATCGGCCCGAAGCGGTACGACGCGCCGTGGAAGGACATCGAACAGCAGGGCTGGATCGCCCCGGCGGAGTGCACCGAGGTACGGGTGACACTCACCGACGCCGAGCGGCTGGCGTACGCGACGGCGGAGGCCGAGGAGCGCTACCGGATGGCGGCCACCGCCCGCACGAAGCTGCCGGTGGTCCGGGCTCTGGTGGAGCGGCACCCGTCCGAGCAGGTCCTCGTCATCGGCGGGTTCCTCGACCAGTTGCACCAGCTCGGCGAATACCTGGACGCGCCGATCGTGCAGGGCTCCACCACGAACAAGGAGCGGGAGCGGCTGTTCGACGCGTTCCGCTCGGGTTCGTTGCGGACCTTGGTCATCTCCAAGGTGGGCAACTTCTCGATCGACCTGCCGGAGGCCGCTGTCGCGATCCAGGTGTCCGGCACGTTCGGCTCCCGGCAGGAGGAGGCGCAGCGGCTGGGCCGGGTGCTGCGCCCGAAGGCCGACGGCCGGCAGGCGCACTTCTACACGGTGGTCTCCCGGGACACCATCGACACCGAGTACGCCGCGCACCGGCAGCGGTTCCTGGCCGAGCAGGGGTACGCGTACACCATCGTGGACGCCGACGACGTGCTGGGACCGAAGCTGCCGAGTGTGGACTGACCCGTGTTGATCAGGCGGCGCTGAGCTTCCGTAGGACGTACTGGTTGAGGCTCATGCCGTCCTCGGCGGCGTGGATGGCAAGCTCGCGGTGCAGGCTCTCTCCGACGCGGAGGTTGAACTTGCCTGAGTAGCTGCGCTCAGCGAACGGCTGCGGCACCTGTTCGCCCTGCTCCTCCATGTCCGCGATCACTTCACGCAGTACGGCCTGAAGCCCCTGCAAAGCCTCGATCTGGGAAGGTGCCAGCCAGGAGAGGGACGGGAACTCGGCGCAGGTGGCGACGAACTCACGGTCCTGGACCGACCACGTAACGCGGTAGGTGTAGTGGGACACCTCAGGATGGGGACCGGTCTGCATCACATGGCCTCCTTCTTGTCGATCGCCTTGAGCACTTGCCGTACCTGGTACGCCTTGGCCTTGCCCTTGTCGTTCTGGATGTTGACGCGCGGGTCGCCCGCCCAGGGCATCTTGAACACTGCATGGGAGGTGCCGACCTGCCGCGGCTTGCCGAAATAGTGCTCGCACACCCCATAGAGATCGTTGTAGGCGATGTTCTGCTGGCTCTTCCGCATCGCTTCAACGAGCTTGTCTATGGACGGCACAGATTAATGGTACTGCCAGCGGTACCACCGTCGCAACCCTTCGCCGACTGGACCTGACCGCCACCCTGGTACGCGAGGACGGCCGGGAGGGTGACGTGTTCAGCCTGATCGGCCCCAAGCGGTAAGACGCGCCGTGGAAGGACATCGAGTCGCAGGGCTGGATCGCCCGGCCCAATGCACCGAGGTACGGGTGACGCTGACCGACGCCGAGCGGAGGTCCTACAGTTCAGGTCGGGCAGTTCCAACTGGGTCGCACTAGACACGCGGAACCTTTGGCACCCATCCTTGGTCTACCACGACATCTTCCATGATGACTTCCTCATTGCTGGTCGACAGCCACTGTTCGTAGATGTTCAGTCAGGCGGCGCTGAGCTTCCGCAGCACGTACTGGTTGAGGCGCATGCCCTCCTCGGCGGCATGGCTGAGCCGCCGCCCCCGGTGCCGGCGCGCGACGCTGCGCCAGCGGCGCACGCCCACGACGGCGAGCCGCTCCTGGTGCCCGGGCGCGGGCACCGGGCAGCCGTTCGCCCACAGGTCGGCGAGTGCCCGCACGATCGCCGCCCGGGTCGGGTCAGTCACGGAGGTAGCGGGCGCGACGGCCGAAGTCGTGGAAGCCGAGCCTCCGGTACAGCCCGGCGGCCGGGTTGTCGTCGTTGACGCAGAGCCACGCGGCCTCCGCGCCCGCGTCGGCGAAGCCACGCAGCACGCGCGCCACCAGGTACGCCCCGACCCGCCGCCCGCGCCACAGGGGCACCACGCCGACCTGGTCGATCCAGTCGTCGAGCACTGTGACGAAGCCGGCCGCCTCACCGGCCGGGCCGCGCGCCAACAGCGTCAACTCCGGGCGGAAGTCCTCGTCGTCACGCAGGTCGCCCAGCCACTCGCCGGCCTCGGGCTCCACGAATCCGGGCCGATCGGCGAACGACAGGCGGTAGGTCGCGAACAGCTCCGGCCCCAGCGTCGCCTGCTCCACGGTCACGCCGTCCGGCGCGGCGACCTCGGGTAGCGCGTCGAGGTCGTGCCGCAGCACCCACTCCGTGAACGTCCGCGTGTAGCCGCGCGCCGCGAACAACTCCTCCGCGCCCGCGTTCCACGTCTCCGTGGTGACCAGCAGGCCCGCGTCGCCCGCCTGCTTCTCCGCCCAGTAGAGCAGCGTGCCGCCGAGCCCGCGCCCCCGCCACACCGGGTGCACCAGGCCGGTGGCGGTGGCCGGCGTCCGCGCCGTGCCGACCCCGACGGCCGCGACCAGGTCGCCGCCCGACCAGGCGCCGTGGGTACGCGTCTGCAGCAGCCGCGCCCGCGCCAACGGGGTACGCCCGAACAGCGGCAACCCGCCGTCAGTGGCGAGACACGCCTGCGCCAGCCCGGTCAACGCGGGCAGGTCGTCCTCGCCGTACTCCCGCCAGACCAGCCCGTCGATCCCGCTCACGCCCACTCCCGCCACCGCCGAGCCCGACCCCACGGTCCAGCTCCCCGAGGCAGTAGGCCCCACCCCTCCCGTGAAGGTCAACCAAATTGCCGCCTCGGCGAGAGCCACAAATCCGGCACCGCGAGGGCCGCAACGAAGGTCAGCGAGGCGGTGAGGGGGTTGGGGTGGCGTGGATCAAGATCGTGGCTCCGGCGGACAACGGGGCCAGAAGCCACTTCAAGGGCTGCTCGTCCTCGGCCGGGTCGATCACCAGGTGGTCGCCCGGGTGCAGGTCGAGCTGGGTGGCGATCTCGGCGGCCAGGCGGCGCCACGCGCCGAAGCTGGTGCCGTCCGGCGTGGCCGGGTCGGACGGGTCGACGGCTGTGTAGTCCGGCGGGTCGGTCGGGTGCCGCAGCACCTCGGCGGACCAGTCCAGCCAGCCCGGCGGCACCTCGGCGAGCGGGCCCGGCCCGGTCCCCACCAGGTAGCGGTGCGTCCCCTCGGGCACGTCCTCCAGCCAGTCGTCGAGGCGCTCCGGGGTCACGAGCACCGCGTCGTACGGCCGGTCCGCGCCCGGTTCCAGCACCGGCAGCCCGGCCAGCGCGCGGGGCCGGAACGAGACCGTCAGCCCGACCGACCAGGCCCCGAGCAGCACCGCGGCGGTACGCCAGTGCGGCGGCAGGAGCACCGCCACCCGGTCACCGGGGCGCAGTCCGCACCCGTCGCGCAGCAGCCCGGCGCTGCGGGCGGTCCACTCGCCGAGTTGCGCGGCGGTGAGGTCGGTGCGTTCCCCGGTCGCGTCGTCGTGGTAGCTGAGCAGCGTATATCCGACCGCGTCGGGCGTGACGGCGACGGTTGCCTGGTGGGCCATGCGCGGACTCCTGTCTGCTGGTCCGCCCACCCTAACCGTCCGAGCCGCCCGTCCGGCGCAGCCGAAGCAGCCCGGGTCAGCGCGCGGGCAGCTCGGGACCGCCGTCGAGCAGCGGGGCCAGCAGGTCACCCTGCTTCGCCACCCGCTTGAGCACCTCCCCCGCCGTGTACGGCTTCGTCGACGGCCGCTTGCCGGACGCACCGGCCTCCACCTCGTCCCAGGTCAGCGGCGTCGACACCGAGGGCACCGACTGGGCGCGCAGCGAGTACGGCGCCACAGTCGTCTTCGCCGCGTTGTTCTGGCTCCAGTCGATGAAGACCTTGCCGGGGCGCAGGTTCTTCGCCATCTTCGACACGATCAGCTTCGGGTGCGCCTGCTCCAGCTCCTGCGCGATCCGTTTGGCGTAGTCGGAGACGATCTCGGCGTCCTGCGTACCGGCGATCGGGCAGCAGAGCTGCATGCCCTTCTTCCCCGACGTCTTCGGGAACGAGGAGATCCCGTCGGAAGCCAGCCGGTCGCGCATCAGCACCGCCACCTGGCAGCACTGCTCGAGCGCGGCCGGGGCGCCCGGGTCCAGGTCGACGACCATCATGTCCGGGTGCGCGCCGATCTTCCACTGCGGAGTGTGCAGCTCCAGCGCGGCCAGGTTGGCCAGCCACACGAGCGTGGGCAGTTCGTCGCAGACCACGTAGTCGATGGTCTCCCGCCCCTTCGTCGACCCGGGGGCGGGCAGGTTCTCCTTCCGTACCCAACCGGGGGTCGCGGCGGGCGCGTTCTTCTCGAAGAACGAGCCGCCGTCGACGCCGTTGGGGAACCGGATCCGGGTCAGCGCGCGGTCCCGCAGGTGCGGCAGCAGCACGGGGGCGATCCGGGTGTAGTAGTCGATGACCTCGCCCTTTGTGAAACCGGCCTTCGGGAACAGCACCTTGTCCAGGTTGGACAGCTCCAGTGAGCGCCCCTCGACCTCGACCTTGAGCCGGTCAGACGGCATCGTCGACCTCCTCGGGCGGCTTGTCCGGGCGCAGGCGCAGGATACGCGGGAAGCGCAGCCGCCCGTCCGGTGTGCGCTGGCCGTACTTGACCTCCACCACGACCCGGGGAGTTACCCAGATCGCGCCGCGGGCATCCTCGCGCGGCACACCGGCGGCGAACGGCGAGACGGCGGTGCGCAACGGTTCCAGCTCGCGGAGCAGTTCCCGTTCGATCGCCGCGCCGATCCCGCCGCCGACCCGCCCCCGATAGACCAGCCGCCCGTCCGGGCCGGGCACGCCGACCAGCAGGCCGCCGACGCGCCGCGCGCCTGGTCGCCAGCCGCCGACCACGAAGTCGGCGGTGACCTCCAGCTTGACCTTCACCCAGTCCGGCGAGCGCACGCCGGGCCGGTAGAGCGAGTCGGCCCGCTTGGCCATCACCCCCTCCAGCCCGTGCTCGCCGGCCGCCGCGTAGGTGGCCGGGCCGTCGGCGAAGACCGGCGGCACCGCCCACCGGGCGGCGCCGAGCCCGAGCGACTCCAGCGCCGCCCGCCGCTCCCGCCACGGGCGGGCGGTCAGGTCGACGCCGTCGAGCCGCAGCAGGTCGAAAACCATGTACGTGACGGGTACGGTCGCCGCGAGCCGCGCCGCCTTCGCCGGGTTGCGGACGTGCATCCGCTCGGCGAGCGCGGTGAACGAGGGTTGTCCGTCGGTGAAGAGGACCACCTCGCCGTCGAGCAGCGCGTCGCCTACCTGCTCGGCCAGGTTGAGCAGTTCCGGATACGCGGTGGTGATCTCGACGCCGGAGCGTGCGTAGAAGTGCCGGTCGCCGCGGGAGATGTCGGCGAGCGCGCGGACGCCGTCCCACTTGAACTCGTACGACCAGCCCGCGCCGGCCGGGAGCTGCCCGGTCGTCGCGAGCATCGGCTTCAACGGCGCGCCGGGCACCTTCTGACTGTAGTTGCGTAGCGAAGCGCGTGCGTCCCGTTCGATCGTTTGCGATTCTGGTGGTCAACCGGGGAGAGGAGCGCGGGCATGCGGGCGATCTGGAAAGGAGCGGTGTCGTTCGGCCTGGTGTCGATCGGGGTGAAGGTCTACTCGGCCACCGAGGAGAAGGACATCCGCTTCCACCAGGTGCACCGTGAGGACGGCGGCCGGATCCGCTACAAGCGCACCTGCTCGGTATGCGGCGAGGAGGTCACCTACGACGACATCGCCAAGGGGTACGACATCGGCGGCGGCGAGATGGTGATCCTCACCGACGAGGATTTCGCCGACCTGCCGTTGAGCACCTCGCACGCGATCGACGTGCTGGAGTTCGTACCGGCCGAGCAGGTCGACCCGATCCTCTACAACAAGGCGTACTTCCTGGAGCCGGAGGGCTCGGCGACCAAGCCGTACGTGCTGCTGCGCGACGCGCTGTCCGACTCGGAGCGGGTGGCGATCGTCAAGGTGGCGCTGCGCCAGCGCGAGCAGCTCGCCACGCTGCGGGTCCGCGAGGGCGTACTGCTGCTCAACACCATGCTGTGGCCGGACGAGATCCGCCGGCCCGACTTCGGTTTCCTGGACGAGGACCTGAAGGTGCGCCCGCCGGAGCTGGCGATGGCCAGTTCGCTGATCGACTCGATGGCCGGTGAGTTCGAGCCGGACGCGTTCACCGACGACTACCGGGCGGCGTTGCAGGAGGTCATCGACGCCAAGGTCGAGGGCCGCGAGGTGGTGCAGCCGGAGGAGGAAGAGGCGGCGCCGGCCGCCGCGGTGGACCTGATGGCGGCGCTCAAGGCGTCCGTGGAGCGGGCCCGCGCGGCCCGGGGCGAGGCGCCGTCCGGTGGCGGCGCCGAGCCGACGCCGATCTCGTCGGCCCGCTCGGCGAAGAAGGCCGCGAAGAAGGCGCCGGCGAAGAAGGCCGAACCAGCCAAGAAGACCACCGCCAAGAAGACCCCCGCGAAGAAGACGGCGGCGAAGAAGGCCGAACCGGCCAAGAAGACCACCGCCAAGAAGGCGCCCGCGAAGAAGAAGACCGCCTGACGCGTACGGCGAAGGCCCCGCCCCGGGTGGAGGGCGGCGCCTTCGCCGCTCAGCCGCGGCCGAGCTTCTCGGTCGGGGTGACGCGGACGGGCCGGGTCTTCTTCGCTGAGGATCGCCATGGTTCGGGACGTATCCCTGCGCGGTGCCCCCGTATCGGGCTTCGTGTCCGGATCGTGGCGGGCGCAGCGGCACGCTGGGGGTCCGGGCGGGTACCGTGTGCGCTGGCCTCGGCGGCGGCCCGCCGGGGGCGCACCCACCCACCCTGCAGGGAGTCGACGTGAGCGAGCGTGTGGAGAACCGGTCGGCGGGCCAGGCCCCGGCCACCAAGGCACAGCGGCGGCTGGCCGCCCAGCTGGCCGAGAAGAAGGCGGCCGAGGCGCGCCGTCGCCGGCAGTCGATCCTCGGCGCGGCCGTCGGTGTGCTCGCCGTGGTGGCTCTGGTCGGCGGCCTGGTCTGGCTGAACAGCGGCGACGACGACAAGGCGTCCACCGCCGGCTCCTCGGCCAGTCCCACCGCCCCGGCCGAGCCCACCGCGCCGCCCGCTGCGGAGCTGCCCGCCGGCATCGACCCGGCGTTGAAGACCAAGCCGACTGTGCAGGCCGGAACCGGTGAGCTGACCAAGCTCACCGTCACCACGCTCGTCAAGGGCACCGGCCCGGCGGTGAAGGCCGGGCAGAACATCACCACGAACTACGTGGGTGTCTTCTACAAGGACGGTAAGCAGTTCGACGCGTCCTGGGACAGCGGCCAGCCGGCCACCTTCCAGATCGGCGTGGGCCAGGTCATCAAGGGCTGGGACCAGGGCCTGGTCGGCGTGCCGGTGGGCAGCCGGGTCCAGCTGGACCTCCCGGCCGAGCTGGCGTACGGCAACGACGCCGCGGGCGGCCGTCCGGCCGGGCCGCTGCGCTTCGTCGTCGACGTGCTGGCTGCGCAGTAGCTCACTCCGGGCTTCCGTCCGGTCACCCAGCGGCAGTAGGTTCGTGGTCACCACGGGCGGTACGTCCGCCCGTGGTGACCTGCCCACCGACGCGGAGGTGCACGTGGCGGCGCTGGACGAGACCGGGGTGGCCCGGCAGATGTGGACGCTCTACGAGCCGGTCCACGCGGTCACCTACTTCCATCCGCGCGCCCGCGCCGCGTTCGAGGCGGTCGGGCTGCGGGGTTACTGGCGCGGCTACTTCGCCGGCCGGGCCGCGCCGCTCGGAGCGGTCGACGCGCCCGCGGTGACCGCCGCGTTCTTCAGCTTCGCGCCGGCCATGGTGGCCCGTGCGCTGCCGTCGGTGTGGCGCCTGGCCACCCCGGAGGAGGCGCTGCGGGCCCGGCTCACCGGTGGCGTCCAGGCGCTCGCCGAGTTCACCTACGAACTGCCCGAGTCGCATCTGGTCGAGGCCGCCGACCTGCTGGCGGAGGCGGCCGGCCGGGTGGACGTCGCCGGGCGGGTGCTCGGCGCGGTGAACGCCGCGCTGCCCCGGGGCGAATACCCGCTCGCCCGGCTCTGGCAGGCCGCCGCCACGCTGCGCGAGCACCGCGGAGACGGCCACGTGGCGGCGCTGGTGACGACCGGGCTGGAACCGGTCGAGGTGGTGGCCTGGCGGTGCCGGGTCGACCAGTCCCGCGAGTTCCACCAGCCGGCCCGGGGGTGGACCGACGAGCAGTGGACCACCGCCGAGCAACGCCTGGTGGAGAAGGGCTGGCTGACCGCCGAGCTGAGTCCCACGCCGTACGCCACTGAGACGTTCCGCGTGGTCGAGGAGGCCACCGACCGGGCCGCGGCGGGTCCGTGGCGGGCGCTGGGCGCGGAGCCTACCGCCCGGCTGCGGGAGCTGCTGGAACCGATCGCGACGCGCTGCCGCACGATCATCCCGTCCCAGGCCCCGATCGGTCTTCCGGCGCAGCGTTCGGCGTCGGCGGCGCTTCCGCGGTGAGTCCGGCCGTCGGCTGGGGCAGGATGGTCGACGTGGTGGACGCGGTGCTCTTCGACCTGGACGGCGTGATCGTGGACTCCGAGCCGGTCTGGGAGGAGGTCCGGCGCGCGTACGTGGCCGAGCACGGGGGCACCTGGCAGCCGGACACGCAGCGCCGGCTGATGGGGATGAGCACCGGCGAGTGGGCCGCGTACCTGAGCGGTGAGCTGGGCGTCGACAGGTCGGCCGAGCAGGTCGCCACCGAGGTGGTGACCGAGATGGCCCGGCGGTACGCGCAGCGCGTACCGCTGATCGACGGCGCGGACGCGGTGGTGCGCGGCATGGCCGCGCGGTGGCCGCTGGGGCTGGCCAGTTCCTCACCGACCCGGCTGATCGCGGCGGCGCTGGACGCGACAGGGCTGGCCGGCGCGTTCGGCGCGACGCTGTCGACCGAGGAGACCGCCCGGGGCAAGCCCGCGCCCGACGTGTGGCTCGCGGTGGCGCAGCGGTTGGGCGTCGACCCGGCCCGGTGCGTGGCGGTGGAGGACTCGTCGAACGGGGTCCGGTCGGCGGCCGCCGCCGGATGCCGGGTGGTGGCGGTGCCGCACTCGTCGTACCCGCTCGACCCGGACGCGCAGGCGTTGGCGGCCGTGCTGCTCCCCTCGATCGGCGCGCTCACGCCCGAGCTGGTCGAGGGATGTTAGGAAGGGGCCCTTCCTCTACCTGAGGCGTTAATAGGGGGCCCTTCCTTGAATGGAGGGACGGCGATGAGGGCGATCGTGTACGAGCGCAGCGGGGACGCCTCGGTGCTCCAGGTGGCCGAGCGGCCGGTGCCGGAACCCGGACCGGGCGAGGTGCTGGTCCGGATGGCCGTGTCGGGCGTGAACCCGACCGACTGGAAGGCCCGCCAGGCGTGGCCGCTGCCGGCCGGCTGGCAGATCCCGCACCAGGACGGCGCCGGGGTGGTCGAGGCGGTCGGTGGGGGCGTGGACGGGACGCTCATCGGTGAGCGGGTCTGGGTGTGGGAGGCGGCGTGGCAGCGGCCGTGGGGCACCGCCGCCGAGTACACACTGGTCCCGGTCCGGCACGCGGTGCCGCTCGGTGCGGCCTCGTTCGACCTGGGCGCGGCGCTCGGTATCCCGTTCATGACCGCGCACCGCTGCCTGACCGCGGGCGAGTTCATGCCGGACAAGCTGCACGCCGGCGCGCTGAGCGACCACGTGGTGCTGGTGCAGGGCGGTGCGGGTGCGGTGGGCAATGCGGCGATCCAGCTCGCCCGGTGGGCCGACGCGTGCGTGATCACCACGGTGAGCAGCCCGGAGAAGGCGCAGCTCGCGGCGGCGGCCGGCGCCAGCTTCGTGATCAACTATCGCGAGCAGGACGTGGTCGAGGAGGTCCGCAAGGTCGCGCCCGACGGGGTGCACACGATCGTCGAGGTGTCAGCCGCCCGCAACGCCGCCGCCGATGTGCGGATGCTGCGCACCGGCGGGGCGGTCTGCGTGTACGCCGACGACGGCGGTGGCGAGGTGACGTTGCCGATCCGGCCGCTGATGGGCCCGAACGCGCGCTGGCAGTTCGTGTTGATCTACACCGCGCCGAAGGTGGCGAAGGCTCAGGCGGTGACCGACATCGCGGCGGCGGTGGCGCAGGGCGCGATCCGGGTCGGCGAGGAGGCGGGGCTGCCGCTGCACCGGTATCCGCTGGCGGAGGCCGCCGCCGCGCAGCAGGCGGTGCAGGACGGCGCGGTGGGCAAGGTGCTGGTGAGCACCGCCGACGAGTAGGCGACCGGATTTCCCCGACAGCCGGACAGACGCGAACAAGTTTCGCAACAATGACGGTGCGGGTCACCCCGTAACGGACGGGCGGCCCCGGCGCGGTGCGAACGCCGGGGCCGCCCTCTGGGGAGGAAAGTCCGTTGGGAACTCGTTCCTACCCGTGTAGGCGACGGTACGCCGCGAAACGTTACGACGCGGTCAGTTCCCGCACGTCGAGCCCGCCGTCGGCGTACCGCGAGCGCACCACCTTCTTGTCGAACTTGCCGACGCTGGTCTTCGGCACCGCGTCGATGAACGCCCAGCGCTCCGGCAACTGCCAGCGGGAGACCGAACCGGCGAGGAAGTCCCGCAGCTCCTCGGCGGTCACCGAGGCGCCCTCGCGGACCACCACAGTGGCCAGCGGCCGCTCGTCCCAGCGCTCGTCCGGTACGCCCACCACGCACGCCTCCAGCACCGCCGGGTGCGCCATCAGGGCGTTCTCCAGCTCGACCGAGGAGATCCACTCCCCGCCCGACTTGATCACGTCCTTCGCGCGGTCGGTGAGCGTGATGTAGCCGTCCGGCGAGAGCGTGCCGACGTCACCGGTACGCAGCCAGCCGTTCCGGAACTTCTCCTCCTCCGGTGCGTCGTCGCCGATGTACCGCGCGGTCACCCACGGTCCGCGTACCTCCAGCTCGCCCACCGACGTCCCGTCGGCGGGCAGCGGCTCGCCCGCCGGGCCCACGATCCGCGCGGTCACACCCGCCGGGACGCGGCCCTGCGTGTAGCGGTAGCGCCAGGCGTCGTCGCCGGTCGCCCCGGCCGGCGCCCGGGAGACCGAGCCCAGCGGCGACATCTCGGTCATGCCCCAGGCGTGGATGACGTCGATGCCGTAGCGGTCGTGGAACGCGTGCATCAGCGCCGGCGGGCAGGCCGACCCGCCGACGATCACCTCCTTCAGCGAGGAGAGATCCACCTCGTGCGCGTCCAGGTAGGCCAGCAGGTCGGTCCAGATGGTCGGCACCGCCCCGGCGAGCGTGGGGCGCTCGGCGGCGATCATCGCGGCGATCGGCTCGGCCTGGAGGAACCGGTCCGGCATGAGCAGGGAGGCGCCGGAGAGGAACGCCGCGTACGGCAGGCCCCACGACATCGCGTGGAACATCGGCACGATGGCCAGTTCCCTGTCGTTCGGGCCGAGACCGAAGCCCTCCGGCATGCACACCTGGAGCGAGTGCAGGTAGATCGAGCGGTGGGAGTAGGCGACACCTTTGGGGTGGCCGGTGGTCCCGGAGGTGTAGCAGAGGGCGGCGGCGTCGCGCTCGTCCACCTCCGGCCAGTCGAAGTGGTCCGGGCGGTCGGCCAGCAGCGCGTCCCAGTGGTGCACGGTGATCCGGTCGCCGGCCGCGGCCAGCAGCGGGGCCGGGTCGCCGCCGCCGACCACCACCACGTGGGCCACAGTGGTCATCTCGCCGATCACCCGGGCGAGCAACGGGATGAGCGTGCTGTCGACGAGCACCACCCGATCCTGCGCGTGGTTGGCGACGTAGGCGACCTGGTCGGGGAAGAGCCGGATGTTGAGCGTGTGCAGCACCGCGCCCATGCTCGGGACGGCGAAGTACGCCACCAGGTGCTCGTTGTTGTTCCACATGAACGTGCCGACCCGCTCGTCGCCGGTCACCCCGCACTCGTCGCGCAGCGCGTGGGCCAGCCGGGCGGCGGCACGGCCGACCTCCGCGTACGTCATCCGGCGGGGTTCGGCACCGGTCCAGGTGACCACCTCCGCCGCGCCGTGCACGGTGGCGCCGTGTTCGAGGATCCGGGCGACCTGGAGCGGGGCATCCATCATCGTGCTACGCATGGGTAACAACGTAGTGGCGGCGGTCACATCTGCGGAACCCCCCGGAATCGTCGAGGTGATCGCGGATGATGCGTAGATTGTCCGGGTGAGCATCTCGTGGGCCGACTCGTACGTGGGGCAGCTCCGCGCCCTGGCCGGTGACCGCACCCTGATGTTCGTCGGCGCCCGCGCCGTGGTGCGCGACAACGCCGCCCGGGTGCTGCTGATCCAGCGTTCCGACAACGGCCAGTGGGCGTTGCCGGCCGGCGCCATGGAACTCGGCGAGTCGATCGCCGACTGCGCGGTCCGGGAGGTCCGGGAGGAGACCGGGCTGCGGGCGCTGCGGGTCAGCGCGTTCGCGCTCTACACCGGCCCGGACCGCACCCACACCAACATGTACGGGCACACCTACCAGGTCTTCACCACGGCGTTCCGGGTCGACGAATGGGACGGCGAGCTGGCCCGGTTCACCGACGAGACCACCGACTCGGGGTTCTTCCACCCGGCGGACTTCCCGCACCCGCTGTCGTCGAGCGTGCACGAGACGCTCGCCGACCTGGACGTGTTCGAGCAGACCAACCGGCTGATCCTCAAGTAGCCGGGCGCGGGCGCCTTTGAGCCGGGACGCGAGTTCTCAGTAAGCGGTGTGCCGACCCTCGGCGAACTCCTCGACGATCTTGGCGCAGAACGCCGGCAGGTCGTCCGGCTTGCGGCTGCTGAACAGCCCGTTGTCGGTGACGACCTCCTGGTCGACCCAGTTCGCGCCGGCGTTGGTGAGGTCGGTGCGCAGGCTCGGCCAGGAGGTGACGGTGCGGCCCCGCACCACGTCCGCCTCGACGAGCGTCCACGGGCCGTGGCAGATCACGCCGACCGGCTTGCCCGCGTCGAAGAACGACTTGACGAACCGCACCGCCTCCGGGTCCGTCCGCAGGAAGTCGGGGTTCGCCACGCCACCGGGCAGGACCAGGCCGTCGTACGCCCCGGCGTCCGCCTCCTCCTCTCCGGGGTACGTCTGCACGGTTCCCCCGCCCGATGCCGCGAAACCGGACGCATCGGGAGGCCCGCGTCGCGTTTGGCCCGACAGCCCGGGGGGATCCGCACAGGCATGGCAGGAGCAGCAGCGGAAGAGCGCCGGCTGGCCACCGTCGTGGCGAGCTGGCAGCAGCGTCCCGTGCTGGTCGTCGGGGACGCCATGCTGGACGAGTGGCGGTTCGCCGAGTCGGAGCGGCTCTGCCGGGAGGCGCCCGCACCGGTCCTCACCCTGCGGCGGCGGATCTCCGCGGCCGGGGGTGCCGCGAACACGGCGGTGAACGTGGCAGCGCTCGGCGGCCGGGCCGCCCTGGTCGCGCCGGTCGGCGCCGACGTGGCCGGCGACGAACTGCACGACTGCCTGGACCGGGCGGCGGTCTGGGACCGCACGGTGAGCCAGCCGGGCCGCCCCACGCCGGTCAAACGGCGGATGCTCGCCGGCAACCAGATCCTGCTCCGCGAGGACTCCGGCGGTCCGGAGGACGGGCTGGACGCCGACGGCGTGGCCCGCCTCCTGACCGCGCTGCACTGTGCCACCGAGGAGCTGCGGGCGGTGGCCGCCGGTCAGCCGCTCACGCTCGTGGTCTGCGACTACGGCCTGGGCGCGCTGCCCTCGGCGGTACGCGCCTGGCTGGTCGCCAACCGCGACCGGTACGGCACCGTGGCGCTCGACGCGCACGACCTGGCCGACTGGCGCGGGCTGAACCCGACGGTGGTGACGCCGAGCTTCGCCGAGGCGACCCGGCTGCTGGCCCGCGCGGCGGCCGGGTTCGCGCACGCCGAGCGGGGTGCCGTCCCCAGCGGCGACGTACATCTGAACCACCGGGCGGAGACCGACGGCCCGTCCGAGCTGATGGTGGGCGCCGCCCCCGGCGGGTCCGGTGAGCGCGTACCGGGCAGCCCGCACCCGGCCTCCGGCACGCCCGCCGCCGAGGCGCCGGCCGGCCCGACCGGCGAGCCCGTGCCCGGCGAGGAGCGGGTGGCGCTGACCGGCGACGGCCTCAGCGTCACCGGGACCGGCGTGACGGTGAACGCGGCGGCCGGCGCCGGAGTGGACCGGGCCGTACTGGCCGAGTCGCGCCTGCCCGAGCTGCGCGCACACACCGGCGCCGACGTGGTGGCGGTGACACTGGACACCGAGGGCGCGGTGGTCGGCGGCGCCGAGGGCGAACCCCGGCGCAGCCACAGCACCCCGGTCCCGGCCAGCCACGCGGTGGGCGCCGGGGACGCCTACCTGGCGGCCATGACGCTGGCGCTCGCCGCCGACGCGGGCCTGCCCACCGCCGCCCAGCTCGCCCAACTCGCCGCCACCATCACGGTGGCCGACACCGGTACCTGCGTGTGCCGACGGCAGGATCTGCTGGCCGCGCTGGGCACCGGCGCGGACGAGGGCGGGCATCCGGCCCTGGTCGGCGCCGACGAGCTGGCCGCGCTGGTGGGCGAGCACCGGCGGGCCGGGCGGTCGGTGGTGTTCACGAACGGCTGCTTCGACGTGCTGCACCCGGGGCACGTCCGCTACCTGACCCAGGCCCGCGCGCTCGGCGACCTGCTGATCGTGGCGGTCAACTCGGACGGCAGCGTACGGCGACTCAAGGGCCCGGACCGGCCGGTCAACCCGGTCGAGGACCGGATCGCCCTGCTGGCGGCGCTGGCCTGCGTCGACCACGTGGTGGTCTTCGAGGAGGACTCGCCGGCCCGGCTGATCGAGGCGGTCCGCCCCGACGTCTACGTCAAGGGCGGCGACTACCCGCCGGAGATGGTGCCGGAGGCGCCGCTGGTCCGGCGGCTGGGCGGTCAGGTGCGCACGCTCGGGTACGTGCCGGACCGCTCCACTTCGGCGATCATCGACCGGATCCGCGCCCACCCGGTCGGCGAGGGCAGGCCGGCGTGACCCGTCCGCTCGACCCGGGCACGCCCGGACGGTTCCGGCGTCACCGGCGGCTCGACGTGCTGATCCCCACCCGCAACCGGCCCGCCGAACTGGCTGTCACGCTGTCCGGGCTGGCCGCCCAGGAGGGCGTACCCGGTTTCGGGGTGGTGGTCAGCGACCAGTCCGACGGTGATCCCGCGTACGCGCACCCGGCTGCCGCCACGATGGTCCGGGCGCTGCGCCACCGGGGGCACCCGGTGCTGCTGACCCGGCGGCTGCCCCGGCGCGGCCTGGCCGAGCACCGGTCATACCTGCTGGCCCAGTCGGCGGCCGACGCGGTGCTCTGCCTCGACGACGACGTGTGGCTGGAGCCGGGCGCCCTGTCCCGCCTGGTCACCGCGCTCGGCGAGCTGGGCTGCGGCTTCGTCGGCAACGCCGTGCACGGCCTGTCCTACGCCGACGACGTCCGCCCGGGCACGCACCAGCACTACGAGGAGTGGACCGGGCCGCCGGTGCCGGAACGGATCGTTCCCGGCACGCCGGAATGGCACCGGGCGTCCATCCACCCGGCGGCTAACCTGTTGCACATCACCGAGAAGCTGGGCCTGGCGGCGGGCGAGTGGCGGGCGTACAAGATCTCCTGGATCGGCGGATGCGTGCTCTACGACCGGGCCAAGCTCGTCGAGGCCGGCGGCTTCGACTTCTGGGAGCGGCTGCCCGAGCGGCATCAGGGCGAGGACGTCGCCGCGCAGCTCGCGGTGCTGGAGCGGCACGGCGGAGCCGGGGTGCTGCCCAGCGGGGCCTACCACCTGGAGTCGCCGACCACCGTCACCGAACGCGACGTGGAGGCGTGGGAAGTGCTGCTCAGCGAGTCGCCCGCGGAGGTGTGAGCAGCTCCCGGGCCGCCTCGACCACCTCGGCGACCGGCACGTCGGCCACGAACGACACCCGGTGCGGGCACTCGCCGTCGCCCGGCCGGTGCGGGTAGATCCCGGGGGTGCAGTCGACGCCGCACACCGGGCAGCGGGTGGTCCAGGCCGCGATCGGACGGTGCCGCCCACGCAGCGGCGACGCCCCGTTGATGAGGTTGCCGATCCAGAACACGCCCACGGTCGGCGCGCCCACGGCGGCGGCCAGGTGCAGCGGGCCGGTGTCGTTGGAGACCACCAGCGCGCAGTCCGCGTACGCGGCGGCGAGCGCGCCCAGGCTGAGCGTGCCGACCTGGGGACGCACCGGAACACCGGCCGCCGCCACCACCGCGTCGACCGCCTCCTGCTCCGCCGGGGTGCCGGTGACCAGCACCTCGTACCCGTCTCCGGTCAGCTCGCGGGCGACCTCGGCGAAGCGTTCCGGCGGCCAGCGGCGCCGGGTGTCGGTGGCGCCCGGGTGCAGCGCGACCCGGGGGCGGGTGGGTTCGCCGAGCACGGCGGCGGCCTCCGCCCGGTCGGCGGCGGTGACCGCGAGCGCCGGGGTGATCGTGGTGGCCGGCGCCCCGACCAGGGCGGCCACCTCCAGGTAGCGGATCACCTCGTGCTGGTAGTAGACGTAGCGCATCCACCGGTCCAGCGGCGGCGCTCCCTCGGCCCGCAGGCCGGCGGTGACCCGGGCGCCCAGCCCGGCCACGAACGGGTTCGAGTTGCCGCCGCCGCCGTGCACCTGCAACGCCAGGTCGAACCGTTCGGCGCGGGCGGCGGCCAGGAACGCCGGAACGTCACCGGGTTCCTCGCCGGGCCCCGGGTCGCGGATGCCGGGCGCCGCCGGCACCACCAGCACCCGGTCCACCGGGCCGGGCCGGTCCCGCCAGAGCGCCGCGTGCCAGGGCGCGCCGAGCAGCACGATCTCGGCCGACGGGTACGCGGACCGCAGCGCGTCCAGCGCCGGCAGGACGAAGATGAAGTCACCGAGCGCGTTGGCGCGCAGCACGGCGATCCGCTCGACGTCGGGGACGCGCTCGCCGACCGGGCCGAGCAGCGACGGCTCCGGATCGCGGCGCGCCGAGCTGGAGTCGTCGGGCGGGCTGGTCACGCGGCCCTACGGTCTGTCGATCTCGTCGAGCGCGGTGTCCGGGTGGTGCAGCTCCCGGTCCGCGGCCGGGTCGGCGGGCATCGGCGTACGGTCGGCGCCCGGTCGCGGACCGGTCCGGCCGACGGTGATGGTGCGCGGCGCGGGCCGGGACGCCCGGGGCAGGCGCACCCGGAGCAGGCCGTGGTCCATCACCGCGTCGATCCGTTCCGGGTCCACCCGGGACGGCAGGTCGACGCGATACTCGAAGCCCCGGGTGGTGAACCCGCCCGGAACGCCGTGGTCGGCGTTCACCTCGGCCTCCGACCGGGCGCGTACGCACAGCTCCCGGTCGTCCAGCTCGACGGCGACCTCCTCCGGCGCCACGCCGGGAAGCCGGACGACCACCTCCCAGCCGTCGGCCGTCTCGGCCAGGTCCACGTCCTGGTTGCCGGACCGTCCACCGACCAGCCGGCTCAACTCGGAGCGCAGCGACTGGAGTTCGCCCATCGGATCCCAGCCCTGCTGGCCGCCACGCCAGCCCTTCTGTTCGGTCATCGCACGTCTCCGATCCGCTGTGTCGACGAGGGGGGTCGCAGCGAGCTGGGCGCGTTCAGGTCGTGCTCCGGGTCGACGCCGACACCGAGCCGGTCCACCAGCTCGCCGCCGAGCCACGCCCCCACCCCGAGGATCGCCAGGGCGACCACCTCGATGGCGACGAGCGCGCCGCCGGCCGCCCGCGAATCCGCGTTGAGCCGGACCGCCCAGACCGCGGCGAACAGCAGGATGACCGCCACGTTGGCGGCGGCGTGGGTGAGACCGACCCGCTTGGCGCGGGTGCCGGCCGGCAGGGCGAGCAGGTCGAACGCCCCGGCCGCCGCGGCCAGCAGGCCACCGATCAGACCGACGGTGATGTTCCAGTACGCGACCTCGGCCAGGAAGCCGGGCCCGCCGACGGTGTCCACCAGGTCGAAGATCACCGCGGTCACGAAGAGCGCCACCGGGAACATCACGAGCATCGGGTGCACGGGATGGCCGAGCACCTTGAGCCGGCTCTCCATCTCGGCCTCCATTCGTCGCTTCCGGACACGCGCTGCGATCCGGTCCCTACCCGCCGGAACCGGGGGCAAACCCGGCGCTCGACGCGCTCTCCTAGGCTGACAGTGGCGGATCACGGCCCGTCGCGGGTCGGAACCGCCGTCAAGGTCAACGGACGGGGGAGGAAGACGTGACGACCCGGGAGATCACCAGTGAGTCCGAACTACGCGAACTGATCGGCACACCGGCACCGCGGGCGGCCGCCAAGGACCGCCGTACGCTGCACGAACGCGACCGGGAGTGGCTCGCCGCCTCGCCGTTCTGCCTGATCGCCACCGCCGGCGCGGACGGGACCTGCGACGTCTCCCCCAAAGGCGACCCGCCCGGGTTCGCGCTGGTGCTCGACGACACCACGATCGCGATACCGGAGCGGCCCGGCAACCGGCGGGCCGACGGCTACCGCAACATCCTGGCCAACCCGCACGTCGGGTTGATCTTCCTGATCCCCGGCCGCACCGACACGCTGCGGATCAACGGCCAGGCCCGACTGATCGCCGACGCGCCGTGGTTCGCCGGCATGGAGGTCAAGGGCCACCGGCCGGTGCTGGCCGTCGAGGTCGCGATCGAGCAGATCTTCTACCACTGCGCCAAGGCGTTCCTGCGCTCCGGCCTGTGGCAGCCGGAGACCTGGCAGCCGGACGTGCTGCCGACGCGGGCCCGGCTGATCAAGGAGGTGGAGGCCCCGGCGGAGAGCCTCGCCGACCTGGAGCGCCACTACGGCCCGGGCTACCTGGAGACGCTCTACCGCTGAGCGCGTCGGCGCGCCGCAAGCTATCCGGCCGGCGTGAAGCGCGCCGGCACGCCGACGTCGGACAGGGCGCGGGCGAGGTGTGGCGCTGTCGTCTTCGCGTACGCCGCACCGATGTGCGAGCCACCCCGGTAGATGAGCACGTTGCCGAACACCACCGGGCACCTGTCGGTCGGGCAGACGGCGTCGAACAGGTCGATCATCTTGACCTTCGGCGCGCCCGCGACGGCCTGCCGCTGCATCCGGTAGCTCGGATCCTGGTCGTGCTTCTCCCTGTCGAACGCGCAGGCGGACAGTCGCGTGCGGTTCTTGTCGGCGCAGGCCACCGCCGCGCCCGGATGCGGGTTGTTGGCGAGGACGACGACCTTGGTCCCCACCGAGTCGAGCTTCTTCCACGAGGCCCGCACGCCGGACACCATCGCGGCGACAGTGGCGCGCTTGCCTCCGCCGTCGAGTGCAGTCGACGCCGACTGGGAGGTGACCACGTAGTCGGGGCGCTCCTGCACCAGGCGGTCCAGCAGCGAGCGGTTCCACTCGATGCAGTCGGTGTTCGGCGTGCCGGACCCGTCGCCCTTGAGCACCTGTGCGCTGGTGAAGGCGCATCCCGCCTTCGCCAGGACCAGGATCTTCCAGTCGTTCTGCTCGGCCAGCACCTGGAACGCGGGCAGCCACTGGTCCATCTTCGAGTCGCCGACGAGCGCGACAGTGGTGGACGCGTTCGGGTTGCCGTACGTGCAGGACAACACCTCGGCGCCCTCGACCTGCTGGAAACACTTGTCCCGGTTGGTGTCGGGCACGTCCATGAAGCCCTGCCGGATCTGCAACGGGTCCGGCGTGATCACGTCGAACCGCTCCGGAACCGGGCCGATCGGCGCGGTGCCGGGCGCTGTCGACAGCAACGCGGCGCCCGGGGCGTACCGGCCCTTGGTGGTGGTCGCGGCGGCGGCCCACGCGCCCATCAGCACCAGCACCATGCCGGCGCAGATGCCGACGAGCGTGAAGTTGCCGCCCAGGCTCAGGGCCAGACGCGGCGACGTGGAGATCTTCCGCGAGTAGCGCAGCGGGTTCTCCACCAGCTTGAACGTGATCCAGGCCGGGATCACCGAGGCGAGCGCCACCAGCAGGCCCTCGGTCAGCGACAGGTCACCGAAGTGCGCGGCGGCCACCACGAGCATCGGCCAGTGCCACAGGTACAGCGAGTACGACAGGTCACCGATCCACTGGAACGGACGCGTGCCGAGCACCATCACCGGCCCCCGGGAGCCGGCCGCGGCACCGGCCGCGATGACCGCTGCCGCGCCGAGCGTGGGCAGCGCCGCCGCGTACCCGGGCCAGGCGGTCTTCCCGCTGACCAGCAGCGCCGCCGCGACGATCGCGGCGAGGCCGAGCCACCCGAGGACGACCGCCACGGACCGGGGCATCCGGGCGGCGCGGACCGCCAGCAGCGCGATCGCGGCGCCGACCCCGAGTTCCCACAGCCGGGTCGTGGAGACGAAGAACGCGCGCTCGGGCGAGTTCGCCGTCTCGATGACCGACCAGACGAACGACGGCACCGCCAGCACCGCGAGACCGACCCACAGGACCGGCCGTACGCTCGCCCGCCGGAGCTTGCGCGCGGCGACGATGGCCAGCACGATCAGCAGCGGCCAGAGCAGGTAGAACTGCTCCTCCACGGCGAGCGACCAGAAGTGCTGGACCGGCGACGGCGCGACGTCCTCGGCCAGGTAGTCGACCGCGCGGTCGGCGAACCGCCAGTTCACGATGTAGGTCGCCGCGGCGGCGATGTCGCGGCCGATGACCTGCCACTCACCCCGGGGTACGAACAGCCGGACCGCGACGGCGGTGGCGGCCAGCACCACGGTGGCCGCGGGCAGGATGCGCTTGGCCCGGCGGGCGTAGAAGCCGACCAGCGAGACCCGGCCGCTGCGCTCGATCTCCGAGATGAGCTGGCCGGTGATGAGGAAGCCGGAGATCACGAAGAAGACGTCGACGCCGACGAAGCCACCGGGGATGAACGGCAGCCCGGCGTGGTAGAGCAGCACCAGCCCCACGGCGACGGCCCGCAGGCCGGCGACGTCGGCCCGGAACCGGCTCGGCGTCGCCTCCCTGGCCGGTTCGTGTCCGGTCGTCGCGCCGGCCGGCTCCGCGACCGGCGAACCTTCCCGATCGGCAACTTTCGTCAACGGCGGGGAAGTCATCGCGATCCTCAAACTCTGCGGGCTGGGGGCGAGGGAACGATAGCGGCTTGGTCACGCGACGGACAATCACGCCGCACCGACTCGTGGAGCGGGTGCCGCGGCGCGCGAGCGCGCACCCCGGTGCGACGAGCAGGCCGCTCCGACCCTAGACCGTCGCCCGGCGGTGTAGGGGGCAGGGTGGATACCGCGGGTGGTGCCGGCCTGCGATGGGGTTGAATCGGCGGGTGGCGAAGACGCTGACGATCACCACCCGCAACGCGAGCTTCCAGCAGTGGCAGGCGCTGCTGACCAACCGCACCAAGCGGCAGCGCTCCGGGGAGTTCCTGGTCCAGGGGGTACGCCCGATCACAGTGGCGCTGGAGCAGGGCTGGGAGATCCGCGCCCTGCTGTACCCGGACCGGCAGCCGCTGTCCCGCTGGTGCCGCGACCTGCTCGACCGCACCGACGCCCGGCGGGTCGCCCTCGCGGCGGAGCTGATGCGGGAACTCAGCGGCAAGGAGGAGGAGTCGCCCGAGCTGCTGGCCGTCGTGGCGCAGCCCGCTGACGAACTGGCCCGCATCCCGGCCGGCCCGGCGATGCTCGTGGTGGTCTTCGACCGCCCCAAGACCCCCGGCAACATCGGCACCCTGGTCCGCTCCGCCGACGCCTTCGGCGCCTCCGGCGTGATCATCACGGGTCACGCCGCGGATCCGTACGACCCGAAGGCGGTCCGGGCCAGCACCGGGTCGCTGTTCGCCGTACCCGTGGTGCGCGTCGCCAGTCACCGCGACGTCCTGGACTGGGTCGCCGCGGTGCGCGCGGACGGACTTCCGCAGGTCCAGATCATCGGTACGGACGAGCACGGGGACGTGGACGTCGCCGAGCACGACCTGACCGGCCCCACTGTCCTGCTCATCGGCAACGAGACGCACGGGCTCAGCAAGGGCTGGCAGGAGGCGAGCGACCGGACGGTCCGGATCCCGATCGCAGGGGCGGCGAGTTCGCTCAACGCGGCGGCGGCCGGGACGGTGGCGCTCTACGAGGCGGCCCGGCAGCGCGGCGGGAGCCGGTAGCCGCTCGGCCCTGGCGCTGCGGGGCAGCCAGGTGTCCTGCGCCTGCATGACTCCGGGTCGCGACCTGCTGCGCCGCGAGCTGTCCCAGCGAACCGCTGCTGCTGACCGCCATGACGTCTGAGGGCGCGGCACGGGGCGCGGATGATCTACGGACCGGCACGGGCGGCGGTGCTGTCGTCGACCTTGGGCAACGGCGAAGCCCAGGCCGATGACCTGGGCTTCTGTTCCGAGCCGCCGGACGGAGTCGAACCGTCGACCTACGCTCCTCGACCGCCGGGGCCTTGGACTTGTCATCTAGCGTTTGACACTCGATGGCCAGCGGCATCATGCGATGCTCTTGGGATGCTCCAGGTCATCATGGGGATGTACTACGGTGACGTCGCCCTGAACGCGACCGAGCACGGCCGCTGCGCTGGCCCAGGCCACCGCGGTAGGCAGCTGGCCGAACTCGGCCCTTGAGAAGCATGGGAACAAGCGTGCCCGCGTGGGGATGCAGGACCTGCGCGTGCGCGGGCCGGTGTCACCCGGCGACGGTGTCGCTGGTCGGCTTCGATACGGTTGCCGGTGTGGTGGCAACGGTCCGTTGAGGACCCCGGGCCAGGACGTAGACGAACAGGATCGCCATGACGGCGACCCCTGCCCACATGGCATGTTGCCAGCCGTAGACGAACGACTCCTGGGCGGCACGGACGAGGGCAGGTGCTTGGGTGCCGGCGGTGTCAGCGGTGTCGATGGCGTTGGCGATGCCCTCGCGGGCGGTGTCGGCGGTGTCGGTGGGGATGGTGTCGAGGCGACCGTTGATGGCGTTGCGGTAACCGGCCGTCAGGACTGCTCCGAGCAGTGCGACGCCGAGGGCGGTGCCGAATTCCCGGGTGACGTCGTTGAGGGCGGAGGCGACACCTTGACGCTCGCGGGGCAGGGCGGAGGTGATGGCTTCGGTGGAGGGGGTCTGGGCCAGGCCTAAGCCGATTCCCATGGCGAGCATGCCGGGCAGGATCGCCGGGTAGCCGCCGTCGACGGAGACGAGGATGGCCATCAGCGCCAGTCCCGCGCCGCCGAGCAGGATCCCGGCCGCCATCGTCGCGCGGGCTCCGGCGCGGGCGGCCACCCGGGGGGCGAGCCCGGAGGCGAGCATCATCATGACTGCCATGGGCATCAGCGCGAGGGTGGAACGCAGCCCGGACCAGCCGAGGACGGCCTGGAAGTAGGGGAACAACACGACGAAGATCCCGGCTAGGACGCCGAACAGTGCCAGCAGGGCCAGCGAGCCGGCGGCGAGGCGCCGGTCGCGGAACAGGCGCACGTCGAGCAGGGGCGCCACCTGGCGTAGTTCCCAGGCCACGAACCCGATGGCTGTGACGACGCCGACGAGCAGGCCGGCCACGGTGAGCGGTGCGGTCCAGCCGTGGACCGGGCCTTCGTGGAGGACGTAGATGAGCGCGACCACGGCGATCACCGACGTCAGCGACCCGACCATGTCGAAACGGTGCTGCGACTGCTCGCGAGAGTTCGGAACGGTGCGCAGGGCCATGGCGGCGGCCGCGACGACGAGCACGACCGGCAGGACGAACAGCCACCGCCAGTTCCCCCAGTCGACGAGCACCGCGGACAGGTACATGCCGAGGATGCCGCCGCCGCCGGCGACGGCGCTCCACACACCGATCGCTTTCGAGCGCTGCTCGTCGGGGAACGTCGAGGTGATCACGGCCAGAGTGACCGGCATGATCATCGCGGCGCCGACCCCGGCGAGCAGCCGGGCGGCGAGCAGCATTTCGGAAGAGATGGCCAGGCCCGCCGCCGCATTGGCGACGCCGAACAGGGCCAGGCCGGCGAGCAGCATCGGTTTGCGGCCCCACCGGTCACCTAGACGAGTTGTTCCGAATTCCGGTCAGTGGTCGTAGGCGATCAGTGACCGGGTGACGGGTGCGCCGGTCTTGTTGTTGTGCCAGATCGCCGCTGTCATGGCGAGCAGGCGTTGGGCGACTCGGACGGCCACACCGTCGAAGGTTCGTCCGCCGTGTTGTTCCAGGTCAAGCTGGCCCTTGAGGGTGTCGTTGACCGACTCGATCAACTGGCGGACCTTCTTGAGCATCGGCTCGCCGTAGCGGGCCTTCTCCTTCTTGCGGGACGGGCGCAGTAGTTCGATGCCCTGTTCGGCCAACTGCCGCTCGAACGGCGTGGAGGCGAATCCCTTGTCGCTGATCAGCAGGATCCTGTCGTGCTCGGCCACCACGGCGGCCTCGACGTCGAGCATCGCGGCGAGGACCTCTCGCTCGCCGATCTTCGGGTTCGCCAGGGCCCACAGGATCGGCATCCCGGTCGGGGTGCAGACCAGGTAGAGCCGGAGGCCCCAGAAGAAGCGGGAATGGGAGGCGCAGTAGCCGTATCCGGCCCAGCCGGCCAGGTCTGAGCGCTGGGCGGTGGGGCGGGACATACCGCACGGGATGGGGGTGGAGTCGACGATCCAGTGGTGGTCGAACCAGAAGTCACTGTCGCGGGCCAGGTCCCGGATCACCTTTTTGATCAGCGGCAGGGCAGCGCGGAGCCGTTTGTTGTAGCCCGGCCGCTGCGGCAGGTAGGGAAACCAGGGACGCAGGTGGATACGGGCGTAGCGGATCCAGTGCGCCTCAGAGCGGGCACCGAGCAGGACCTGCGCCACCGCGAGGCATACCAGTTCGGAGTCGGTCAGCAGCGGCGGCCGTCCCCGCCACCGGGGCGTGCGGATGCTGTCGTCGATCTTCACGTACAGTGCGGTCAAGAGGGTATCCAGGTCTTGCGTCACAACATGATCTTGGATGCCCTCTCTTCATGCCCAAACATCGACCCCTGACTTCGGAACTACTCGTCTAGGGAGCCGAGCGGCAGCAGCAGCGCGGCCAGACTCAGGGTGTAGAGGTTGATCATCCACAGGACGGTGCTCTGGGAGGCGTCGAACGCGACAGCGACCTGCGGCTGGGCGACGTTGAGCCCAGAGACCGAGGCGATGACCGCCATGAGGGCGACGCACACCGCGATCAGGATCGCGCGGCGCTGGCGCGGGTCGTGGATCGTCGCGTCGGCGACGCTCACGCTCCGGGAGTTGTCTGGGGCGGACATGGGGGTTCCTTCCAAAGGGCGCGATGAGGTACGACGCCGGGGTGGACCTCGGTCCCGGCGTCGCAGAGCAGGTGGGTTCAGGGGCGGTGGGTGGCGCGCACGACGACGTCGTGCAGCGTGACCGTCTGGCCGCCGGGCATGGGGACCGGGCGCTGGTATTCCTTGGCGGTGACGATTTCCCACTCGGCCGCGTCGAGGCTGGCGGTGATGTCGGCGAGGGTGACCGTCGCCTCGGCGGGAGGGTGATGCCCGTGCCCGTGGCTGGTGGTTTCCGGGGTGTGGAGGTGTCCGACGATGAGCAGGGTGCCGCCGGGAGTCACCCAGTCGGCGATGCGCCGGTAGAAGGCGAGTTGCGGCATGGTGGGGTGCGCGTAGTGGGTGGTGACCAGGTCAAAGCGCATGCCCGGTTCCCAGGCGGTCAGGTCCGCCTCCACCCACCGGATGGTCTCCGTCAGCCCGCTGGTGGTGGCGCGGTCGGCGGCTCGGGCGAGGGCGTCGGCGGAGATGTCGGCGGCGGTGACCTGCCAGCCGTGGGAGGCCAGCCAGATCGCCTCGGCGCCGGCGCCGCACCCCGCGTCCAGGGCGGTCCCTGGGGCCAGGCCGGCGGCCTCTTGGGCGAGGTACGGGTTGGGTGGGTTGCCGGCCATCGAGCCGGGCCGGTCACCGTGCGCCTGCTGCCAGTGCTGCTGCCAGTAGGCCCGGTCGAAGCTGTGCGTCATCGAAGGTTCTCCGCGTTCGTCAGCCGGGCAACCGCCCGGTCGGTGTCCTCAGCGACGAGGTCGGCGTTGAGGTGCGCCGCGGTCCGGGCGCCGCCCGCGGCGGCCGCACCGACCTGGGCGGACAGATCGGTGGAGTTACCGGCCACCCACACCCCGGGCACCGAGGTCCGGCCGGTCTCATCAGCAGCGACGAAGGAACCCTCCGGGTGCTGCGTGGCGGTGATGCCGATACCGGCGAACACATCGGCGCGGGCGACCATCCGCGACGCCACCGACCACCACCACGTCCCGCACGCCCCTTGCTGCTCCACCACTTGCTGGCCTGGCCTTTCCCCGTCTTCGCCGGTGATGAGTTGAGCTTGAGCCCTCCAACGCATATGCGCAAAGATCTTTGCCGAATGGCAAAATGGGAACGTGGATGAGAACCTGGATCGCACCCTGGACGCGGTGGGCCCGCGGTTGAAGCAGCTACGGCAGCGCCGCAACATCACCCTGACCGACCTGGCCGAGGAGACCGGCATCTCCGTCAGCACGCTGTCGCGGCTCGAGGCTGGCCTGCGGCACCCCACGCTCGAGCAGTTGCTCCCGCTCGCCCGCGCCCACAGCGTCACCATCGACGAACTCGTCGACGCCCCACTGACCGGCGACCCCCGCGTCAACCTGCGCCCCATCGCCGTCTGCGACGGATCAACCGTCCTACCTCTGACCCGCAGGCCTGGAGGCATCCAGGCCTACAAGTTCGTCCTGCCCACCGGCGACGACAACCGCGTACCCAATTTGTGCACCCATGAGGGCTACGACTGGATCTACGTCCTCAACGGCACCCTGCGCCTGATCCTCGGCGACGACGACCTCACCCTGCATCCCGGAGAGGCCGCCGAGTTCGACACCCGCACCCCCCACTGGTTCGGCGCCACCAGCTCCGGCCCCGTCGAGTTCCTCAGCCTCATCGGCAGACAAGGCGAACGCGCACACGTCCGCGTCACACCAAAATCAGACACGCCCCGCTGAGCAACAGAACTGCCCAACCACTCCGCACCCGGCCGGGTCCGGCAGGGGAGCCGGCCGCCCTGGTCTCGCGCCAACCGACGAGCGCGCGGAAGACGGAGGACGCGGCGAACGGATCGACCAGTGGCAACACCACCCGACCGACTATAAGCAAATGACGATCGTTGTTTTGAAGTACGCTGCTGCACCTGCTCGCAGGCGTCACACAACCCACCGCAGGGCGCGTCCGCCGCAGCGCCGGCACCGCCTCACCCTACTGCCGCAGCACGGGACTCAGGGGCCGACGGCAAGCCCTTGACCACGGCCATCATGCGTTCGACTTTCCCTCAGGCGCCGAAAAGCCTCGGGACGAGGGAACCATCGCCGCAGCCGCTGGAGCGGCAAAGCACACCACCGCACAGACCGCCAGCACCACGGTTGCGCCGAACTGGTCGATCGCGGGTGCGATGAGCGCAAGGCCGACCGGCGCGAGTCCGTAGGAGAGCAAGAAGTCAAGTGAGGACACCCGGGCAAGTTTGGTGGGCTCGACCTCGCGCTGGGTGGCAGTGAACCAGGGAACGTTGAACAGCTCGATGCCAATGCCGGCGAATACATACGCAGCGAAGATCACTGCGGGGTGCACCGGCAGTAGCAGACTCAGCGGCACGAGTCCGTAGAGCGCAAGTCCGGCCAGCGCTGACCAGCCCTGGGCCCGGGGCCGCCACCTCGCGATGATCAGGGCGCCGACGAGGGCGCCGATCGTATAGGTGGTCATCGCGGCGGCCAGCACGGCCTCGCTGCCGAAGCGGTCCCGGCTGACCAGTGGCAGGACCACGAAGGTGGCCGAGTATCCAGTGGCGATCACCGCAGTCAACGCGGCAAGGCCGGCGACGAACCAGGGATGCCTACGGGCTTCACGCATGCCGTCGGCGAAGTCGGCCAGGATGTTGGGCCTGGTGGTCGAAGGTTCGGGCGGATCGTTCCCGGCGGGAGGAGCCAACGCGGCCACCAACCACAGGGCGCCGACCCCCCACAGCAGCACCGGGGTGGAGACGGCCACGGCGAGCAGCGCGGTGAGTGTCGGCGCCACCAGGGTGGTGACCCGCACCGCGAGGGTGATCGCGGCGTTGGCCTGCTGCCTCTGTGGCTCGGCGACCACCTCGGCGGTCAGTGCCTGGAAAGCCGGACGGCACGCGCCCTGCCCAGCGCCCACGACGAACGCCGCGGCTGCCGCCACCAACAGCGACCGGTCCAGACTCACCGCCATGACGGGCGTGGCGAGGGCGGCCATCAGCCCGGACCAGAGCACCGTCTTCCTCCGGGAGTACCGGTCGGCCAGCACACCGGCGACCGGCATGGCGGCGAGGAAACCCGCTGTGCGCGTGGCCAGGAGCACTCCGAGCCCGACTCCGGTCAACGACCGGTCGAGGACTGCCAGACCGAGGATGAACGGAAGTGCCCACGTCGCCACGCCGGAGGCCATCGTGCCGGTCCAGAGCCGCACGAAGGAGGGGCTTCGCAGCAGGGGGGTCGGCGTGGGAGGGCTTTCCACAGCACTGTCATGCATCTGAATCGTTCTCCAGTCACGGATGACGTCAACCCGTGACGGCTGTCGCGTCAGCCGTTCGCGGGGCGGTGGCAGCCAGGTAGGTGATGCGGAGAATGCCCGTGGTGGGCTCCCGGTCGACGAGCACCTCCACGCCGTAGACCGATTTGATCAGTCCGGTGGTGAGCACCGTTTCGGGCGTGCCGGCGGCGACCACCTGCCCGCGATCGAGAACGACGACGTGGTGGCAGTAGCGTGCAGCGAGATTGAGGTCGTGCAGGGCGACCACGCAGGTGACCTCAAGCGATCCCAGCAGGTCGAGCAGTTCGAGCTGGTAGCGGATGTCGAGGTGGTTGGTCGGTTCGTCGAGCAGGATCTCCCGGGGCTCCTGGGCGAGGGCACGGGCGAGTTGAGCGCGTTGTTTCTCGCCTCCCGAGAGGGTGCGCCAGCTCTGGCGCTGCCTGTCGGTCATGCCGACCCGGTCCAGCGCCGCATCGATGATCTGCTGATCGCGCTCGGTCAGTGCGTCGAAGCGGCCCCGGAACGGCGTGCGGCCGAGTTCGACGACCTGCCGGACGCTGACGTGGTTGTGGGCGGTCACGTCCTGCTCGACGACGGCGAGCCGCCGGGCGAGCACGCGGCGGCTGAGGTCGCGCAGGCTGGTGTCGTCGTACTCGACGGCGCCGGTGTCGGGGCGGCGCAATCCGGCGAGCAGGCGCAGCAGTGTCGACTTGCCCGAGCCGTTGGGACCGAGAAGCCCGACGACCTTTCCGTCTTGGGCGGCCATCTCGATGTTGTCCAGCAGCCGATGACCCTTGACCGACCAGGAGAGTTCGGTGGCGTTGATGCGGCCCATCAGGACTCCAGGCGCTTGAGGACCAGCGCGAAGGCCGGCGCGCCGAGAAGGGCGGTGATGACGCCGACGGGCAGCTCATACGGCGAGAACGCGGTCCGGGCGAAGGTGTCCACCCAGATGAGCAGGATGGCGCCGACGGCCGCGGACAGGGGAAGCAGCGAGCGGTGCATCGGGCTGGTCAGGATGCGGACGGCATGCGGGACGAGTAGCCCGATGAAGCCGATCGCTCCGGAGGACGCCACGGCGGCGGCCGTGATGAGCGAGGTGAGCACCATCAGCCAGATGCGGACCGCGGCGACATTGATTCCCAGGGCGGAGGCGGAGTCCCAGCCGAACGTGAAGGCGTCCAGCGATGGCGCAAAGAACAGGATGGCGATGAGGCCGATGAGGCCGATGACGGCAGTGACCGTGACCCCCTCCCACCGGGCACCCGCGAGGGTGCCGAGCAGCCAGTAGGTGAAGCCACGGGTGGAGTTCGCGTCCCCATTGATCATGAGAATGAGCGAGGTGACCGCGGCGAAGAACTGGGAGACGAGCACGCCGGTGAGCACCACGCGGGTGGGGCTGGCCACGCGCCCGCCACCGAGCAGGACCAGCAGCAGGCCGAAGGCGACCAGACCGCCGACGAACGCCCCGGTCGACAGCGAGACACCGCCGCCGACACCTAACAGGAGCACGGCCACCGCCCCGGTCGAGGCGCCGGAAGATACCCCCAGTAGGTAGGGGTCGGCCAAGGGATTTCTGGTGATGGCCTGCAGCACCGCGCCCGAGACCGCCAGTGCTGCGCCGACGACCGCGGAGAGCAGCACTCGTGGGAAGCGAGACTCCCAGATCAGCGCGTCGAGCAATGGCGGCAGTGGCGGGTTCGGGGCGATCTCACCCAGGCCGATGTGCCGCAGGATCGTGGAGACGACATCGCCAGGACTGATGTTCGCGCTGCCGAACAGGGACGCCGCGATGATCGACGCCAACAGTCCGGCCACGGTCAGGAGGACGATGGCCGCGGCCGAGGCGCGCCGCAGACCCGATGGCGCCGGTTTGTGGCCGACGATCGGGTCTGCGCGCCCAACGGGCGGGTGCAGTTTCGTTGTCATGGTTGTCGACCGCTCACCGGAACTTGTTCAGGCCTTCGACGAGAGGGGAAACGATGCTCACGGTGCCGTAGGAGGGGTCCATCTGGGCACCCGGGAGGGTGATGAACCGGTCACCGGTCACCGCGCCGAGCTTGCTGGTGAGTGGGTCCTTCTTGAGCAGTTCGATCTTCTCCGCCGCGGTGTCGTTGGGTTCGCCCCGGGTCAGATCGGCCAGGATGATGACGTCGGGATTCCGGGCGGCGACCTCGTCCCAGCTCGTCTCGATCCACTTGTCCTTCGCGTCGTCGAAGATGTTCTTGACCCCGACCAGCTCGGAGATGTGCTGGGGCAGGCCGCCGGGACCGGCCGCCCACGGCGTGCCGTTGTAGGTGGAATAGAACCACAGGACCCTCAGCGGCTTGTCCTTGTTCTCGACGGTGCTCACCCCCTTCTCCACGATCGCCTTCTGTTCGGCCACCAGCTTCTCGCCCGCGTCCGCGACGTTGAAGATCCTGGCCAGATCGCGGTACTCCTCGTACAGCATGTCGAAGTTCGCGCCCTTTACGGCGGCGTGGTACGTGCAGTCGAATTCGGTGACGTAGGTCGGCACGCCCAGGTCGTGTAGTTGCTTACGCTCGCCGCCCGTCTCTGCGGTGAGGAAGCTTGCGAAGCCGCTGTAGACGAACTCCGGCTGCGCCTCCAACAGCTTCTCGTGCTTGATCGATAGACCGCGCGGCGCCAGTTGCGGGATCTTCCCGTACGGCTCGGCCAACTCTGCCGGTGGCTTGTAGATCTCGTAACCGGACCCGACGACCCGGTCACCCACCCCCAGTTCGATGAGAATCTCGGCTGCCGTCTGGTTCAGCGTGACGGCCCGTTGCGGTGCCGCCTTGATGGTCACGTCGGTGCCGCAGTTCTTCATCGTGAACGGGTACGTCGTGCCACCCGGCCCCGTTGACGCCACTGGCGCGGACGAGCCGGGGGACTCGCCGCTCGAACATCCGGCGAGGACCAGCACCACCGCAGCAGTCATGACTTTGAAACTCGTTTTCGTTCTCATCGGTGGCAGGGTAGCAGTCCGACGCAGCGGGGCGACTACGTCGCCATCAGTAACCGACACGCTGCACAACGGAGTCAAGCCCGTCACGCTCACCGCCCCACGGCACCGGGCCGCCCGAGCGCACGAGTTCATCACGACACTGCCGAACGGCTACGACACCGTCGCCGGTGAGCTCGGCGCGCTCATGGCCGGCGGCAAGAGGCTGGTCATCCCAGCGGAGGTGCAGTGCCGCGGCGACCGACCAGTGCGTGACGATGACAAGAATCAACAAAGCTCTAGCGGCGGCACCTCGACCGACGGGACTTGCGCCGTTCGCAACCGGTTCTCACGGGCGGGGCTTCACGTTGAGACGGTGTGTGAGGGCGGTGTGGCGGCGGCCCGCGCCCACGGTGCGGACAGCCGCGGCCAGAGCCCGACGCGAGCCGACGAGAACGACGAGCTTCTTCGCCCTGGTGATGGCGGTGTAGAGCAGGTTGCGTTGCAGCATCATCCACGCGCTGGTGGTGATCGGAATGACCACCGCCGGGTACTCCGAACCCTGGGAGCGGTGGATGGTCATCGCGTACGCGTGAGCCAGCTCGTCGAGTTCATCGAAGTCGTAGTCGATGAGTTCGTCCTCATCGGTGCGTACCGTCAGGGTTTGCTCGTCGGTGGACAGGGCGGTGACGACGCCGACGGTGCCGTTGAAGACTCCGGCCACGCCCTTGTCGTAGTTGTTGCGGATCTGGGTGACCTTGTCGCCGATCCGGAACACCCGGCCGCCGACCCGCCGTTCCGGCAGATGCTCGCGGGCCGGAGTGAGCTGCTGCTGCAACAGGATGTTCAGCGCACCGGCACCCGCCGGGCCCCGGTGCATGGGCGCGAGTACCTGCACGTCACGTCGCGGGTCGAGGCCGAATCGTTTCGCTATTCGGGTGCACGTCACGTCGACGGTGAGAGCGGCCGTAGCTTCGGTGTCGTCGCAGGGGAACAGGAAGAAGTCGCTCATGCCCTGCAGGACCGGCGGTCGACCGGCGTTGATCCGATGGGCGTTGCTGACGACACCGGAGTCCGCGGCCTGCCGGAACACCTGGATCAGCCGGACCCGGGGGACCCCGTCCGCGGCGAGCAGGTCCCGCAGCACCTCACCGGCGCCGACGGACGGAAGCTGGTCGACGTCACCGACCAGTAGCAGGTGCGCCCCGGGCGGTACGGCTTTGATCAACTTGTTGGCCAGGATCAGATCGAGCATGGACGCCTCGTCCACCACCAGCAGATCCACGTCCAAGGGGGTGTCCCGGTCGTAGGTGGGCTCACCGCCGGGTTGCAACTTCAGCAGCCGGTGCACCGTCGCGGCGGGCTGGCCGGTCAGTTCGGCGAGGCGTTTCGCGGCCCGGCCGGTCGGTGCGACGAGGAGGATCTTCGCCTTCTTGGCGGCGGCGAGTTCGACGATCGAACGGACGGTGAAGCTCTTCCCGCAACCGGGACCGCCGGTGAGCACGGTGACTTTCGACGTCAGCGCCAACCGGACGGCCTGCTGCTGCTCCGGTGCCAGGTCGGTGCCGGTACGGGCCTTCAACCAGGTCAGTGCTCTGCCCCAGTCGACGCCGGTGAACTGCGCCATCCGGTCCGTACGATCGCCGAGCAGCCGGAGCACCGAGCTGGCCAGGGACTGTTCGGCGCGGTGGAACGGCACCAGGTAGACCGCCGGAACCGGCCCGTCCGGGCCGGGCAGGCTCTCCCTGACGACGCCTTCCTCACCGACCAGGTCATCGAGACAGCTGATGGCCAGCCCGGCGGGCACATCGAGAATCTTCACCGCGTCCGCGACCAGGTGCGGAGTGGGCAGGTAGCAGTGCCCGTTGTCGGTGGCCTCCGACAACGTGTACTGCAACCCGGCCTTGACCCGTTGCGGGCTGTCGTGCGGGATCCCGACAGCCTGCGCGATCGTGTCGGCGGTCTTGAACCCGATGCCCCACACGTCCGCGGCCAGCCGGTACGGCTCGTGACGCACGACGTCGATCGAGGCGTCGCCGTACTTCTTGTAGATGCGTACCGCGATCGACGTGGACACCCCCACCCCTTGCAGGAACACCATCACCTCCTTGATGGCCTTCTGTTCGGCCCAGGCGGCGGTGATCTTCGCGGTACGTTTCGGGCCGAGACCCGGCACCTCCACCAACCGGCCCGGTTGGTCCTCGATGATCTGCAACGTGTCCAGACCGAAGTGCGCCACGATCCGCTCGGCGAACACCGGACCTATACCCTTCACCAGACCGGAGCCCAGATAGCGGCGAATGCCCTGGATCGTCGCGGGCAGGACCGTCGTGTACGAGAGGACCTCGAACTGGCGGCCGTACTGCGGATGCGACGACCACCACCCCTGCAACCGCAAACTCTCACCGGGCTGCGCCCCCAGCAGCGCGCCGACCACGGTCAGCAGATCCGAGCCACGCCCGGTCGCCACCCGCGCGACGGTGTACCCGGTCTCCTCGTTGACGTACGTCAGCCGCTCCAGCACCGCCTCAAGGACATGTGGAGACGGGCGGGACGAGACAGCCCTGGGCACGAGTCAGTCGAGCAGGCTGCGGATGTCAGCGGCAGTCAGTTCGGCGGAGGCGAACTCTCCACCGTCGAGGACGCTACTGAACAACTCGGCCTTCCTGGCTTGAAGCGCCATGACCTTCTCCTCGATGGTGTCCTTGGCGACCAGGCGGTAGACCATGACCGTCCGCGTCTGGCCGATGCGGTGAACACGGTCGACCGCCTGAGCTTCGGTCGCCGGGTTCCACCACGGGTCCAGCAGGATGCAGTAGTCGGCCTCGGTCAGGTTCAGCCCGAAACCGCCCGACTTGAGGCTGACCAGGAAGGCCGGCGCCGTCCCGTTCTTGAAGTCGGCGATGACCTCCGCCCGCCGCCGTGTCTTGCCGTCGAGATAGCAGCAGGTGACGCCGGCCTCCTCGAGACGTTGACGGGCGGTGGCCAGGAAACGGGTGAACTGGCTGAAGATGAGAACCCGGTGCCCCTCGGCCGCGAGATTGGTGACCTGATCGCGGAGCGCGTCGAGTTTCGTCGACGTGATGGCGTGGTGTTTCGGATCGACCAGGGTCAGGTCGAGGCTGGCCTGGCGCAGCAGAGTCAGCGAGCGGAAGATCTCGAAGCGGTTCTTCTGCATGTCGCCGAGCAGGCCGAGGACCTTCTGCCGTTCCCGCTGCAGATAGGTTTGGTACATCCGGCGATGCTTGGGGTTCAGATCCAGTTCGATGACCTGTTCCTGCTTGGCCGGCAGCTCGGTGACCACCTCAGCCTTGCGGCGGCGCAGCATGAGCGGGCGGATCCGGCGACGTAGCTGCGCGAGCCGCTCCTCGTCGTGGTCCTTCTCGATCGGCCGGCGGTAGTAGTCGGTGAAACGGTCGAGCCGGGGCAGCAGGCCCGGGGCGGTGATGGAGAGCAGGGCCCACAACTCGACCAGGTTGTTCTCCATCGGTGTGCCGGTGATCGCGAGCTTGCAGACAGCCGGCAACTGCTTCGCACAGCGGTATGTCTGCGACTGGGCGTTCTTGACGAACTGCGCCTCGTCCAGGATCAGTCCGGTCCACGGCAACGCCGCGTAGTCGTCGTACTCGAGCCGGAACAGCGTGTACGACGTGACCACGACGTGTGATCCGGCGACCGTCTGTTCCAGCGTGCCGGCCCGACGCGCGCCGGTCTGAACGATGGGGGTGACGGTGAGATGCGGGGCGAAGCGCGCCGCCTCGTGAGCCCAGTTGCTGACGACACTGGCGGGGGCGACCACCAGGAACGGGGCACCGGCGGGCGCCCGTTCGACGGCGTGGCAGATCAGGGCCAGCGCCTGGAGTGTCTTGCCCAGCCCCATGTCGTCGGCAAGCACACCGCCGAGATCATGCCGGTGCAGAGTGGCGAGCCATCGGAAGCCCTCCAGCTGGTACGGCCGGAGGGTGGCGTCCAGCCCCACCGGTGGCGGATCGGCGGGACCAGCCTTGACGTCGCTGAGCCCGCGCACGGACTCCTGCCAGACCGCCGCCTGACCGGTGACCTCGCCCAACTCGGACAACTCCTGCCACAGCCCCGCCTGAAAGCGTCCGACCCGCAGCACACCGGGCGGGGCGTCCTCCAACTCACGGGACTCCGCTATCAGGTCGCGCAGCTGCCGGAACTCTGGCTGCTCCAGCCGGAAGTAGCGACCGCTGGGCAGGATCATGAACTCCTGTTCGGCGGCGAGCGCGAGGAACAGCCCTTCGAAGCCGACCTCCTCACCATCGACGGTGACCCGGACGGACAGGTCGAACCAGTCCTGCGTGCCGGCGCTGCCCCCGGTCGCGCTCGCGAACGAAACGACCGGGGCTTCCTGCGTCTCGACATACTCCGGAACGTCGTCATGCGGCTTGACGGCCACGTCAACGCCGTCCATCTCGACGAGTCGGGGAAGCGCATCGCGTACGAGCCGCAGCATGGCGTCGTCGGCGACGACGGCATGCGCCAGCAGCCGCCGTCCGGCGGGGATCCGCTCGGTCAGCCCGTACGCCGAGTCCGCCAGCAGAGCTGTGACGCGTTGCAGCGTCGCGGCCCGGTCGGAGTCGTGGTGCAGATCGGCGTGCAGCGGCTCCACCTGGTTCTCCGAACCGACGACGGCGACCCAGTCCCAGGACAACGACATGCGGTGCTCCGGTAGCGGCTGCACCGACAGCGTCAGCACCGCCTTCCCCAGCTCAGGCAGACTCACCGTCTCGTCGGCCGGCACCACCTCGGCCTGGCGGACGAGCCCCGGATAGTACTGCCGCAGGAAACGAGGCTCTTCGGCGGCGGGAACGACGATCTCTGGCGCAGCAAGCGCCCCCATGGCCCGCGGATGCAGGGGTCTCGCCAGGGGCGCGAGCCGCAGGGTACCCGGATCAGTCGAGGAACCCGGCCCCGTCGTACCCCACCAGGCGACGCCGTGCGCCGGACGCCCGACCACGATCAACTTCTCGGGATCGATCGTCTCCGTGCCGTCGGCCAGCGCCGGACGTAGCCGCAGGCCCGCTGCGACTCGATCGGCCCGCACCGAGAATCGCACCGGACGTGCCGATGCCTGAACCGGTGACGCGGCCCGGCCGCTCTGCACCAGCGGCAGCCCCGCCTCCCGCGCCTCGGCCAGAACGTCCCACACCCGCCGGCTACGAAACTCATCCAGGTACACGACGCGCTGACCCGAGCCGTAGTAGCGGTGTGCGTACGGGTCGCTAACCTCCTCGTCCGCCAGCGCGAGCAACTCCGTCAAGAGATCCACGTGATGCTGCGTGTGCGGTGAATCGGGAACGTACTCGAAGCCGAGGGTCCCCCACGAGACACCGCCGCGGATCCAGCCCCTCTTGCCCGGCACGACCGGCCGGAGCGCGATCCGCCACCTTCCCCGACCGTCACCGTCCTCAAGCTCGAACTGCAACGCCAGTTCCGCAGAACCTGGCACGACGGCCGGGCTGTCCACGCTGACCAGACCAGCCAACGCCAACTCCCACGACGACGCCGGCTCCGGTCTGGACCCCTCGGAGGTGCAGACGATCAACGCCAAGGCAGCCGGATGCGCGCACACCGGAGCTGCCGAGCACGTGCATGCGCCGCTGACGCTCTTGAGCGCACCGTCGGCGCCGACGACGACCGACACCGTCACCCAACCAGATCTCTCGCCTTGTACGGCAGCCCGCCCACGGCCGGAACGCGGGTCCCAGCTCACCTCGGCCAGAGCGCCGTTCGCCACCAGCGAACGGGCCTGCACAAACGATCTGACCCCGACGGCCTCGCACACCGCCGCCTCATCAGCCGTCAGCACCAGCCGCCCCACAAAGAACCTCCGCCAGATCGGTGATCGGACACAACGCTACCGAGCGACCAGGTGCCGCCGATCCGGGCATCACCCATCCGAGAAACCGGGACCACAGTCCGCTCCCGGCTGGGGGAACTTCTGGTCCGGCTGGACGACGTGACCAATGGCCTACCCGGAACTGTGTCCGCACCTCACGGCTCGTCCGTGGTGCATCGTCACCGGCGGCCGGCCACGCTCGCACGACGTCCCGATCTGACTCCAATCAGCCGGCACCAGGGGGCGCTCTCGGGGCCGATTCAAATCTTCATCGATAAAGACGATGCCCTGACCAGCGCTTTCGCCGGTCAGGGCATCGCACCGAGCCGCCTGACGGAATCGAACCGTCGACCTACGCCCCCCGAATCCCGTTGGCAGGGGTTTCTCGGGGGTAGCCGGGGTCCGCAACAGGCGCGGCGCATCGACGGGCTGGCGCAGGGGCACCACCCGCCGGGGGCACCCCGACCAACTGCGGACGCCCAGATGTTCGCTGACCACAGGCCAGGGATGCCGGCAACCAAGTGCGGCGTCGCCAAACCGGACTATTAGGAATAAAGCCACATAAAGCAGTCTTATTCCCCATACTCTGCGGGATGACCTGCGTACAGGAAGCAGGCCGAGACCGAGCCGTTCCGCACGGCGCACGGAGGTATGTGAATGTTCGTTCTCAGTAACACGGGTGTGCGCCGCGGCTGGAGTGCGACCGCCGCGCTGGCGCTGGTCGGTGGCCTGCTTCCGCTGGTCGGGCTGGACATCGCACCAGCTCGGGCGGCGAGCCCGACCGAAACGACGCTCGTCGTCAACAAGGGTGGCGACCGCACCGGAGAGCAGACGGTGGGACCCCTGGCCGGTGCCACCTTCGACTTCTACGCGGGCATCAGCGACACCCGTCCGGGCCCGGGGGACATTCCGGATGCGTCATGCACCACCGACGTTACCGGCGCGTGCAGCGTGGACGTGCCTGGACGGACCGGCCCCGACCAGGGTTACTGGATCATCGAACGGAGCGCGCCGACCGGATGGCGGCTGCTCCAGGAGTTGGACGTCGGTGGCATCAGCACCTCGCCGACCGTCTACAACGGGGTCTTCACCGGCGCGGTCGCCAACGACCAGACGTACGAGTTTCCGGTGGAGACCACCGGCGACGCCAACCTGACCGCCCGGGGGCCCATCTGGGCCGATGCCCGGGACAACCCGCCCCTGCCCGGGCAGTGCGGTCTACACGTCGCATTCCTGATCGACGTGTCGGGTTCGATCACAGGAGACCTCCCACAGGTCAAGGCTGCGGCGAACGGCTACGTCGACGCGCTCACCGGCACGCCGTCGGAGATCGCCGTATACTCCTTCGCCACCGAGGCCGACGCCGTGCTGAACCCCACACCGGTCTCCGATGTCTCCGGGGCAGATGTGGTCAAGGCTGCGGTCAATGGTCTCACCGCTGGCGGTACCACCAACTGGGACCAGGGATTGTTCCAGATCGCCGCTGCGCCGTTCGACTTCGACGCGGTCATCATGATCACTGACGGAAACCCCACGGTCTACGGGCCGCCTCCGGTGCAGGGGACGGGTGGCTTCACCCGCTTTATCGAACTGGAAAGTGGAATCTTCTCCGCGAACGCGGTCAAGGCTGAGGGCACTCGGATCATCGTCATCGGGGTGGGCGACGGCGTTGGCGGCTCCACCAACAACCTGTCCGCCGTCTCCGGCCCCGTGGCCGGTTCCGACTACTACCAAGCCGACACCGATGAACTCGGTCCGCTCCTGCGCCAGTTGGCACTGGAAACCTGTGCCGGCACGATCAGTGTGGTCAAGAAGGTCATTCCGTTCGGCGGCACACCGGCCGACGCCCAGCCAGCAGGTGGCTGGACGATCTCCACGGCCGACTCCGGTGTCACACCAGCCAGCGGAGTGACCGGTGATGCCAGCGGTGCGATCAGCTTCGATGTTGATCTCGGCGGCGATCCGTCCCGGGACGTGACCCTCGCCGAAACGCTCAAGCCTGACTTCACCCTCGTCCAGCAGGCCGGAGACAATGCCTCCTGCACCGCGAACGGACTCCCGGCACCGGTCACCAACAGCGGTGCCCTCGGTTTCACCGTCACCGTCAGCACGGACGCGATCGTCAGCTGCATCATTCTCAACCAGGCGCCCGATCCGCTCGCCTCCGTCGTGGTGAACAAGACCTGGGTGATCAACGGAGAGCCGTTCGAGGACCCCGATCAGGACGCGCAGTTCGAGGCAGCGCTGTCACTCACCGGCATCACGGAACCGGCCTGGGGCGTTGAGTACACGGACTTCGACGCGGGCCAGACGATCACGATCGCCGAGGAGATCAACTTGCAGCTCTTCCCGCCAGGTTGCGACAACGTGGCCAGCGGGGACCTGGGCGAGCAGACGTTGGCCTCGGGCCTCAACACCTACCAGGTCACCAACACGGTCACCTGCACCACCCGGTTGCGGCTGGACAAGACGATCGACAACCCGTACGGAGTGCCGGAGCCACCGCTGACCGCGTGGACACTCAACGCGTTCCCGCCCGGCTCGACGGACCCGCTCTTCAGCGGCACCACCGGGACCACCGGTGAGGTGACACCAGAGATCATCTATTCACTCGGCGAGACAAACGTCTCCGGATTCACCCAGACTGTTGTCGACGGAGCCGTCATCACGCCGCCAGCCACGGGTAGCTGGGACTGCCAGTTGCTGATGCGTGACGGATCCCTGGGCGGCACCTTCGATGGCGCGGACGGAACGGTAGCCATCCAGATCGGGCAGACCGCCGTCTGCACCGCGACCAACCAGGCGCAGCCCGGCAATCTCACTCTGGTCAAGGAGGTGGAGAACCCCTTCGGCGGAACGGCCACCCCACAGGACTGGGTCTTGAACGCGCTGCCGCCGCCCGGCTCGCCGGCCGCCCCCGTCACCGGGCGTAGTGGTGAGCCAGCCGTCACCGAGGCCGAGGTGAGCCCGAACGTGGGATACACCCTGACCGAGACCGACGGCCCCCAGGGCTACGAACCGGTCGGCACGGTCCAGTGTCTACTCACCGGGACGCAGACCCCCGTGCAGACCCCCGGCAACGTGTTGACTCCGAGTTTCGGGCAGGACATCACCTGCACCTTCCGCAACCGGCAGCTCGAACCACCGCCAGGTGAGGCAAGACTCACCCTGGTCAAGGAGGTGGAGAACCCGTTCGGAGGCACCGCGGTACCGCGGGACTGGCTGCTCAACGCCACCCCGCCGCCCGGCTCCGGGGTGACACCGGTCAGCGGACGCAGCGGCGAGGCGGCAGTGACCGACGTGCCAGCAACTGCGGGGGTGCGCTACACGCTCAGCGAGACCGACGGTCCAACGGGATACGAACAGCTCGGCTCAGTCACCTGCGTCGACAACGCAACGGGTGAACGGATCTCGACGCCGGACGACGCCCTCACACCGATCGACGGGATCAGCTACACCTGCACCTGGCGCAACGGCCAGGTAGACCCGGGCGCCGCCCACCTGACACTGGTCAAGAAGGTGTGGCACGGCGAGGCGAAGCCGACCGACTGGACGCTGACAGCCACCCCGGACAACGGAGCCACCCCGATCAGCGGCACCTCCGGCAGTCCTTCTGTAACCGGTGTGCGTGTACAGGTCGGTGTCGGCCACAAGCTCTCCGAATCCGGCGGCCCCAAGGGCTACGAGCACGTGGGATCGCCGAAGTGTGTGATCACCGGCACGGGCACCACAGTCCCGGTACTACACGGGGTAGTCACGCCGAGCAACGGGCAGAACATCACCTGCACCTTCCACAATCGGCTCAAAAAGCACCTACCCGTCACCGGCATGAAGCTGACCGGCGTGATCGGTGGGGGACTGCTATCCATGGCCGTGGGTGTGCTGCTGGTAGCTTGGCGGCGGAGGCAATCCGTGAACACCTGACAATCCCCGCAACGCGATCTTCGCCTCCCGGCGCGACACCCGGTAGGCATTTCTAAGGTTTCCGGGAACGACTCAAAACTCCATCGATGAAAATGAGGCCCTGACCAGCGCTGATGCTGGTCAGGGCCTCTTCTTGAGCCGCCTGACGGAATCGAACCGTCGACCTACGCTTACCGTGCGTCACGGTCCCAGGTTTGTCATTAGTAGTCGGAACCGCCTGTTGACCTGCACAAACATGACCGTCAACTGATCAACACTTGCCGCTGCTGACCGATACTTGGCACGGGTTTTCGGGGGGTAAACGGGGGCACGTGACCGGTGCCCAGTGCCGACCGCAGCGACAACTAGACGCTCTGCGCGGCGTGCATTCGTGCGTACGGCCCTCCTGCGGCCAGTAGTTCTCTATGCGTGCCCTGCTCGACAATCGCGCCGTCTTCCATCATCAGGATGAGGTCGGCCTCGCGGATGGTGGAAAGTCGGTGTGCCACCACGAAGCTGGTCCGGCCCGCGCTGAGCCGGGCCATGGCCTGCTGAATCAGCAACTCGGTGCGGGTGTCGACCGAGCTGGTCGCTTCGTCTAGGACCAGGATCACCGGGTCGGCGAGCAGCGCCCTGGCGATCGTGATCAGCTGCCGCTCGCCGGCACTCACTCCCCCGCCCTCGGTATCGATCACCGTGTCGTAGCCGTTAGAGAGGGTCCGTACGAAGTGGTCGACGTGTGCGGCTCGTGCCGCGGCGACGATCTCGTCATCGGTCGCCGAGTCGCGTCCGTAGGCGATGTTCTCGCGTATCGTGCCGCCGAACAGCCACGGGTCCTGGGTGACGATACCGATGGCGGACCGGAGCTGGTCGCGGTCCATATCCCGGATGTCGGCGCCGTCGATGGTGATCCGGCCGGCGGTGACATCGTAGAACCGCATGAGGAGGTTCACCAGCGTCGTCTTGCCCGCACCTGTCGGGCCGACGATGGCCACCGATCGGCCCGGCTCGACGGTCAGCGAGAGGTTCTCGATCAATGGTTTATTGTCTTGATACCGGAATGAGACCGCCTCGAAACACACTCGGCCCTGGGTTGGCCGCTCTTCCGTCGCTGCTGAAGGGGTCTCTTCGGGGGCGTCCAGGAATGCGAAGACCCGTTCCGCCGAGGCGACCGCGGACTGCACCAGGCTCGACAGGTTCGCCAGAGCCATCAACGGTTGGGTGAACTGGCGGGAGTACTGGATGAACGCCTGTACCGCACCCACCGACAGCGCGCCCGAGGCCAGCTGCAGGCCACCGATCACAGCGATCAGGACGTAGCTGACGTTCCCGATCAGGGTCGTCACGGGCCCGATGGTGCCGCTGATGAACTGCGCCCGAGTCGATGACCGGTAGAGCCGCTCGTTGTGCGTCCGGAAAGCAGCCAGGCTCTCCTTCTCGTGTCCGAACATCTTGACCAGCGCGTAGCCGGTGTAGACCTCGTCCACGTGGGCGTTAAGGTCCCCCGCGGTTTTCCACTGCTGGGCGAACTGTGCCTGCGACCGTTTGCCGATCACCTTCGTGAGGTAGATCGACATCGGCACCGCGATGAGAGCCACCGCGGCGAGCAGTGGGGAGATCCACACCATCATCCCCAGTACCCCTACCAAGAGAAGCAGCGAGTTGGTGATCTGGCTGATCGTCTGCTGCAGGCCCTGGGCGATGTTGTCGATGTCGTTCGTCGTGCGGCTCAGCACCTCACCGCGGGGCCGCTGGTCGAAGTAGGACAGCGGCAGTCGGGAGAGTTTCGCCTCCACCTGTTGGCGGAGGCCGAAGAGTGCCTGCTGGACAAGGTTCGTGGTGAGGCGGCCTTGCATGATCCAGAACAGGCCCGAGCCCACGTACGCCGCCAAGACCGCGAGGAGCGTCAGACCCAGCGCGCGGAAGTCGATGCCGCGGCCGGGTGTGAAGTCCACCGTACCGACTAGTGCGGCGAGGACGTCGGCGCCCTCTCCGCGGAGCCGCTCGGCGATCTCTTCCTTTTTCCCACCTGATGGAAACCGCTGACCGAGGTAGCCCGCGAAGATCAGGTTTGTGGCCTGGCCCAGCAGCCAGGGCCCGCTCACGTTCAGCACGATGCTACCGAGGCCGAGCGCCCCGACTCCGGCGAGCCTGCGGTACGGACGCAGCATCGCGATTAGTCGACGCGATGTCTGCCGGAAACCGGCTGGCGTCTCTGCCACTGGGTCCTGCGACGGTTCGGCCTTGGATGTCTGCCGCGGCGTCCTTGTTGAGGTCTGTGCGGTCACTGTGGAGCCTCTCCGTGCTGCGACTGCATGATCTCCTGGTAGACCGGGCTGTGCCGCAACAACTCCTCGTGTGTGCCGACACCGACAACCTTGCCCTCGTCGAGCACCACGATCCGCTCGGCCTGCGCGATCGTGCTGATGCGCTGCGCGACGATGATGGTGGTGGCGTCGGCGATCTGCGATGCCAGCGCCTTTCGCAGCGCTGCGTCGGTATTGTGGTCCAGCGCGGAGAAGCAGTCGTCGAACAGGTAGATCTGCGGTCGCCGCACCAGGGCGCGCGCGATTGCCAGCCGCTGTCGCTGCCCGCCAGAGAGGTTTGTCCCGCCCTGGGCGATAGTAGCCTCAAGCTTGCCGTCGAGAGCCGAGACGAAGCCGCTTGCCTGTGCGATGTCCAGGGCGTGCCAGAGTTCCTCGTCCGTTGCGTCGGGTCGTCCGTAGCGGAGGTTGGACGCCACCGTGCCGGAGAACAGGTGCGCCTGCTGCGGCACCACGGCGATGGCCGTGGTGAGCAGTCCGGGGTCGAGTGTCTTCACATCCTCCCCGCCGACCAGCACGCGGCCTCCTGTCGGATCGAACAACCGGCAGATCAGGCTGACCAGGGTGGATTTGCCACTGCCGGTCGAGCCGACGATCGCGGTGGTCGTGCCTGGGCCGGCCACGAGGTCGACGTTGTGCAGAACGTCCTTTTCGGCTGACGGGTACCGGAATGACACCCCATCGAGCAAGACGTGGCCGGGGGTGCGGAAGGTCCTGACGGGCTCCGCAGGCGGGATGACGCTCGGCTGCGTCCACAACACCTCGTCGATCCGACCGGCACATACCTCGGTACGCGGCAGGCCGATCGCCACGAAGGCGGCGGTCAGTACCGCCCCTTGGACCATGACCAGGTAGGTGAGCAGCGCAACGAACGCCCCGATCTGCATCGCGCCGCTCTCCACCCGGAAGCCGCCGATCCAGACGAGAAAGACGCCGCAGACGTTGACCGTGTTCACCACGAGCGGCAACAGCAATGTGCTCACCCGCCCGAGCCGTACCGAGACGTCGGTCAGCTCCTGGTTGGCGCGCGCGAAGCGGGCCTGCTCGAAGTCGTGTTTGACGAAGGCCCGCGTCACGCGGATGCCCGGTATCTGCTCGCGCAGCACCCGGCCGACGCCGTCGATCCGGACCTGCATGGCCGCCGACAGTGGGCGCATCCGCCGGATCAGCAGCGCGACGATGAGGCCGAGGAGCGGGAGCAGCGCCGCCAGCACCAGGGCCAGGGCGACGTCCTGGGCCATCGCGAGCGCGATTCCACCCAGGCCCATGACGGGCGCGGTGACGACCAGGGTCAGCGTCGAGAGCAGGAATGTCTGCACCTGCTGGATGTCGTTGGACGTCCGCGTGATGAGCGAGGGGACGCCGATCCGCTGCATCTCCTGGGCCGAGAATCGCTGCACTCGCTGGTAGACAGCTTCCCGTAGGTCCCGGCCGACGGCCATCGCCACCCGGGCGCTCAGCTGGACCGCGTAGACGGTGGCCAATCCCTGCACCACGGTCACGGCGATCATCAGGGAGCCGACGCGAATGATGTGACCGGTGTCGCCCTTCAGGACGCCGTTGTCGATGATGTCGGCGTTCAGAAGCGGTAGGAAGAGCAGGGCGACAGCCTGGAGAGCCTGGAGGACGACCACCGCGATCACGGTGTTCCGGTACGGCCGCGCGCGTGTGGCGAGCAGTCGCACCAGGGTGGCGAGGCCTACCTTGGTCGGGCGACCGACAGTCTTTACGGTTGTCAGGACGCGCTCCTTACTGACGTCGCTGTGCGTTGAGCCGCGGCTGGGTGACGCCCGCTATGGGACCGCGAGCACGAACGACCTGGAGTGGATCTGCCTGGTACACCGTTGGTGACGGTGCACGAACATGTTGATTGCCGTTACCACCGCTATCAATACGATCCTCTACGCTATAAGCGTACGACGAAACCCCTGGTCGATCAGGCGAGAAGGTCCGCGCCGGGGTCGAGCGGCCTGACCGGCGTGTTGTCCCGGGCGGCGAGGAAGTCCGGTCGAGGGCTGGGCACCTCTCCGAGTGGATTGTCCACCCGGTTGTAGGTGACGAGGATCATGCGCCGATCGTAGGGAGCCATGTTCACGCCCGAGGCGTGTACGAGCAGGGGATCGAAGAGGAGGATCGAGCCGGGCGGCCCTTTGATGGCGGTCACTTTTGTAGTCTCGGTGAGCTTGGACAGCAGCGGCGCGTCGATGGCGTAGTCCAGATCTGCGGAGATGTCGGACCGCCACGCCCCGTCGCCACAGACGGTCGTCCGCCTCGCCACTTCCAGAGAGCCGCACTTGTGTGAGCCGGGCAGGACGAGCAGTGGACCGTTCAGATCGGTCGCCTCATCCAGCAGGACGGCGACGTTCACCACGTCGGGGCGACGCATTCCGTCACCCCGGTTCCAGAAGATGTAGTCCTGGTGCCAGGGCCACACATCGCCGGTCAGCGCCTTCTTTGCATTGATCTTGAACTGGTGCACATATACGGGGCCACCCAGTAGCTGCGTGGCCGGTGTGACGATCTTTGGGTGCCGTACCAGCCGGGCGAACGTGCTGTTCACCACGTGCGACCCGTGCACCCCGCGCACCGTGAAACCGTCCTTCTCCAACATCCGGCCGGGAGAATCCCGCAGAAACTCACGATCGGCCTGTTCGCGTAGAAGGTCTGTCTCCTTTTCGGTAAGGGGGTCCGCGAACAGGAACCCGTCCTCGCGATACAGGTCGATACTCTCGTACGACAACATCAGCAAGTCCTTCCTGGTGACGCGGTGCTACTGGTGGCCGCCGGTACCGGCGACAGGTCGCATCCGGCGCAGGGCCGGGCGGGACGAGGGTCCGGCTGTCAACCGTTGCGCCACGCCCAGCACCGTGGGCGCGTCGAACAGATCGCCGATGCCTAGATCGCATCCGAGTTCGGCGCGGATCCTGCTGATCAAACGGGTCGCCAGCAGGGAGTGCCCGCCGAGTTCGAAGAAGTTGTCGTCGGTACCCACGTGGGCGACACCGAGCACGTCGGCAAAGAGGCGGCAGAGCACCTCCTCGCGGGCGTCCCGGGGAGCCTGGCCCCGTACCGCCGCCAGGTAGTCCGGTGCGGGCAGCGCCGCCCGGTCCACCTTGCCGTTCGGCGTCAACGGGATGGAGTCGAGTACCACCACCACGGAAGGGACCATGTACTGCGGCAGCGTCCTGGCGCTCGCTCGCCGCAGCTCGATCGGATCCGGATCGCTGCCGGGGTGCGCGACCACGTACGCGACAAGTCGTTTGTCCCCGGTCCGGTCCTCGCGGGCCAGCACCATCGCGCGGGCCACCTCGGGCAGCCCGGCCAGCACGGCCTCGATTTCCCCCAGCTCTATCCGGAGTCCCCGGATTTTGACCTGGAAGTCGATACGTCCGAGGAATTCGATCGCCCCGTCCGGACGCCAGCGCGCCAGGTCCCCGGTGCGGTACATCCGGGTCCCCTCGGCACCGTACGGATTCGCCACGAACCGCTGCGCGGTGAGCCCTGGCCGGTTCAGGTAGCCCCGGGCGACCTGCTCACCGGCGATGTACAGCTCGCCGACCACACCGGCCGGGACCGGCTGCAGGGACGCGTCGAGAATGTAGGTTCGGCAGTTCCAGATCGGCGGCCCGATCGGGGGCGAGACGTCGCCCGTCGATAGGTCGTCTGGGACGGTCCAGCCGGTGACGACGTGTGTCTCGGTGGGACCGTAGTAGTTGTGCAGCCGTCGGCCCGGCCGCGCCGCGCAGAAGGTGCGCAGCGGCTGGCGAAGGATCAGCGCCTCACCGGCCTGCGCGACATCGACGAGGTCCGTTAGCTCGATCCCCAGCGCCAGCGCGGTCGTGATGATCTCTTCGACCACGGAGGTGGGCGCGAACAGTTCGTTCACCGCGTACCGGTCGAGCCAGCGCACGAGTTCCTCGGTGTCTCTGCGCACGTCGTCCCTTGGTATGGCGAGCGTCTTGCCGGAGGTCAACACGGAGAAGATCTCCTGTGCCGCCGCGTCGAAGCTGAGCGAGGCGAACTGTGCCGTGGTCAACCCGGGCCGGTAGGGCATGATCTCCGCGTGCCAGGCGAGGAGGTTCACCAACGCTTCGGAGGGGAATACGACTCCCTTGGGGCGGCCGGTGGAACCCGAGGTGTAGATGATGTAGACCGGATGGGTCTGCTGCAGCGGTGCGGTACGGTCCGCGTCGGTGAACTCGGCGTCGGACCACCCGGCCAGTTCCTCCGCCACCTGGGTGGTGTCAAGGAGAATCCGGGGCGCTTCGCGTGGTATCCGCGCGGCCATCGCCTGAGTGGTCAGCACGCAGGCGGGAGCGCTGTCGCGCAGCATGTACTCGATCCGCTCTGCCGGGTAGTCGGGGTCGAGCGGCAGGTATGCGGCACCGCACTTGACCACACCCAGCAGCGCGACGACCAGGTCCACCGACCTCGGCACCGCCAACGCCACCGTCTGCTCCGGTCCGCAGCCACGCGCCGCGAGAAGGCGCGCCATCCGGTTCGACCGCGCGTCCAGGTCGGCGTAGGTGACAGACTCGTCCTCGTACCGCAGCGCCACCGCGTCCGGGGTCCGGGCTGCCTGGTCTCGTAAGAGTTCGGGCAACCGATCACGGGTCACCGCCCGAGCGGTGTCGTTCCACCCGAACAGCACTCGGTGGCGTTCAGCGCCCGGCATCAGATCCAGGGAACCGATCGGTCGATCAGGGTCGGTCACGGCGGCCCGTAGCAGCTCCACGAAGTACCCGGTCAGCCGTTCGACGGTGGTGTGATTGAACAGGTCGATGGAGTACTCGACAAGCACGTCGATCCCCTGCACGGCGCGCGTGGGGGTGTGCCGCTCGGTGATGCTGAACGATAGGTCGAACTTCGCGACGTCGGGCCCGGACTCGTCTACGGTGACCGCGAGATCGTCAAGCCCGAATGCCGGTGTCTCGTTGTTCTGCGCGACCAGCAACACCTGGAAAAGCGGGTGACGTGCGAGTAATCGGGCCGGATTCAGCGCCTCCACCAGGGATTCGAACGGCAGGTCCTGGTGTGCGAAGGCGGCAAGGTCGACCTCGCGCACCCTGTTCAGCAGTTCCCGGAACGACGGGTTGCCGGAGGTGTCGGTACGCAGCACGAGCGTGTTGACGAAGAAGCCGACCAGGTTGTCCAAGGCCCTGTCTGCGCGGCCGGCGACGGGGCTGCCGATCGGGATGTCGGTACCCGCGCCAAGCCTGGTCAGCAGGGCGGAGAGTGCAGATTGGATCACCATGAAGACGGTCGTGCCGGTGCGGTGCGCCAGGCGTACCAGGTCCCGGTGCAGGGTGGCGTCGAGCCTGATGGACACGCGCCCGCCGCGGTACGAGGCCCGGGTCGGGCGGGGACGGTCGTAGGGCAGCGCCAGTTCCTCGGGTATGCCGGCCAGCGCCGCCCTCCAGAAGGCTAGCTCCCGGGCGTAGACGCTGCCCGGCTCGTTCGGGTCGCCGAGCAGGTCCCGCTGCCAGAGGCTAAAGTCCGCGTACTGCACCGGGAGTGGTGGCCAGGTCGGCGCCCGCCCGGCACGGCGTGCGGCGTACGCCTCGAGGAGGTCCCTGGCCAGCGGTGCCATCGACCAGCCGTCTGCCGCGATGTGATGTGCTACCAGCACCAGGAGGTGTTCGTCGGGCGCCACCGTGACGAGGAGCGCCCGAAGGGGTGCCTCGGTGCTCAGGTCGAACCCGTCACTGATGAACCTATCGCGTACCGCCTGCGCCTGTTCCCGGTCGGTGACGGTCACGACGGCCGGCACGATAACGGCGGCGCTGGACAGAACCTGCTGCCAGGGCTCTCCGTCGCCGCAGTCCGGGAAGACCGTACGCAGGGCCTCGTGCCGCGTCACCAGGTCACTCAGCGCCGCCCAGAGCGCACCGGGCTCGATCCGTCCGCGCAGCCGCAGCGTCAGCGGCATGTTGTACGTCGCGCTTCGGCCCTCCAACCGATGGAGGAACCACAGGCGGCGCTGGGCGAAGGAGAGCGGGACGCGGTCCGGCCTCGGTGCTGGCGCCGGCACCGGACGGGCAACCGCCGGACGAGTGAGTCTTCGGGCCACCGCCCGGGGGGTCGCGCCGTCGAAGAACTCTCGGATGCCCAGGTCGAGGCCCAACTCGGAGCGGACTCGGCTGATCAGCCGGTTCGCCAGCAGCGAGTGCCCGCCCAACTCGAAGAAGTCGTCCGAGGCTCCGACCGTCGCGACGCCCAGCGTCTCGGCGAAGAGCCGACAGAGCCGCGTCTCCCGTTCGTCCCGTGCCGTCTCGCCGCCGGACGCGACGCGGTAATCGGGGGGCGGTAGGGCCGCCCGGTCCACCTTGCCGTTCGGTGTCAGCGGGAGCCGGTCGAGCACCTGGACGGCGGAGGGGACCATGTAGTCGGGTAGTTCCATGGCGAGTCGTCGGCGTAGCGCCAGCGGGTCAGGGGCCGTTCCCGGGTTGGCCAGCACGTAGAGCACCAACCGGCGATCCTGCCGGCGTTCCTCCCAGACGGCGGCCACCGCCTGAGCGACCCCCGACAGCGCGAGGGCAGCTGCCTCGACCTCCCCCAGCTCGATTCGGAACCCCCGGATCTTCACCTGCCGGTCCGCACGGCCGACGAACTCAAGCTCGCCGTCGGTCCGCCACCGCACCAGATCCCCGGTGCGGTACATGCGGGACGCCGGAGGACCGAACGGGTCGGCCACGAACCGCAGGGCGGTCAATCCGGAGCGGTGCAGGTACCCCCGGGCGACGCCCGAACCGGCGAGGTACAGCTCGCCGGTCACCCCGGGCCCGACGGGGCGCAGCTTCTGGTTCAGCACGTATGCTCTGGTCTCGCGGATGGGCGTGCCGATAGGCGGCGCGGTGATGTCGGCAGGGCCGATCGTTCTGGCGGTGGACCACACGGTCGTCTCGGTCGGCCCGTAGACGTTGATCACCTCAGCGGCGCCCTCGTGCAGCAGCCCGGCGAGGCGGCTCGGTAGCGCCTCGCCGCCCACCAGCACGCGCAGCCCCGACAGCCGTACCCGCGTCCCGTCCAGCAACGCCTGCCACAGCGCCGGCGTAGCCTGCATGACGGTGATGTCACCCTGCTCGATGACGGCTGCGATTCGGGCCGGGTCGCGCTGTTGTTCTGCGGTGGCCAGCACGAGTTGCGCGCCGCTCAGCAGCGGAGCGAAGATCTCCAGTCCCGAGATATCGAACCCGATGGTGGTGACGGATAGCCACCGGTCGGCCGGTGCCAGGGCCAGCCGCTCCTGGAACGCCGCCAGCAGATTGCCAAAGTTCGCCAGGGTCACCACCACGCCCTTGGGCGTTCCGGTGGAACCCGAGGTGTACAGCACGTACGCCGGGTGCTCCGGGTGCCGGTCCGGTACGGGAACCTGGTCTTGGGGCGCGCCACCGGCCGGCGTCGACACGTCGATGGTATCGACCGCCAGCACGGGTACGCCGGTGTCGAGCAGGTTGAGCACGTCGGTGTCGGAGTGGATGACCAGGAGCACCGGTCGCGCCTCCCTGAGGATGTGCGCGTTCCGCCCGGCGGGGTGGGCGGGGTCCAGCGGGAGGTACGCGGCGCCGGTCTTGGCGACGGCTAGCAGCGTCACCACCAGCTCCAGCGACCGGGGCACCGCGAGTGCGACCAACCGCTCCGGGCCGGCGCCACGTTCGACGAGCAGCCGGGCGAGCCGGTTCGCCCTGGTGTCCAGCCCCGCGTAGGTGAGCACGTCGCCACCGCACTCGACCGCGGTGGCGGTTGGTGTCCGGCCCGCCTGCCGCTCGAACAGTTCGACCGGGGTGCGGGTGCCCGACGCGCTGTCAACGGTCGTCATCGTTCCAGCCGTGGGTGGCCACGTGGACTGGTCGGGCGTCCCGAGCGGCCCGGCGGGAGCGGGCAGGACACGTCCTCGTTGAGGACCACGTGGAACCGGGCGTGGCGTGGTCGGACGAGTCGATCATTTTAGCTCCCCTGACGTCGGTCTGATGTGAGTGCTGGGGGTCCGCAGGATGTCGGCCAGCAGCGAGCCGGTGGCCGGGGCGGCGGTGGTGAACATTTCGTGGTGGTGGCTGTCGACCGGATAGACGTGCACTCGGCCGGTGACGTAGTCCCGCCAGGCCTCGGCGGGCGATCCGGTCGAGCTTCCGCGAGCAGCGGGGATCAACGTCAGGTCGCCGTGATAGACGCCGAGTTGGGCGCGGTGTAGCAGCCGCAGGTTGTTCATCCCGACCCGCAGTGCCGCCCGGATCCGCCACTGCGGCGCTCCGGCCAGCGGCGGGAACCCCTGCCGTATCTCCTCGACGAGGTCTGCGCCGAGTGCCTGCAGTTCCTCCGGCCGGACGTCCCGGCCCGCTGGCCGGCCGAGCATGTTGCCCAGAGCAGCCTGGAGCAGGTCCTCCGCAGGGGGGGGCGGCTCGCGCGGCGGTGGGCGGATCGGGGTGGCTGTCGAAGACGACCAGCCGCGCCACCTCGCGTCCCGCCTGTTGCAGCCGGGTCGCCATGACGTGTGCCATGATCCCGCCGAAGGACCAGCCGAGCAGGTTGTATGGTCCCTCGGGCCACACCTTCAGGACATGTTCGAGGTAGTCCTCAGCCATCTGGTCGGTCGAGGTCGGCAACTGCGGCGTGGCGGTGGGCTTGGCCTCCTCCCCGAAGCCATACGCCTGTAGCGCGTACACCGGCCGGTCCTTGTCGAGGTGCCCCAGCATCCGGTAGTAACACCAGCTCAGCCCGGAACCGGGGGGCACGAAGAAGAGGGGAACGCCGCCACCCGTGCTACGCAGCGGCAGCATCCTGCCGTAGGCGTCCATTGGTTCGCCCTGGGACAGTTCGTAGGCGAGCGAGCGCACGGTCGGTCGGCGGAACAGGTTCTGCACCCCGATGTCGATGCCGAGGTCCTGACAGACGCGCCGGACCAGGCGTACCGCCAGCATGGAGTGTCCGCCGAAAGTGAAGAAGTCGTCGTCGACGCCGACCCTGGGCAGGTCGAGGACCTCCTCGAACAGCCGGGCGAGCGCTGCTTCCAGGGGCGTACCGGGATGGGCGGCAGTGGTCGTGGGGAGTGACGGCACGGGTAGCGCGGCGACGTCGAGCTTGCCGTTGGGAGTGAGCGGGAAGCTCTCCACGACGGTGACGGTGGCCGGCACCATGTACTCGGGCAACCGTTCGACGAGCAGTCGCCGCAGCCGGGCCGGGTCGAAACGGCCGCCCGCCGGGTGTTGGGCCGGGGTGACGTACGCGGCGAGCGTCGGCTCGCCCGGCCCGCTCTCGCGCACCAGGACGTGCGCGGCGGCCACATGTTCGTCGCCGACCAGCACGCTCTCGATCTCACCGAGTTCCAGCCGCTGTCCGCGGAGCTTGACCTGACGGTCCGAGCGCCCCAGATAGCCGAGTACGCCGCCGGGCAGCCAGCGGACGACGTCGCCGGTGCGGTACATGCGCTCCCCCGCCGCGCCGTACGGATTGGCGACGAAACTGGCGGCGGTGAGCGCCGGACGTCCCAGGTAGCCCTGCGCGAGTTGGACGCCGGCCAGGTAGAGCTCGCCCGGGACACCGACGGGGCTTGGGCGCAAGCTGTCGTCCAGCACGAAGACCCGGGTGTTGTCGACGGGTCGCCCGATCGGAACCGGTCCGCGCTCGCCGGGTCGGCAGGTGTGGGCGGTGACGTCGATCGCCGCCTCCGTGGGGCCGTACAGGTTCTCCAGCGACGTATTGGGCAGGACTCGGTGGAATTCGTCGGCTGTCTCCCTCGTCAGGGCCTCCCCGCTGCAGAAGACCCGCCGCAGGCCGGTGCAGGTGGCAGCCGCTGGCTCGGCGAGGAGCAGCCGCAGCATGGACGGCACGAAGTGCGCAATGGTCACACTCTGCTCGCGCACTCTGTGGGCGATTCGGGCCGGATCGAGGTGCTCAGCCGGTCCGGCCAGCACCAGCGTGGCCCCGACCTGCAGCGGCCAGAAGAACTCCCAGACCGAGACATCGAATCCGGACGGGGTCTTCTGCAGGACCCGGTCATCCCCGGTCAGCGGGTACATCGCCTGCATCCAGCGCAGCCGGTTGGCGATCGCGCCGTGCGAGACGAGCACCCCTTTGGGCCGGCCGGTCGATCCGGACGTGTAGAGCAGGTAGGCGGGGTGGTCCGGAGTGAGATCTCGCGACGGGTCGTCGTCCGGGAGCTCGGCCAGGGACTCTTCAAAGACGGGGTCGCTGACCGCCACCATCGTTGACGGATCGAGCCTGAGCAGTTCCCGGGCGGCTGAGTCGGCCAACACGCGCGTCGGCCGGGCTTCTCTCACGACGTACGCGAGCCGGTCGGCCGGGTGCGCGGAGTCCAGCGGCAGGAAGGCCGCGCCCGCCTTGAGGACCGCCAGCAGGGATACGACAAGGGCGGGCGAACGTTCGACCGCCACCGCCACTATGTCGCCTGGTCGGACACCGACCCGGGTGAGGTGGTGCGCCAGCCGGTTCGCACGCGCGTTCAGCTCGCGGTACCCGATTGCCATCCCGTCGCTTATCAGGGCCGTACGCCGCGGTGTACGGGTCGCTTGTCGGCTGAACTCCGCGTGCAGTGTCGTCTCCGGCAGGCGTCGCTCGGTGGCGTTCCACTCGGCCAGGATCTGCCGTCGTTCGTGCAGGCCGAGCAGATCGATCTGCCGGATCGGGATGCCCGGCGTGTCGGCGACCTCGTCGAGCAACCGGGTGAGTCGGGTGACGAATGCCTCGGCGCTGGTCTCGTCGAACAGGTCCGTGGCGTACTCCAGCGAGCCCACCAGGCCGGCGGGCGTCGCGTCGGCGTCGTAGGTGTCCCGGAGCTGGAAGGTCAGGTCGACCTTGGCCGCCGGGTTTTCCACCTCCCACGCCACCGCGCAGACCGGACCGAAGTCCGGGGCGACCGCGGCGACGTTCTCGAGCACGAGCAGCACCTGAAACAGTGGGTGGTGCGCCAATGTGCGCGGTGGGTTGAGCGCCTGAACCAGACAGTCGAAGGGGAGGTCCTGATGGGCGTACGCCCCGAGGTCCATGTCCCGTACCCGCCGCAGGACCTGCACGAAGTCCGGGTCACCGGACACGTCCGTGCGTAGTACCAAGGTGTTCACGAAGAAGCCGACAAGGTCTTCGAGCCCTTCCTCGGTACGGCCGGCGACGACGGTACCGATCGGGATGTCGGTTCCGGCGCCGAGGCGGGAGAGGAGTACCACCAGCCCGGCCTGTATCACCATGAAGAGCGTGCAGTCGTGCGCCCGCGCCAACGCGAGGAGCCGCTGGTGCCGGTCCCGGCTCCAACGGATCGGAACCGCTGCGCCCCGCCGACTCGCCACTGCCGGTCGTGGCCGGTCGGTCGGCAGCGGCAGCGGCTCCGGAAGGCCGTTGAGCGCCTGGACCCACCAGGCCACCTCCCGGCTGTACCGGCTGTCCGGGTCGTCGATGTCGCCCAGCAACTCACGTTGCCATAACGCGTAGTCGGCGTACTGGACTGGAAGCTCGGGCCAGTCTGGTGCGGTGCGGTGTTCGGCACGTGCCCGGTAGGCGGCTGACAGGTCACGCAGCAGCGGTGCCATAGACCAGCCGTCTGCCCCGATGTGGTGCAGGACCAGCAGCAGGATCGCCTGTTCAGTTTCGAGGAGGAACAGCGTCGCCCGCAGCGGTGGTTGGCGTCCGAGGTCGAACGGCTCGAGCACGGCCCGGCGTATAGCCGGCTCGGTCTCGCCAGCCCTGGCGTCAGTCACCAGCAGCTGCGGTCGCGCTTGCTCCGGCGCGAGAACATGCTGGACCGGCTCGCTGTCGACCTCGGGGAAGACGCTGCGCAGCGACTCGTGCCGCGTTGTGACGTCGGCGAGCGCCACCTGCAGCGCGGGTATGTCCAGTGGGCCGGTCAGGCGCAGCGCCACCGGCAGGTGGTACGTGGCGTCGGCACCCTGCAGACGATCGAGGAACCACAATCGTTGTTGGGCGTAGGAAAGTGGGAGCACCATCGTCCTCTCGCTGGCCGGCCGCGGCGTTCTAGTCACGTCTCGGGCATGACGACAGCCAGCCAAGTGTAGGAAATGTCTGCGGATGGGTGCGAATACCAAGCGGTCCGAAGATTGCGATGGTGGCGATGGCTTGAGGGTGGACGCGACGCCACCAGACGGAACCCCTTAACACGGTTCCTTGTGGAGACAATCAACCAGACAAGTGGAGGTGTACACCGGGTTGAGGTGAAACACCGAGACGTCATCTCTCAGACGATCGATGACTCCACTCACTCCGTTTCTCGAATCGCTGCGCCTGGAACGTTCCGAATCGGCATACACTCACCCACGACGGCTGGCAACTAGGCGGCAACCGAGTAGCGCCAGCTCTGGCTGGCAGTTTCAGCGCACGACGGCGACGAACAGCCGAAGACCGCGCACGATCAGCCAGGTCCTAGGACGGAGAAGGCGCAGCGCTCGCTTCGTCGTCGGGCGCGACCGGATGCCACCGGATACCGGCTTCTAGCGTGTCGCGTTTTGCCTCTGACGTCAACAGGCATCCTGATCCCCCGTTAGGTCCTGATGCGTGGCATGACAGGAAGTTTCAAAATGATCGCATCAACCCCCGCCGATGTCAAGGGATGCGGATTGCCTGTCGGGCCGACCAGATGCAAGCCCTGACTCCATACGGACGATGTGTTCTTGACTGCATCGCGAGCGACCGTCTAGCCTCACGTCAGGTTGAAAGATCTGCCTTTTCTGGCTGCCCGCCCGTGACCCCACTGCAATGGCATGGCCCGCTACATCGCTCCTGCCGCCTGTGCTAGATGTCAAAGCCGCACGACCGCGAGGAAGGCCCGTGACTTACGTCGATTGGTCGAGACCTTTGGCCAAGGCACGCCCCACGGATGTCCGCGCCACCGTCGAGGAGGACTGGCCGGCGCCAGCCAGAGGTGCGGCATGACCGAGCCACCCACCGACCTACGCATCCGGCCGGTGTCGGCACCGCTGGCGTTCGGTCAGGTCTCTGTGCAGCGGATCAACGAGACGTACCCGCTCGATCGGTGGTCGGAGACGTACCTGGCCTATCCGGTCGCCCTGCCAGCACAGGTCACGTTCGATCGCGTCCGCGCAGCATTGACCGGTATCGCGAACCGGCACGAGGCGCTGCGAACCCGGTTCGTCGACGACGGTCACGGGCGACGTCAACTGGTCGACCCGCACCCGGTCGTGAACCTCGTTGTGACGGACCGGTCCGGTTACACGGAATCCGAGGCGCTGGCCCTGACCGTCTCGACCGGCCGCCAACGGTTTTCCTGGGAGACCGAGTTCAGCTGGCGGGTCCTGCTCCTATGTGACGCCGGCCGGCCCACCTATCTCGGACTGGTGATCGACCACGTCGTGTCTGACGGGTGGGGCCTGCTGCGGCTCGTCGCCGAGTTGCGGGCGGACCTCGGCGTCGACGACCCTGCCGGACGGAGGTGGATCGCGACGCCAGCCCCGCAGCCATCCGAGATCGCCCTGCTACAGCGTTCAGACAGGTGGCGGGCACGGCGTGACGGAGTGGCGCGATACTGGCGTAACCTGCTCACGACCCTGCCGGCAGACGCCTTTCCGATCCCGGTCGCACCCGGTAGGGACGACGAGGGCAGGATCGAGGCGGAGCTGCGCTCGTCGGCCGCCCGCGCCGCGCTCGCGGTGGTGGCGCAACGCAACAAGGTTTCCCAGCAGACCGTGATGCTCGCGCTCACGGCCCTGGCCGTGCATCAGGTTGTCGGGACCGACCCGGTGGTGCTCACGTTGCAGGCCAGCAACCGCCACGGGCCCTGGCAGGACGTGGTGACCTCGATGAACCAGTACTCCCCGCTGGTCGTACCGATACCCGCCCCCGACCGGCCGTTCGCCGACTTCGTCCGGGACGTCCACACGAAGGGGATCATCGCCTACCGGCACGGTTGCTACGACGTGGACGCCATCTGGGATCTGGTGGCGCAGGAACGTGGCGCTCCACCGAGCTTTGACCACTTCTTCAACTACCTGGGCGACGACGTCAACGCGAAAGAACTCGCCGAGTGGGACGACCCCGGTGAGCGTGTGGTGTGGAACCGGCCGAGGCGTCAGATCGGTCCCCGGTTCGACATCAAGGTTCGCAACGGGAACGAGCTGTCCGTGGTGGTGAGAGCGGATCCAACGCTTCTCGGCAGACCTGCACTGGAGGAGCTGATGTGGTGGTTTGCACGAACGCTGCGGCGGCTCGCCGAGGATTCCCCGGCCAACGTCGGACACGCGCTTGTCGAGTCCGGACAGTGACGGTTGGGAGACCGAAGACGAGTGGCTTACGCCAGGTGTCCGCGTATCGAGGCGCCCGTGTCGTCCGGTACGGGCGCGCGGGTCAAGGAGCAGGTGTGACGATGACGAACCCGTTCGAGGACGAGACCGGCCGTTACCTGGTGCTGGTGAACGACGAGGGACAGTATTCGTTGTGGCCGGCGTTCGCACAGGTTCCGGCGGGCTGGGCGAGGGTCCACGGCGAGAGCGATCGGGCGGACTGCCTCGCCTTTGTGGAGCGGAACTGGACCGACATGCGGCCAGCGAGCCTGCGCCGAGCTATGGCCGACCAAACCTGACCCGGTTTGACGGTCGTCCTGGGTCGGAGGGGCGGTGGGCTCCTCGGAGGGATGTTCGTCGAAAGGGTGGTCCTCACCCGACAAGCCCGCATCAGGTCGTGATCACGATGCCCGACTGGAGTGCTACGCCGCCTGCGGTATGCAGTGCCCACTCACGGCCTCGGTGGGGAATAGGGTGCCAGGCATGAGGCCGATCGGTATGTCGTTCGGGGTGGGGCTGGTGAGCGGCCCGGCCATCGTTCCCTTCGCCGCTGCCGCCGTCGCGTCGTTGCGACAGCACAATCCGCACGTCCCGGTCACGGTCTATATCGACGAGGCAAGCCCGGGGTTGCAGCGCCTCGCGCCGGTACTGGGATTGCACCTGGAGCGGGTCGTCACCGACACGGAGAACGTGTGGGCGCCGTCGCCGGCAGAGCGAGAGTCGGTGTCGGCCCAACTACTGAAAATCAAGTCCTTTGTCCGTACGAGTCATGATCCGTATCTCTATCTGGACCAGGACAGCCTGGTGCTCGGTGACATCGGTGACGTCCAACCTGAGCTTGATCACCAGCTGGGTGGTCAGGCCGATGTATTCATGGTCCCGTACCGGCCGGAGCCGACGGTGTGGGCGAGCAGGCACCGCTATTTCGACGATCCAGAAATCGACAAGGAGGTCGCCATCCGCCTCCTGAACGAGACATACGCGCTCTCCCTGCCCGTTTCGGTCATGGGTGAGCTCAGGCGCTGGGACAGTGACGTGGTCTACGGGTCAGGCTCCGCGCTGCGGCTGCTCGGGAACCGGTGGCTGGAGCTGCATCGTCGTATGCTCGGCGCACTCACGCGACCCTCGGTGTTTACCCAGGACGAACTCAGCCTCTCGATTGCGTTGTGGGAACTACGCGACCTGATCCGGGTCGGGGAACTACCCGACCGTTGGAACTTCAAAGCTGGTCGCGTGCTCGGCCTCGGGCCGGACACGCCTGAGGTCCAGCCGTCGGCTTTCGCCGGCGCGCGGATTCTGCGACTGGCCGGAAACAGACTTGACGCCTGGGCCGTGCGGCAGGTGCGTGCGGCGCTTCACGGGTTGGACATCGAAGGGCCGTTCATCAAGATCACATAGGCCGGCCGTCGAGGTTCTGTTCGATGCGGTGTCTACGACTGTGCGGTGGGCACGCCGAGCGCCCGCCACAGTGTCGGGTCGCCGAGATTGGCGACCGCCAGATCCGCCGGCACGGCCGTGGCGCCCACACGAACCACGAAGAGACCGGCCCGGGTCGCGGCCGCGAGCCCGGACGGGCAGTCCTCCACCGCCACCGCATCGGCCGGGTCGACGCCGAGGATTGCGCACGCCGCCCGGTAGACGTCCGGCGCGGGCTTCGGCGCGGCGACGTCGTCGCAGCCGAGTACCGCGTCAAACGCCTGGGCCAGCCCCACAGCGGTCAGGTAATGCCGCACGATCACCCGTGGCGTGTTGGACACGACCGCCAGCGGCCGGGTGCCGTGCAGCGCGGCGATCAACTCGACCGCGTACGGCATCGGCCGGGTCTCGTTGGCGGTGAGCAGGGCAACCATGCGGGCGCTCAGCGCAGTGTGCTCGCCGGGCCGGTCGAGCAGCGTCGCGAGCGCGCGCCCGAGTGGCTCCAGCGGCATACCGACCAGCCCTCCCAGATGGACAGCCGGGTCGAAGACGCGTCCGCACCCGGCGAACAGCGCCGTATAGGCCCGCTCCCAGGCCCCGAGCGTGGCGACGAGTGTGTTGTCGCAGTCGAACACGACCGCGCCGCGTGGTGCCCGCCGGATCGTCATAGGCGGAGGGTACGGCCGCCCGCCGGAGGGAGGCCAGATCCTATCAATCTCCGGCCTGCCCCCGCACCCGTCCTGACCTTCAAGATCGACTTAAAAAGCGCCCACAATCCAGTCGGAAGTGTGTCGGGATACGGGTTCAGTGCATCGGCGGCGATCATAGTGCTTGCCGTCGCCCAAGAGGCCTGCTAACCTCCTAGTCAGGCACGTCGATACGTTTTCTCGTCAATGCATTTCCCTGGGGAAATGGAGGTGACTCACGACCCGGAAACGTTCGATTCGGATCTTGCGGGCGGGTAGCTGCAGCCGTGGGGCGCTTACGTCAAGCCCCAATGTGGATGAGAAACGTCCTCAGCGGCGCCACCACCCGTGAAGGCCAATCCTTCTCGGAATAGTTCGCGGAGCCCTGCGTAGTTCAGGCACGCGACATGGCCATTTCCGGGGCACGTGACACTTCGAACAGACCAGCACAGTCAACGGGGGTTGTCGGCATTGAAAAGGTCGGAAAGAAGGGCACATCTGCGCGCCTTGCGCAGTCTTGCCAGCGTCCAGTCGCTCTTCACGATCGAGCGGTCCGTCGCAGCGATCGACGCCCTCGGTGCCGCCGAGGCGAGCCGCTTCATCGACACACTCCGCATGCGCACGCTGGTCAGCCGTCGGCTCGCCGACCTGCCGTCGCCGAGTAACGCCGTGCGCGACTGCCAGGCCGCCCTGGCGGTGAAGGTCGCCTCGCTGGCCCACATGCACACGGTGCTGCAAGCCAACCTGGACAGGCTCGAACGCGTGGCCCGCGACACCAGGCTGGCGATTGTCGCCGGCAAGGGGCTCGTGGCCCACACAAGGTATCCAGATCCGTCGATCCGTGACTTTAACGATCTCGACCTGTTCGTCGGTAACCACACCGACGCGTTCCGGCTGTCCGCGGTGCTACGCGGCGAGTTCGGCTACACGTTCCAGGACAACGAGTTGCCCTGGCTCAAGGTCGACCCTTCCGACGGCATGGTGTACGGCCAGATTGCCCACGTGGCGCCGCGCGGAGCCGGCGACATGCTGAACGTCGATGTCCACTTTGGGGATTACTCGGTCCGCCACTGCGGCCGGCTGCGGATCGCTGGTGGCCTCACCCGAGACACCTCCGGCCTGCATCTTCTCGCCCCGGAGGACAACCTGGCCTGCGTGGTCAACAACGCGGCCGGCGACTACTTCGTGACCGCGAAGGACACCAACGACCTGCTGCTGGGTATCACCGCGCCGGATTTCGACCTACCACGCTTCTTGGGCCTGATCCGCCAGGCGCGGCTCGACGGCTTTCTCGGCTTCATGATCCGCACGCTGCGCGAGACGACGGTGTTGACTGAGGAGCAGGAACGGCGCTTCCGCGAGATTCCGCCGGCGTTGACCGTCGAGCCGCCGCCACGGCCAGACGCGCCCAGCTGGACCCTGCGCTGCCTGGGTACCACGTTGCATGCCTTCGCCGTACGCCGGGACGCGGGCCTGATCGCGGCCGGCCGGACGGCGGCGAACGCGTTCTCCTACTACCGCAAACGGTTGCAGCTGCGCGCGGTGCACGGCGGCGGGCGCAATGCCCGGGCTGCCGAGTGGAATCCGTGGACCTGCGTGCGTCTGGTCCCGCTGGATATGGCGACGGGCCTGTTGGAACAGCCCGGCGAGGCGGCGTACACCGACGCGGCCAGCAGTTTCATCGGCGGCGACAAGGAGTTCGAGCGGTTCGACACCGCCGCCGGCATGTACTTCCGGATCGGCGACGAGTTCTTTGTCGGCACTGTCGAGTACGACCTGTCCGCCGACGTGATCCGCCAGGCCCGGGCGGCGGCCGCGGTCCGCACGCGATGATCGACCTCACGGGGCCGATCCGCCCATGGCCGGAGCGGCTGGTGGTCCGCTTCGCTGCGGCGCACGAGCGCGCTCTGTGCGCGACGTCCTGGTGGCGCACGCCCGCGCCGCGCGGCGAGCCGGCGCTGCTCGACCAGCTGGCCGAGCTGGCCGGGGCACCGCCGGAGCGCACAGCGGTCGTCTCGGGGGTGCGGCAGTTCGCGTCGGCCTGGGCAGGGCGGCCGACAGTCCCGACAGTCACAGTGGTCGAAACGCCCACGTTCGCTGATATACCGGAGATCATCGGTGCCCGGGGACGGGTCGTATGCGCGGCGTGGGAGGCGCTGCCCGCGCGGTCCGAGCCGGTCACGATCTGGCTCACCAGCCCGTTCCGCAATCCGGACGGCCGGTCACTTGACGCGGGCGTCATCCGGGCGCTGGTCGCTGGCGGACACACCGTGGTCGTAAACGAGGTCTACCGCTGGTACGCCGACGAACATGCCGCGTCGGACGGGGTATGGACGGTGACGTCGCTGGCGAAGATCGCGGGCGGCGGTGTGCGGCTCGGCTGGGTGACCGCCCCCGAGGACGCCGCCCTGGGCTGGGAGTCCACGGCCGGTGCGCCGCCGACCGCATGGCAGCGGGCCTGGGCGGACTTCCTGACCCCGGCGACGTTGCGGACGCTGCGGCAGGAGTGCGTGGAGCCCACCCTTGATGCGCGGCGCGCCTTCACCGGCCGGATGCACGACCTCACCGGCTGGACGATCACCGGCGGCGGTCCGTCCCTGTTGCTGGAGACCACCCGGCCCGAACCCGAAACCGTCGACGCGCTGGCCCGGCACGGCGTGATGGTCTCGCCCGGCCGCGCATTCCGCAGCGACGTCGCGTCGATAAGGCTTTCCTTCTCCGGTGCGACCGTGGCCGAGGCGGAAAAGGCCGCCGAAATCCTGGCCGGGCTGCACGAGGAATTCCTCTCGACATGACGACACACATATCTGAATCGGTTTGACAGACGCACGATTTTTTTCGCCACCCGCGACGGGAGTTCTGGTGATGGAAACAACAGCGCTCGGTGCGTTGCGCCCCGAACACGAATTACTGCTCGCGCTATCGAGGCCCGAACTGACCATCGAAAAACAGCAGGAGATCCGCGCATTCCTGGCCGCGCACGGCACCGAAATCGGCTGGGGCGAGTTCCTCGACCAGGCGTGCCGCCACCAGATGCTGCCGCTGATCGGCCGGCACCTCTCCCGGCTGCGGCTGACCCACTCCGACGCGGGCAAGCCGCTCGTGCCGTACCGGTGGATCTATTCGGACGTCTACGAGGGGAGCCGGCGACGCAACCAGGTGCTGGCTGACGAGTACGCCCGCGTTCTGCGCGCCCTCAACGCCGCCGGCGTGCGCTACCTGATCCGCAAGGGCCCGGTGCTTGGCGAGCACTACTACCACGACCTGGCCGCACGGCGGATTTCCAACATCGACGTCTTTCTGCGCCGCAGCGATTACCCGAGGCTGCAGGAAGCCGTGACCGGCCTCGGCTACCGGATGGGCGAGCTGGATGCCACCGGTTCTTCCATCGTGCCGTTCGACCGGCGCACCGAGCTCTACTGGAAGGTCAACCTCACCAACACGTCGCTGCCGTACGCCCGGGTCGGTGACCGCGACCTGGTCGAGTCGTACCTGGTCTCGAGCATGTTCAGTCTCTTCCAGCCGATGCTCGGCATTAGAGACGACGCCGACGACTTCCTCGACCGGAGTATGCCGATCAGCCTGTACGGCGTGCCGGCCCGCATGCTGCACCCGGCCGACCAGATCCTCGACGCCTGCATCCAGATCCATCTACGGGCCACGCTCTTCTACTACATCGAGAGCGGCAAGGACCTGCTGGTCCGCAACTTCCTCGACCTCGTGCACCTGCTATTGGCCGCGAACCCGGAGACGCTTGACGACCTGCGCGCCCGGGTGGCGAGGTTCGGCTGCGGGGCCAGTGCCTACTACTCGCTCGTGCACACCTGGCAGCTCTATCCCGATCTGGTACCGGAGAAGTTCGTCGACGAGTTCCGGCCGGCCGATACGGCCTACCTGAACGAATACGGCGCCTTCGACGGCGGCCGGTTCACGTGGAAGCGCACCTTCGCCGAGCGTCTCTTCGACCCGCGCCGAATCGACGAGGTGGCGGCGTGCAGCAAGGTCCCAGGGCCACGATCCGTGGTTTGACCACGACGAACGGAAAGAGAGCGTCTTGCCGGACTCGTTGTTCAGACAGATCGCGCTCACGCCTGCGCGGCAGCCGCTCGACCGGCTGCGTGACTCCATCATCGACTCGTTGACGCCGTACCGCCGGCACGGTCCAGTGCATGCCTCGACCTGCTACGTCTGGCCGTCGTCGGAATGCCCGGTCGGTTGTGGTCATTGCAACTACGCCTCGCCGATGTCGCTGGACCGGCTGACCCGCTACAGCGTGGCCCGGGATCCGGAGCCGGTGCTGCGGGTGATGAACGAAATGCGGCTGTGGAAGGCGGTGCTCTCCGGTGGCGGCGAGCCAATGGTGGAGCCAGAATTCTGCGAGCGGTTCGTGAACGAGATCGACTCGCCGGACCTGGCGGAGATCGAGCTGATCACCAGTGCGCACTTCGCCGCCGACGAGGCCGAGACCCGGCGGCGCCTGAGCGGCCTGGTGGACGCGTGGCGTACCCGTGGATCACACCTGACAGAGGCCGCCTTCGCAATCCGGATCAGCCTTGACTGGTTCCACGCGCAGCGGATCGGCGTCGAGCCGGCCGCCCGGGTGATCGAGATGCTCGGCGAGTCGGAGATGAGCGATGTCGACTGCTACCTCCGCTCGGTGCTGCTCGACGGTGACAGCACCATGCCGGACCTGGCCAAACGGCTCGGCGGCGAGCTGAGCGCGCTGGAGGACTACCAGCAGGAGATTCGGCTTCCGGACGGCCGGAGCGTGCTCGTCTACTACAAGAATCTGATCGTCGAGGGGCGGATGAACCAGCGCAAGCTCAATCGGCTGCCGGTCAGCCTGCCCACCGAGTCGCACGCGGATGTCTTCGGCAAGCGGTTCGTCGACGACGCCGGCAAGCACGTGCCGGCCCGCACCTACAACGGGCCGACGGTCAAGCACCTCGACGGCCTGGCCTGCCTGATCCTGGACGACGGCTCGGTGCGCATTCTGGAGGGCAACGACCCGCGCCGTTGTCCCGACGTGCGCCGGGTCTCCGGATGGGACGAGGCGATCACGTTCCTCTACGCCGACCCGATCACTGTCTACCTGGTCGACGAGGGCCCGCAGTCGTTGGCTGGGCTGATCGCGCCGGCCTTTCCGGAGGCGGTGCGGGTCGCGTCCGACACCAACCAGCTCTACCACCTCACCGAGCTTCTGCTCGACACCCCGCAGAAGCGGATGTACGCCATGCTCCGTGCCCTCGACCTGCACATCGCTGAGGGCCGGGTCACCGGGGATGCCGCACTGCTGCACCAGGCGTGGACGATGCTGGCCGAGCACGGGGTCAAGCTGTGAAGGTGCGAGTCTGCCCGGTCACCGGGCCGCCTGGGGCGGGAAAGACGACCGCCCTGCTGTCGCTGGCCGACGAGCATGACTGGCTGGCCCGGTTCGGCGTCCGCGACTACGGTCTCGAGCTGGCCGGGGCCGGTCATCCGCTCGGCCTCGCCATGCGCGACTCGCTGCTGCGCGGGCAGCTGCTGGCCAACGACGTGGTCCGTGAGGAGTTTACCCACTTCCTCGCCCGGCTGCCGGGCGACGTTCAGGTCGTCGCGGTGGAGGGCTACCCCCGGGACCCGGCCCAGTGCGTCGACTTCGAGGAGGTTGTCGAGGCGGCTGGGGCGCGGGTCGGCGCGATCGTCGTGGTCGATGTGCCCGACGACCTGGTCTGGTCCCGGGTCGCGGACCGACGGATCTGCGCCGCCTGCGGTCGACCCGTGCCGGTTGGTCCGGCGCCGGGCTGCGCGACGTGCGGCGGGCCGATCACCCGGCGTGGCGACGACGCGATGAATTTGCTGGCCGCCCGGCTCAGCGATTACCGGCGGCTGACCGCCGAGGTCGGCGCGTACTTCGACGAGCGCCGGCTGCTGCGCCGGGTCGACGGCACCGGCAGCGAGCTCGACGTTCGGCGCGAACTGCGAAACCTGCTGCTGAACACCTAACCGGAGAGGATTATTGTGCAGTCCACTATAGACATGATGGCGATGCGCCGGGCTGCGTTGGACGCGATGGCCGGCCTGCCTGAGCCGCCCGGTTCGCTCTCGGCCGAGGCGATCCGGATCGACGCCGGCCCGCAACCGGATCCAGGCGTGCTGGCCGTGGCGGTGCGGGACCGCCTGCTGCGCGACGCCGGCCCTGGTGCCGCCCTGGTGACCGGCCTCGACGCCGCCTTCGACGTACTGCGGGCGAGGAAGTTCCACGAGGCGCTCTTCGCCGCGGTCTGGGAGCTGGTCGAGCCCGCCGCCGGCGACGAGGTGCCGGGGAACGGTTACAAGGTCAAGATGAACGTGATCGCCGACGGCGCGATTCCGCTGGAGCTCTACGGCAGTGCGTGGAGCTTCAAAGAACTGCACATGGACCGCGACGCGCTGATCTTCTCGCACCTGTACGGCCCGACGGCCGGCTTCGACGGCGGTGCGTTGCTGCTGGCCGATGTACGCGCCTACATGGGCCGCCACAGCGCTGGCTTCACCGACCTCTTCGATTGGTCGCAGGAGCCGACTCCGGGCAGCAAGCCGGTGCTGCGCGCCGAGCACGAGTCCGCTGTGCTGGCCGAGTACGGCGCCAATGTCGGCCCGCTCGGCCCCGGCGAAATCCTGTTCGTCAACAACCTTCCCAGCGCCGGCATCCTGCACGGCGCGACCCCAGTCGAGGTCACCGACCCGGACGGTTACGTCCGGGAGTACCACCGGTGCAGCGTTCGAAGGGTGAACCGGTGATGCGAGCCGTCGAGATCGTCGCCACCCTCGGGCCGATCAGCGAGACCCCGGCCTGCATTGACGGGCTGGTCGCGGCCGGCATGGACGTGGTCCGGCTGAGCATGAGTAACGGCAGCCGGGACCGACACCGCGCCACGGCCCGGATGGTCCGCGAGGCCGCCGCCGTACACGGCCGCAAGGTGCGCCTGCTAGCCGATCTGCAGGGCCGCAAGAACCGCCTCGGCGGATTTCCGGACGGACGGTCGCACTGGGCCACCGGCGACGAAGTCACGCTCACCGCGTGGCCCGGCCCGCTCGCGCCGGACCGCACCTGGATCACCCACCCGTGGAACCCGTCGAAGGTCCGCACTGGTGCGACGGTCCTGATCGACGACGGGACAATCGTGTTGACCGTACGCGAGGTGCGCCACGGCCTGCTGCGCTGCGTCGTCGCCGATGGGGGGCCGGTCACCGATGGCCGGGGCGTCACGTTGCCCGGCGCGACCGTCTTCACGCCCGGGCTGACCGAGCGGGACGCCGACGACCTGCGGTTCACGCTGGAGCTCGGCGTGGAGGAGGTCGCCCTGTCGTTCGCCGAGACGCCCCAGGACCATGAGGCGGTACGGGCGCTGGCCGGCGACCAGGCCGCGGTGATCGGCAAGGTCGAGAGCGAGGCCGCACTCGAGCGCCTGGACGCCCTAGCCGACGCGTTCGACGGGCTGATGGTCGCCCGCGGTGATCTGGGCCAGGAGTTGCCGTTCGAGGACGTGCCGGCCGCGCAGCGCAGGATCCTGGCCGCGTGCGCCGCCCGCGGCAAGACCGGCATGGTTGCCACCCAGGTGCTGTACTCGATGCGCACCCACCTGCGGCCCACCCGCGCCGAGGTCGCCGACGTCGCGCACGCGATCCAGACCGGCGCGACGGCGTTCGTGCTGACCGGCGAGACCGGGTACGGCAGGCATCCGATACACGTGGTCGACATACTGCGCCGAATCATCGAACGCACCGAGCACGACGGCGTCGATGTGCGGGGCCGGGCCGCGGTGGCCGGGTCATGAGCGCCACGGAGCTGCTCGCGCCGATCGCGCCGGTGGCACGCGAGCACGCGGCCTCGCACGACGAAAGCGCGACCTTCCCGAGCGAGGCGATGAGCGCGATCCGCGCGCACGGGCTGCTCGGCCTGCTGGTCCCGGTCGAGTACGGCGGCCTGGGCGCGGACTTGGCCACGTTCGTCGGGGTGGCGGCGGGTCTCGCCGCACACTGCCTGTCGACCGCGCAGATCTGGGCGATGCACTGCTTCCAGGTCGACGCGATCGCCCGGCACGGCACACCCGAGCTGCGCGACGCCCTGCTTCCCCGGGTCGCCGCCGGCGAGGTCTACATCTCGTCTGTGACCAGCGAGCGGGGCCGCAAGGCGGACCTCTTCAGCGCCGGCACGCCGCTGCACGCCGACGGCGACCGGCTGCTCATCGAGCGCAGCGCGCCTGTCGTCACCGGCGGCGAGCACGCGGACGGCTACCTGATCACCATGCGGGCAGCGCCGGACGCCGCCGAGTCGGAGGTCTCGCTGGTCTACGCCGACCGCGGCGACCTGCAGACGGAGATCACCAGCGACTGGCACTCCCTCGGTGTGCGCGGCACCGCCAGCGTCGGGATGACGCTCAAGGGGTCGGTGCCGCGGTACCACGTGGTCGGGGCGCCCGGCCGTTTCGCCGAGGTGGCCCGGGAGTCGATGGTGCCGTTGTCGCATCTGGGCTGGTCGGCATGCTGGCTGGGCACGGCTCGCGGCGCGCTCGCCGAGGTGGTTCGAGCGCAGGCCAGAGGTGCCCGCTCTGACCTGGAGTACGCCCGGATCGGCCGGGTTCGGGTGTCGCTGGAACTGGTTAGCGCCTACCTCACCCGCATGCGCGAGGAGGTGGAGCGGGCCCGGGCCGACGGCGCCTCGCTGAGCGGCTCGCAGGTGCGCCTGCAACTCAACACGCTGAAGATCGCCGCCTCGGAGCTGACCTTTCAGGCAGTCAACGACCTGATCCAGATCGCCGGTCTGCGGACCGGCTACCTGCGGAACTCCCCCATCCCGCTGGAGCGTCACTTCCGCGACCTGCGCTCGGCGAGCCTCAACCACGCCAACGACGCGCTGCTGGTCGGCGTCGGCGTGTTGTCCATGTTAGACAGATCGGTCACGCTGATCTGACGATCCGAGGAGGTGACATGCCCACCTACGTGGTCGAGCTGGCCAGGCCGGTCCCCGCAGCGCACGGCGAGCAACTCGCCCGACGCGTGTACTACTTGGCCCCCGACATCGACACATTCGACCTGGTTCACCACGGCGATGAGGTCGTCGGGGTCCGGGTGACCACGGCCGGCGACGCCGACCCTGCGGCGCTGGCTCGACGGCTGGACGAGGTCAACGACGCCGAGGTCCGGCCGCAGCGGCTTGTCACACCCGAGGTCGCCTGGCGCTCCCCGCACGCCGCCGAGCCGGCCGACGGGGTCTTCGACGCGCTGGTGACGGGCGGGGTCGTGCACGAGATGGGCGACGGCGTGATCGCCGTCGGACCGCCGTTCACGAACGTGCTCGCGGCGTTGGACGCCCGGGTGACGCGGATCGCGGTCGAGCGGTTCGGTGCGGTGGAGTACCGCTACCCGACTCTGATCAGCACGGAGACCCTGCGCCGGGGCGGCTATCTGAGCTCCTTCCCGCACTTGATCATGTCAGCCGGGCGGCTTTGCGCCGACATCGACGTCTACCGCGCGTTCGTGGCCGCGTTGGAGGGTGGTGACGATCCCGCCAACCTGCTGCAGCGGTACGGTACGCACTCCGGCTACTGCCTGCCACCGACGATGTGTTTCCACACGTACCAACAGTTCAGCGGCCAGACGCTGACCGCCGGCACCACCGTGGTCACCGCCCGTGGCAAGTCTTTCCGGTTCGAGTCCCGCTACCACCGGTCCCTGGAACGGCTGTGGGACTTCACGATCCGGGAGGTCGTCGTCATCGGCGACGAGGCCTCCGTCGCGGGGGTACGCGCGGAGATGCTGGCCGCCGCCTGCGAGCTGGCCGAGGAACTGGGGCTGGCTGGCACTGCGGAGTCGGCGGACGACCCGTTCTTCGCCGGGCCGGCCGTGCCGCGTCGCGTGCTGGCCCAGCGGCTCAACCGGCTCAAGTACGAGCTGCGGCTGCCCGCCGAGCAGGGGCGTACGATCTCGGTCGCGTCCTTCAACGTGCATGGCACCACGTTTGGCGAGCCGTACGGCATCCTGCTGCCGGACGGCGCGGTCGCGCACACCGCGTGCGCCGGTTTCGGCCTGGAGCGCCTTACTTTCGCGCTCTTCTGCCGGTACGGCGCCGACATCGCCGGATGGCCCGTGCGGCTGCGCGTCGAGATGCTGGGGGATCCGCGATGACCGACAACACGCGGTGGCCTCCCGGCTTCGAGGCCCTGCTACGCAGGTACCTGACCATCGACGAGGGTGCCGAGCTCACGCCGGAGATGGCCCTAGCCGAGCACGGCCTCGACTCGATGGCCACCGTCAGCCTGCTGCTCGACCTGGAGAGCGAGTACGCGGTGACGATCCCCGACGACAGGCTGATGGACTTCGTCACCACCGACGTCGGCGGGCTGTGGAAGATGCTGGCCGACGCCGGAGCTACCCCGTCGGTCGCCCGTGACGGCGGAGGGATGAGTCGATGACGTCCGATATCGCATACCTCCGGTCGGTGGCGCTGGGCTACCGGCTCAGCCAGGCGCTGTACGTCTTCGCCGAGTTGGGCGTCGCTGACCTGCTCGCCGCCGGCCCGGCCACCCCCGATGCGCTGGCCGGCCGCTGTGGTGTCCACCCGCCGTCGCTGCGGCGCCTGCTGCGGGTCGCGGGCGCGATGGGCCTGATCATCGAGGGGCCCGGCGGTCTGCAGGAGCTGACGGACCGCGGCCGGCTGCTGCGCAAGGATGTTGAGGGCTCGCAGTGGGGGCGGGTGCGCGCCGTCGGCGAGCCCTGGCACTGGGGTCCGTGGGGCCGGTTACTGGAGACGGTCAGCACCGGCAAGTCCGCGTTCGAGACCGAGCACGGCGCCAACTCGTTCGACTACTTCGACCGCACGCCGGGCGCCGGCGACACGATGATGTCGAGGGTCACCGACGAGGCGAGGGTGCGCGGCGCGGCGATCGCGGACGCGTTCGACTTCTCCGGCTCGCGGCACCTGGTGGACGTTGGCGGTGGCCGGGGTGCGATCCTCGGCGTGGTCCTGAGCCGGCATCCGCACCTGCGTGGGACGCTGATCGATCTGCCGTACGCGGTCGAGGGCGCGGCCTCCGTCCTCGACGAGTTGGGCGTCGCGGACCGATGCGACGTCGTCGCCGGAGACTTCCGCTCCGGTGTGCCCACTGACGGCGATGTCTATCTCCTGTCGGCGGTCGTGCATAGCTGGAGCGACGACGACTCGGCTCGGCTAATCCGCCGCTGCCTCGCGCACGGAGAGCGGGTGCTGGTCGTCGACGAGGTGCTCGCGGACGCCGGGCTGCCCGCGCTGCTCAAGGATCTGCAGCTGATGGTCTTCTCCGGCGGGCGGCTACGCACGATGGAGGAGTATGAGAGCCTGTTTGCGCGGGCCGGTGCGCGCCTGCTGCGGCATCAGGTGATCCGCCCCGGTGAGCTGCTCTTTGAGGGGGAGGCCCGGCGGTGAGGGTGGCCAACCCGGCTCGTGCGGCTGCTGCGGTGCGCGTTTCGAATACCTGTCGAGCCTTGTCGGCTGGGTACTGCCCGGCAGCCGTAGGCGAGGGTCCGGGACACCATGCCGACCAGGACGGCGAGCGCCGCGTCCTGATCCACCTCCGCCAGGTGCGTCGCCAGTTCCTCCCCCCTACTCGTTGTTGGGATGGACGGCACGCGCGTCGGCATCGACGTCGCCCCGGGCCTGCTCGCCGCCGAAGACTGCCATCGCGACGAAAACTGGCAGGTAGGACATCCCGGGTCACAGGAATGCACAGTTCCTGAACCACCTTCTCCTAAAGGTCGTAGCGTTTAGGTCACCTACGACCAGCCGTCGACAGCGGCCCGATATGCCTGCCCGAAGCATCCGCCGCAGTCGAGTCGGTGGCGCCGCCTCTGATTCCAAGATCCCAGCGCCGGACTCATCTCATACCGAGCGGCGAAGGACGTCTCGCGGGCCAGCCGTTCAGGTTTCTCGACGGCAACGACGAGCAGCGTCGCGGCGCTGTCGGCACCGACCCGCGTACATGCGATGAGACCCGGCTGAATCAGGCGAGATGAACTTCAGGATCATAGCGCCCTGCGTGGCCTCGACATCAAGCTCGGGGCGGCTCCACCCAACCGTCATCCTGGAGGTTTTCGGGGGGTGATCCAATACTCCATCGACCAATATGAGGCCCTGGCCAGCATTCGAGCTGGCCAGGGCCTAACCTTGAGCCGCCTGACGGAATCGAACCGTCGACCTACCCTCCTCGACCCCTGCGATCTTGGCGTCGTCATCGCCTGTCGGCATTTGGCGCTGAGCTGCGCAAACGACCGCACAGAGTGATCATCATTTATCGCCGCTGGTCAATCGTTAGCAAGGTTTTCGAGGGGTAAACGGGGGGCGACAACCAGGCGCGGCGCATCGCTGTCGCTGGTTCGCACCCCGCCGGGGCACGTCCCAGAACTGGCAGTGCCAGCGGGCACGTTGATCATTGAATCGACATCTCCGCTGCCACTACCGCGCAACGAACGGCGATGACCTCACTCAGCCCTGGTGGCGCTCATGGCCAGGGCCTGATCAAGTTCCGTAGACGTCGGAATCGTTGGTGATGCCCAGGATGGGCAGTGCTCGTTGGGGTTCGTCGCGGATCGCTCGGGTGGTCTTGGCGATGTTGTCGGCTCCGAGGGTTTTCAGCACGCCGATGGCGAGGTTACGCAGCGTTGCCATGGCCCGGGGTGCGGTTCCGGCGTGGACGGTGGAGGCGTCCTCGGCGAAGGTGACATCCCTGATGTGGTGTGAGGAGTTTTCCACTGCCCAGTGCCCGCGGATCGCGGTGGCCAGGTCGGCTGGGCTGGCCTGGTGGGC